>JAZJZB010000126.1:0-14026 GCA_040390085.1 Pseudomonadota bacterium | reverse complement strand
GCGAGCCGCGGGTGTCGATGGTCGTCGAATCCGAACGCCTGCTCAATGATGGAGTCGCAGCGGTCGGTTTCGCGGTCTTGTCGGCCATCGCCGCCGGCGCCTCGCCGGGCGTGGCGAGCGTCGCGCCCGCGTTCCTGTGGAGCCTCGGCGGCGGGACGATCATCGGCCTTGCCGTAAGCGCGGTGGTCCTGCTGATCGTCGGCCGGACGGACGACCCGCTGGTCGAGATCACGCTGACCACCATCGCCGCTTACGCCTCCTTCTTAGTCGCCGAGCATTTCCACGCGTCCGGGATCATCAGTGCGCTCGCGGCCGGGCTGATGGTCGGCAATGTCGGCTGGAACGGAGTCATCTCCGCCGCCGGCCGCGACCATGTCCGCTCGGCCTGGGAGTATTTCGCCTTTCTCGCCAACAGCATCGTCTTCATCCTGATCGGGATGAACAGCGCGAGCCTGCCGGTCGAGCAGATGGGCACGGTCGCCGCGGTGGCGATCCTGCTGGTTCTCGCCGGCCGCGGCCTCTCGATCTATCCAATTGCCATAATGTTCAGCCGCTCGCGCTGGCAGCTGCCCGCCGCTTATCAACACACCTTGTTCTGGGGCGGGCTGCGCGGTGCTTTGGCACTTGCGCTCGCACTCGCCGTCCCGCCGAGCGTTGCCGAGCGCAGCGCGATCATCGTCACCGCCTTCGTGGTCGTCGGTTTCTCGATCCTCGTCCAGGGGCTGACCATGCCGTTGCTGATCCGCCGTTTCGGCCTCTCGAGCGACAAGGTTGCCGCTCCAGCTGCACATCCCTAGCTAGCGGCGGGTGAGTATCCTCCCCGAACCGCTCAGAATTCCCGCCTTCCGTTATTACTGGCTCGCCCGGCTGACCTCGACCATCGGGCAGATGGCGATGGTTATCGTGATCGGCTGGCAGGTGTACGATATCGCCCGCGAGACGATGGGGCTGAAGGAAGCCGCGTTGAGGCTCGGGATCATTGGCCTCGTCCAGTTCATCCCCCTGTTCCTGCTGACCCTGGTCACCGGCTGGGCCGCCGACCGCGTCGACCGCCGCTGGATCGGCCGTGCGGCGATCGCGCTCGAGCTCGGCTGCGCTGCAGCGCTCGCCTGGTTTGCCGGGACGCACACGACCACGCTCGAAGTGCTCTACGTGGTCGCAGCGCTGCTCGGCGTCGCCCGCGCTTTCGCCGGCCCAGCGATGGGAGCGCTTGCGCCCAACCTGGTCCCCCGCGAGATCCTGCCGCGCGCAATCGCTTTGTCGTCGATCGCCTGGCAGAGCGGCGCAATCGCCGGCCCGGCGCTCGGCGGATACCTTTACGCTTGGGCGCCGCAAGCCCCGTACATCGGCAGCACGATCCTGTTCGCGATCGCGCTCGTCGGCCTGCTTGCAATTCCACCGGTTCCGCGCACGGGGATCGGCAACAACATCAACCCGTGGGCGCAGATGGTCGAAGGGCTGCGCTACGTCCGCCGCAACCGCCTCGTGCTCGGAGCGATCAGCCTCGACCTGTTCGCGGTCCTGCTCGGCGGAGCGACGGCGATGCTTCCGGTGTTCGCCCGCGACGTCCTCCATGCCGGGCCGGAGGGCCTCGGTCACTTGCGCGCAGCCCCCGCCGTGGGCGCGACCCTCACGGCCTTGTTCTTCTCGGTCCGCCCGCTCAAGCACAACGTCGGGGTCAAGATGCTCGGGGCCGTCGGCGTGTTCGGCGCAGCGACGATCATCTTCGGCATATCCCGATGGATGCCCCTGTCACTATTGTGCCTCTCGCTACTTGGCGCCGCCGACATGTTCTCGGTCTATGTCCGCCAGTCGCTGATCCAGCTCTACACGCCGGACGCGATGCGCGGGCGGGTCGGCGCGGTTTCCTCACTCTTCATCTCGGCCTCGAACGAGCTTGGCGAAGCCGAATCCGGTTTCCTCGGGGCGCTGATCGGTCCAGTTACCGCAGTGATAGTCGGCGGGATCGGAGCGATCGGAGTCGTTGTGCTGTGGTCGTGGTGGTTCCCCGAGCTGCGCCTTGCAAAAAGCTTCGAACCGCCCGATCTGCGCAGCGCCCAACCATAAGGAGAGCAAGGGTATGAAAGCCGCCAACATCCTCGAGACGATCGGCAATACCCCGCACGTCCGGATCAACCGCCTGTTCGGCCCCGACGCCGAGGTGTGGATCAAGCAGGAGCGCTCCAATCCGGGCGGCTCCATCAAGGACCGCATTGCGCTTGCGATGGTCGAGGAGGCCGAACGGTCGGGCAAGCTGAAACCCGGCGGGACGATCGTCGAGCCGACGTCCGGCAATACCGGGATCGGCCTCGCGATGGTCGCCGCGGTCAAGGGCTACAAGCTGATCCTGGTCATGCCCGAAAGCATGAGCATTGAGCGGCGGCGTCTGATGCTCGCCTACGGGGCAAGTTTCGACCTCACCCCGCGCGAAAAGGGCATGAAGGGCTCGATCGCGCGCGCCGAAGAGATCGTTGCCGCGACCGATGGCGCGTGGATGCCGCAGCAATTCGAAAATCCCGCGAACGTCGAGGTTCACCGCCGCACCACGGCGCAGGAAATCCTGCACGACTTCGGCGACAGTCCGCCGGACGCGATCATCACCGGGGTCGGTACCGGCGGCCACATCACTGCGGCGGCCGAAGTGCTCAAGAAGGCCTGGCCCAGCCTCAAGGTCTTCGCCGTCGAACCGACCCTGTCGCCGGTGCTCTCGGGCGGCGAACCCGGCCCGCATCCGATCCAGGGCATCGGCGCCGGCTTCATCCCCAAGATCATGGACACCAGCCTGCTCGACGGGGTGATCCAGGTCGCCCCTGAGGACGCGAAGGAGATGGCCCGTCGAGCGGCGCGCGAAGAGGGCATGCTGGTCGGAATCTCGTCGGGTGCGACCTTGGCTGCGATCGCCCAGAAGCTCCCCGAGCTTGGCCAGAACGCGCGCGTCATCGGCTTCAATTACGACACTGGCGAGCGCTATTTGTCGGTGCCCGACTTCCTGCCCGAATAAGGCTTAATCCGGCGCTAACCGCGTTCGTTGTGCGCGCGGTCAATTGTCGAAAGTAAAAGACCCTGTTCCGTCGGGCGCGATATGATGCCCGTGTGAGCGTAAAGTGGGGTCACATGCGTCGAACCATGTTCGGCAGGTCGTCCAATTCTGGTGTTCCAGCGCCAGCGCGCGCGTCGACTCGCGAGTCGCTGCTGTTCGATCTTCGCGACCATGAAACCAGCACCGACCTGACGCTTGCCGAACGGCGGATTGACGGATGGACCTTCGCCCCGTGGTTCCTGCTCGCAAGCCACTGCGTACTGACGATCGCGCTGGTCTTCGAGCCCCGCCAGCCAGCCAGCTGGGCCGCCCTGATGGGCGTATGCATCCCGCTCGGGCTGGCCCTCCTGACCGACCTCGCCGCAGGCCTCTTCATGCTCAGCTGGCGACGGCTGAAGCTCGCGCCGCACACGGTGGCGCGGGCCATGTGCTTCTACATTCCCGCGACCGGCATCTTGTGGACGATCGCCAGCGTTGATGCCGGCGCACTGCGCCTCGACGATACCTCCTTCGTGACGTTGGCCATGGCCTCCGGCTTCTTCGTGCGTTCGATCGCCTCGATCGCCTCCCCACCGCTAGCATTGATCAATGCGGTGGTCGCGATCGGGTCGTCGATCTTCTTTTCGCGCAACCTGCAAGTGAGCTTCGCGATCGACGCGCTGGCGCTGACGATCATCGTCTACAGCGTCGCAATGACCAAGAAGACGCTCGCCGCCGGCCGCCGCCGGCTCGGGCTCGAGTGGCAGGCGAAAAAGGCGCTGACTTTCGTCGAGGAGTTCGAGAACAGCGGGCGCGGCTGGTTCTGGGAAACGGATTCGCTTGGCACCCTGTCCTACGTCTCGAGCCAGCTGTCCGAAGATTTCCAGTGCGCACCGGAACAGCTGTTGGGCCGCCAGTTCACTGACTTGCTGTCGGTCGACCATTCGTCGGAGACCACCGAAGAGCGCAAGACGCTCGGCTTCCACCTGTCCGCGCGGTTTCCGTTCTCCGACGTGGTCGTCCGCCCCGCGAGCGAGCAGGACGTTCACTGGTCGCTTTCGGGCAATCCGATCTTCGACGACCGCGGCCGCTTCCTCGGCTTCCGCGGCATCGGTACCGACCTCACCGAGCAGCGCCGATCGGAGCGCGAGATCTCGCGCCTCGCCCGCTTCGATTCGCTGACCAGCCTCCCCAACCGGGCAATGATGCGGCAGACGCTCGACGAGGCGCTCCACAACGCGACCCGCCGCCAGAAGGGCTGCGCGTTGCTGATGATCGACCTCGACCGGTTCAAGAACGTCAACGACACGCTTGGTCACCCGGTCGGCGACGCGCTGCTCCGCCAGGTTGCGGAGCGGCTCAAATCGGTGATGGGCAACCACGGCCAGGTCGGCCGGCTCGGCGGCGACGAGTTCCAGGCGGTGCTCCCCGGCGTGGTCGACGTCGGACTGCTCGAGTCGCTCGCGCGGACCCTCATCGAACAGACCTCGCGGCCGTACATGATCGAAGGTCACAAGGTGATGATCGGCGCCTCGGTCGGTGTCGCGATCGGCGACCCTGGTCGGACCACGGCCGACGCAATGGTCCGCAACGCCGATCTTGCACTTTACGCCGCCAAGGCCGCCGGCCGCGGCAAGCACTGCTTGTACGAAGCTTCAATGCACAGCGAGGCGGCCGAACGCCAGGTACTCGAGAACGAGCTTCGGCAGGCGATCGAGCGCGGCGAGCTGGCGGTTCATTATCAGCCCGTCGTCCGCGCCGCCGGCGAGGAGATCGCGGCCTTCGAGGCGCTTTGCAGGTGGCAACATCCAACCCGCGGGGCGATTTCACCGGCCAAATTCATCCCGCTCGCAGAGGAAGCCGGGCTAATCGGCAAGATCGGCGAATGGGTGCTAAGGACCGCGCTCGAGGAGGCGGCAAATTGGCCCGACCATGTCCGGCTCGCGGTCAACCTGTCGCCCGTCCAGTTCAACGACCCCGACGTGGCGGCGATGGTCGCCGGACATCTCGAGGAAACCGGCGTCGCAGCCGAACGGCTCGAGCTTGAGATCACCGAAGGCGTGTTCCTTGCCGAGGGTGACACCACCGACGACACCTTCGCCCGCTTGAAGAAGCTCGGCGTGCGCCTCGCGCTCGACGACTTCGGCACCGGCTACAGTTCGCTCGGCTATTTGAAAAAAGCCCCGTTCGACAAGATCAAGATCGACCAGAGCTTCGTTCGCGGCGCGGCATCGGAGACCAACCGCAACGCCGCGATCATCCGGGCAATCGTCACGCTCGCGGACACGCTCGGCATGGACACCTGCGCCGAAGGTGTCGAGACCCACGACGACCTGCAGTTGATCCGCGAGCTCGGCGTAAGCATGGTCCAGGGCTATATATTCGGCCGCCCGAGCGAGGCTGCGGCCGCCCGGGCGCTGGCCAACAGCGCGACCGTCGAGGCCGACGGCTTCCAGTGCAGCCGCGAGCCGCGTCACCGGCTGATGCGTCGGGCGATTACGGCGATCGATGGCCGCACGATCGAGGTGAAGCTGCGCAACATCTCGTCGATGGGGGCGCTGGTCGAATGCCCGATCCCGGTTTCGCCAGGCACCGAACTTCCGATCGACATCGTCGGAGTCGGGCCCGTACGAGGGATCGTGCGCTGGGCCCAGGCCGGCAAGTTCGGCGTACGCTTCGGCGAGCAGTTCGACCTCGCCCGCCTCGCCCCGAAACGCGAGAAGCTGAACCAGGTGACGATGCTGCGGCCATGGTACATCGATCAGCAGGCCGGCTGAGCAGGCGCGGGCAATTCTATGGCGTGCGAGCCGAACCTCAGAGGCTCGCTACCCGCTGGGCCTGGGCGCGATCCTTGCCGTAGAAATCGTCGAAATAGACGATCGACGTACCGCTTGGCACCGCGGTCAGATAGGTGATGTAGACAGGAACCGGCGTGGGCAAATTGACCTTCTGCTCGGGCCGGGCACCCTTGGGGCTCGGCGGTTGGCCGTTGAACAGCCAGCGCGCGAAGCGCGGCGCAGCTTCGAGACGAACGCAACCGTTGCTCTGGAGGCGCGCGGCTTCCTCGATCTTTTCCTTTTCCGGCGTGTCATGAAGCCAGATCCCCTGTTCGTTGGGGAACATAAACTTCATCTTCCCCATCGAATTTGCCGGGCCGGGGCGCTGGCGCAGGTTCACGTGCAAGCTACCCGCGGCGACCGCCTTCCAGTCAACTGACATGGGATTAAGGACGTGCGCGTCCGGTCCAAAACGATCGACAAGGTCATAGCCCCGCTTGGTGAAATAGGCGCGGCCCTCCTTGAGAATCGTGGGAGCGAGCTTGCGCGACGTGATGTCCGGCGGTGAATTCCAATAGGGGTTGAGCGCGACATAGCGGATGAAGGCGTTCATCATCGGCGTCT
This sequence comes from Pseudomonadota bacterium, assembly GCA_040390085.1. GTDB lineage: Bacteria > Pseudomonadota > Alphaproteobacteria > Sphingomonadales > Sphingomonadaceae > Sphingomicrobium. Next base: position 7,606 of record JAZJZB010000126.1, on the reverse strand, counting down.
GGGCGATCGGGTCGGGGCGGCCGGCGACGACGCGCATCGAGTCCACCACCTGGCCGTTTTCGTACATGTAAAGGCGCGCCGCGGGCGGGTTGACGATCACATAGCGCCCGGTTGCCGCCGGGAGCGCCCGCGCCCGCTCGAGATTGAGCGACAAGAGGCGGGCCTCGGCGGCGTTGCGGTAGAGTCGGCTTGCGATCGCCTGGCGCAATTTGGCGTAGATCGGATTCATCCAACCCATCTGCTGGACATAATCGCTCAGCGAAGGCGCCTGCGCCGCGGCGGCGAGGATTGCGCTCGCCGATGGCGGAGTCGGCCTCAATTCCGGGTCGACATAAATGACGCCGACGCGCGGATCGTGCTTGAGGTCGCGGACGTAAGTGACGAAGGCGCTCGACAACATCGCGTCGGCGCGCTGGACGGCAGCCGGGTTGCCGCTGCCGGCCTCGCCGACGGCCCTGGCGAGGCGCCGCACATCGTAACGCTTGGGATTGAGATGGTCGGCCTGCGCCGTCGCGAGCAGCGTCAGGAGCTGCTGCGCGGCATTGCCGGCTCTCGGCGAAAACCACAAAGGCGCGCCGCCGCGGACGCTGTAGAAGGAAGCGATCTCGCCGGTCGGCGCCACTGCGGCGGCTGACGCATCTGCTTTCGAAGCGGGAGCTCCCAACGGAACGAGCGCCGCCCCAAGCGCAGCCGAAGCGACGAACCATTTACCGAGCGACCGCCGGCCGCGACCAATCTTATCCATTTTGTCCACTCTGACTCCCATCTGCGCTCTCGCTTGGCGCGCTGAACGCATGAATTGGAGTTTGGTCGCTCACGGCTGACCCGATGCTGAACCGCAAAAAAGAGCGCCGGCGAACCGGCGCTCCTCCTTGTCTGTGCCCGCTGCTCTTAATAGCGACGGTAGATGTCGACATCGCGGACATAACCGCGATAGTCGACGTCGCACTTGAACGACAGGTCGGCCTGGCTGGCATAATTATAGCCGAGCGCGCCATAAGCGCCGACGCCGTACGGGCTGTAATTATTGTAGGCGTAGCGCCCGCTGCTGGCGAGACCGCGGACTTGCAGCGTACCGTTGCTGCGCGGCATGACCTGGGTGATGCTCAGCACCCGACCGGTGTTGGTCGGGACGCCGACCAGCGAACCGAGGATGCTGCCCAGCGAGGTGCGGCTGTAAAGCCGGTTCTGGACCGCCGCCGTACACTGCTGAGTGGCGACCGACGTGTTCATGCCATAAGCAGCATAGGGCTGGCTGTAGGCGTAGGGCTGGCTGTAGCCATAGGGACTGTAGGCCTGGCTGTAGCCGTGAGGGCTATAGCCGTAGCCGTACTGCGCAGTCGCCGGCGCGGCGGCAGCAAGCGCGGCAAGGCCGGCGCCAAAGGCGAAGCTTTTCTTGATCATACGCATGGCTCTATCTCTCCTTCCACATGGTTGGAGCCTTCGAGACATAAAACGCCCGGGGTGCAGTCCGTGCGCTGGGGTTCGTCGCGGCTGGCGCCCGGCTCGTCGCGGCGAGGTGAACCCTCGTTTAACGCCGCCCAAAAACGAAGGGCCGCCCCCGTTAAACGCCAGAACCAGTGCTTATTGGTATTCGGCAGTCAGGTCGAAAGTTGCGCTGTAGACGCCGCTCGGCTGGTTCGCGGCAATGTCGAACGTGCCGCCGACATAAACGACGAAGCTGCCGTCGTTCTGGGCCGTGCGGTTCGCGCTGCAGCGTCGAGGACGAGCGCCGCATTGATCGAGTCGTTCGCAGCGTCAGTCAGAATGCCGGGCTGCGTAAGGGTCAGAACTACCGTCTCGAGCGGAGCGCCAAGACCGTCGAACTTGGCCGCGGAGTAGGTTCCCGGAAGAGCGGTGACGCCGCCGTTAACCGAGCGCGTGCCAAACGCGTCAGCGGCAATCGAAACCTGACCCGGATTCAACGGATCGCCAGCGACGATGCCGAAGTCGAGGTCAGTCGCTTTAACGAGCTGATGTGATTCGAGGACAACGCCCTTGGCGGTGGCCGTGGCCGTGTCCTGCGGATAGACGACCTGCGCGAACGCCGGCGAGGCCGAAACGAGTGTGGCGGCCGCGGCCGCAAGGCAGATATTGAAACGCATCTTGATTCCCCACTTTTGCAATCGAGGGGGACCAAATGCACGATCGCATCTCAACACTCGTTGAAGGCATGTGGTTGTGCAAAAATTTACCAAACTCGTAAGCCAAACGGCCCAGACATACCCAGTTGCGGTGCTGACTGCCGTTCACTAATCCCCAGGGGCGATTGAGGGGGGTTTTATGTTCGCCTGGTTCCAGCGCCTGTTGCCAAGGACAGGCGATTTCTTCGGGATGTTCGAGGCGCACGCCGCGACATTGGTCGGCGCGGCGGACGCCCTGTCCAAGCTGGTCGACGGCGGCTCGTCTTCAAGGAAGCAGATCGCCGAGATCAACCGCTTCGAGCACCAGGCCGACGAAATCATCCGCGAGGTACTGCGGACGGTCCGCAGGACTTTCCTGACCCCGTTCGACCGCGGCGCGATCACCTCGCTGATCGGAAAGATGGACGACGCGGTCGACGAGATGCAGGACAGCGCCCGGGCCATCGACCTCTACGAGCTTTCGACCTTCGAAGCGGAAATGAAGCAGATGGTGACCATCATCGTTCAAGCTGCCGCACTGACCGCCGAGGCGATCCCCCTGCTTCGCGACATTACCCGCAGCGGCGCGCGGATCCACGCGCTCACCGAAAAACTCGTGAGGCTCGAAAGCGAAGCCGATGTCGTCCACGCCGCCGGCCTCAAGAAAGCGTTCCAGCAGCATTCGGGAACGCCGATGCAGTTCATGGTCGCGCGCGAGATCTACAAGCATCTCGAGCGCATCGTCGACGCCTTCGAGGACGTCGCCAATGAAATCGACGGCATCGTGATCGACCACGCCTGAGCCGAGATGAACCAGCTCGCGCTCCCACTGCTCGTCGGCCTGATCATGGTCGCGCTCGCGTTCGACTTCCTGAACGGTCTGCACGATGCAGCCAATTCGATCGCAACCGTGGTCGGTACGAGGCTGATCAGCCCGGTCTGGGCAGTCGCCTTTGCCGCCTTTTTCAACTTTGCAGCTTACTTCCTCGCGCTGCAGTGGCCGAGCCTGCACAAGGTTGCCGACACGGTGGGCAAGGGGCTGATCGACAAGGACGTAGTCACTCCGGCGGTGGTGTTCGGAGCGCTGGTCGGAGCCATGTTCTGGAATGTCGTGACCTGGCTCAAGGGAATCCCCTCATCTTCGAGTCACGCGCTGGTCGGCGGACTAGTCGGTGCGGGCGTGGCCGCCGCCGGGCTGGGCCATATCCAATGGTCGGGCCTCAACAAGACGCTGATCGCGATCGTGCTGTCGCCGGTGCTCGGCCTGATCCTGACCATGGCGATCATGCTCGCCACCAGTTGGTTCGGACTCCGCGCAAGCGCGCGCGGGTCGGAACGAGCCTTCCGCGGCCTTCACCTCGTCTCGGCCGGCGCCTACTCGCTCGGGCACGGCCTCAACGACGCCCAGAAGACGATGGGGATCATCGCGGTCCTGCTTTATTCGACGGGGCGCCTACACGGTGAGTTCCGTATTCCGAATTGGGTCGCACTATCCTGCTACGTCGCGATCGGCCTTGGAACGCTTACCGGCGGCTGGCGGATCATCGAGACGATGGGCACGCGGATCACCAAGCTTAACCAGCACCAGGGCTTCTCCGCCTCGGCCGGCGGCTCGGTGATGCTGTTCGCAGCCTCCTATTTTGGAATCCCGGTGTCGACGACGCACACCATCACCGGCTGCGTGATCGGTGCCGGCGCCGCTCGCAGAGCCTCCGCAGTGCGCTGGGGAATCGCGCGCAAGGTGATGGTCGCCTGGATCATCACCATCCCCGCCTCGGCGGCGGTCGCGGCCTTGTTCTACTGGCTGGTAACCCTGGTCTGATTGCCGGATCTTGCCGCCCGGCGACCGCTGGCGCTGACCGTCAGAAGGCTTCGGCCGGGATTTTCATCAGCGTTTCCGCGCCCGCCTCGATCTTGCGGCGAAGCGCGGTCGACATCGGCAGCTCGCGCTGAGCGTAGAAGCGCGCGGTGATGAGCTTGGCTTCGTGGAACGCCTGGTCCTCGCCGCCTTCCGTCAGCGCGCGCTGGGAAGCGCGGGCCATCTTGAGCCACATCCAGCCGAGGCTGACGACGCCCATCAAATCCATGTAGGCATAGGCGCCGGCGCCGGCATTGTCGGGATCGGCCATGCCGTTCTGCGCAAGCCACATCGTCGCCGCCTGGAGATCCTGCAACGCCGGCTCGAGCGCTGCAGCGACTCCGCCCGGGTCGCCGCCAACCTTCGCTTCGGCGATGTCGCGGCCGAGCAGCTCGAAGAATGCGCGCACGGCCCGGCCGCCGTCCTTGGGCAGCTTGCGTCCGACCAGGTCCATCGCCTGGACTCCGTTGGTGCCTTCGTAGATCTGGGTGATCCGAGCATCGCGCACGAATTGCTCGATGCCGTGCTCGCGGATGTAGCCGTGGCCGCCGAGGATTTGCTGGGCATGGACTGCGGCGGCAAAGCCCTTATCGGTGAGATAGCCTTTGATGACCGGGGTGAGCAGGCCGAGCAGGTCGTCGGCCTGCTGGCGCTCGGCCTCGTCGGGCGAATGGCGGACCAGATCGACCAGCAGCGCGCCCCACAGCACGAGCGCGCGCCCGCCTTCGTTCCACGCGCGCGATTCCATCAGCATCCGGCGGACGTCCGGGTGGACGATGATCGGGTCAGCCTTGGCCCCGGGCTCGCGCTCGCTTTCCTTGAGCGCGCGGCTCTGGCGGCGGTCGCGAGCGTAGGCGGCGGCGTTCTGATAAGCGACCTCGCCCTGGGCGAGGCCCTGCAGGCCGACGCCGAGCCGCGCCGCGTTCATCATGATGAACATGGCTTGCAGGCCCTTTTCGGGCTCGCCGACCAGCCAGCCCTTGGCGCCATCGTAATTCATCACGCAGGTGGCGTTGCCGTGGATGCCCATCTTCTTTTCGAGCGCGCCGCAGCCGAGGCTGTTGCGCTCGCCGAGCGAACCGTCGTCGTTGACGAGGAATTTGGGGACGACGAACAGGCTGATGCCCTTGACGTTGTCGGGCGCTCCGGAGCGCTTGGCGAGAACCAGGTGGATGATGTTCTCGGACATGTCGTGCTCGCCCGAGGAAATGAAGATCTTGGTTCCGGTGATCGAAAAGCTGCCGTCGTCATTGGGCTCGGCGCGGGTCTTCAACAGCCCGAGATCAGTGCCGCAGTGCGGCTCGGTGAGGTTCATCGTACCGGTCCATTGGCCGGTGACCATCTTGGGGACGTAGCGGTCCTTCAATTCGTCCGAGGCTTTGACCAACAGCGACGCAATCGCACCGGCGGTCAGCCCCTGGTACATTTCGAAGCTGTGGTTGGCCGACAGGACATATTCGCTGACCGCGGTGCCGATCACCTGCGGCATGCCCTGGCCGCCATATTGCTCAGGCGCGGTCAGGGTCGGCCAGCCGGCCTCGCAGAATTGCCTGTAGGCTTCCTTGAAACCGGGCGGCGTCGTGACCGAGCCGTCGTCGTTGCGCTTGCACCCGACCTCGTCGCCGATGCGGTTCAACGGCTGGAGCACCTCGGCGCAGAAACGGCCGGCTTCCTCGAGGATGGCCTCGACCAAATCGGGGCTTGCGTTGGCGAAGCCCGGGAGGTTCGAATAGCGCCCAATGTCGAGCACCTGGTCGAGGATGAAGCGCGTGTCGCGTACCGGCGCCGTATAGGTGGGCATTGCTTACCTCCGTGTCAGCAGCGACATTGCCGCGCTTGGCCGCGCCCGTCCAGCGTCGGTTAAGGTCGCCGCGCCGACAGGCGCCGGGCTGCAGCAAGTGACGGGGCTGCGGACCGAACAGCAAGGAATCGACCGATGAAACGCATTCTTTTCGTCACCGCCAGCCTCCTCGCCGCAACGTCGCCCGCAGCGGCCGCTCCACGCGCCGATACCGCAGTGCTCGCGGGCGGCTGCTTCTGGGGTATGGAAAGCGTGTTCGAGCATGTGAAGGGCGTGACTGACGTGGTCTCCGGGTTCGCCGGCGGAAACGCCAGCGACGCGCGCTATGACAAGGTCAGCAGCGAGGGCACCGGCCATGCCGAGGCGGTCAGGATCACCTACGACCCGGCGAAGGTCAGCTATGCCCAGCTGCTCCACATCTTCTTCACCGTCGCCCACAATCCGACTCAGGTGAACCGCCAGGGGCCGGACGTCGGCCCGAGCTACCGTTCAGCGATCTTCCCACAGAATCCGGCGCAAGAGCGGTTCGCGCGGGCATTCATCGCCAGGCTGAATGCGGCACATGTTTACAAGGCGGCGATCGCGACCCGGATCGAGCATGGCGGGTTCTTCGCCGCCGAACCCTATCACCAGGATTTCGCGCGGAAACATCCCTATTATCCGTATATCCTGGCCAATGATCGCCCCAAGGTGAGCGCGCTCCAGCGCAAATTCCCGGGCTTTTACAAGACGTAAGTCGTTAAATCTTCACGCTGAATTCATCGTGGGGGCGACAAAGGCCGCCCCCTCACCTATATCCCGCGAAGACGCGCTGCCGGGGGCCGAAACCAGCCATGCTGACGACCAATCCGTACGACGACGACAAGCTGCGCGAGGAGTGCGGCGTGTTCGGTATCTGGGGCGCCGACAATGCGGCAAGCTTCGTCGCGCTCGGGCTGCACGCGCTCCAGCACCGCGGCCAGGAAGCCGCCGGAATCACCAGCTTCGAGGGCAAGCATTTCCACTCTCACCGGGCGATGGGCCACGTCGCCGGGAACTTCGACCGCGACGATGTGATCCGCAGTCTCGCTGGCCGCTCGGCGATCGGCCATGTCCGTTATTCGACCACCGGGGAATCGGGCCTGCGTAACATCCAGCCGCTGTTCGCAGACCTCGCCGAAGCCGGCTTCGCGGTCGCGCACAATGGCAACCTCTCCAACGCGATGAAGCTGCGGCGCACGCTCAACCGCCGCGGCTCGATCTTCCAGTCGACCAGCGACACCGAAGTGATCATTCACTTGGTCGCGACCTCGCACTTCACCGCCATGCTCGACCGGCTGACCGATGCGCTCAAGCAAGTCGAAGGCGCTTATTCCCTGGTAGTGCTGACCGATGAAGGGCTCATCGCCTGCCGCGACCCGCTTGGCATCCGGCCGCTGGTCATGGGCAAGCTCGGCGAAGCGACGATTTTCGCAAGCGAGAGCGTCGCTCTGGACGTCATCGGCGCCAGCTATTTGCGCGACGTTGAGCCGGGCGAAGTAATCCTCGTCAACGACAGCGGAATCCGCTCATTCCGGCCGTTCGAACAACAGGCGCCGCGGCCGTGCATCTTCGAGCATGTCTATTTCTCGCGGCCGGACAGCATCGCCGAGGGCAAGTCGGTTTACGAAGTGCGCAAGAACATCGGGGCCGAGCTTGCGCGCGAAGCGCCGGTTGAGGCCGATTATGTCGTCCCTGTCCCCGACAGCGGCGTGCCGGCGGCGATCGGCTTCAGCCAGGAATCGGGCATCCCGTTCGAGCTCGGGATCATCCGCTCGCACTATGTCGGGCGGACCTTCATCCAGC
>JAZJZB010000125.1:19673-35481 GCA_040390085.1 Pseudomonadota bacterium | reverse complement strand
GTCCAGCTCGCTTCAATCCGGATCTGGTTGCGACATAATGAGTCGGTGGCCTAGACCCCTTAGGTTCGAAGCTCGAGTTCAACGGCAGTGAAGCTGTCGGCTGCTGCTTTCTGATAAAGGGCGTCCAATGTCGGGCCCATGGCGAGAAGTGCAGCTGTTCGCTGGATCATCTGGCGGAGCCCCCGGCGTTCGTCGTCGCTCAGCGGCTTGCCGCCTCGACGGTCGGCTTGACGATAGCCTAGCCATTTCTTGAGGACCGGATAACCGCCCAGCTGATAGAGCCACACAGCTTCAGGCACGTGGGCAAAATGGGTCTCAGCGTTCAGAAACAGATCGCCCGTGCGCTCGCCCCAGGCTTGCTCCCACGCCTCCGCTGGCAGCTCTTCGTCCGAAAAAGGCCGTGGCGTCCACTTGCCCTTGCCACCGCCCCAGTATGTGACCGTCACCTTGAGGTCCTCGGCTGAAATGGGTTTTCCGTCCAGGCGGCGAAGTTGAGCCACGCGTTTGGCGCTGTCCGGTGTCAGCACGGTCTCGATGACCTCGCGCGCGTCGCGGTTTGCATCAAGAAGGCGGACGACTTGCTCGCCGGCAGCAACGAGGTCTTTCAGGAGCTCCGCGTTTCTGGGAATCGGGACGTGTGCCCAATCGCTCGACAAGGCGCTCTTGTGCTCGGCCTGATAGCTTGGAGCATGGAGTATCGAGAAGCTGATGCGGATCAGTTTGCTCACAAATGAGCGGGCATCGTTACCGCTACGCGTACCACTGAGGCCAAAGTGGTCGCGGAGCACGCGCCAGGCGGGCTCGGCGATGTTGGCATCGCGCTGCTCAAGAAGATCGTCGCTGACGATTTCCCGCGGAAAGGCGACAGATCCGCGCTCGTGAACATGGAGGTTTACCAATGTCGTCGAGAATAGCGGCCACGTTTCCGATACCTTTCGAGGTTCAGGAACGGTTACTAGCCACTCATTGTCTTCGAGATTGCGAGCAAACTCCGGACGCGCTTCGTTGAGCCACTTGTATTTGTCGACATAGTAGATCTGACGTTGATCGAACGGAAACGTCAGAAAGGGCTTAATTGCGCTCTGCTGAAAGTGTCCTTCTGCCTTCAGCGCCTTCCATACCTTCTCAGGGTCGTAGCGGGCCTTCTCCGATGCGATTTCCGGCGCCGATTCCGCGGCGGCGGCAAAGCTGTCAGCGGCGAAATAGGACTTTAGTCGCTCCGCCAAGGCCGACGCACTTACGTCAATGATCCCTCCTTCGACTCCCCGATTGTGGTTTACGCCCTGCACGGTCGTGGGAAACAGCTCATCAAGTGCGGGCCACGCTTCAAAGCCCCCTTCAATCACACGAGGTGAAAGGCGCCAGCGACCTTCGGGACTGGGTTCCAGCTCTTCATATGCAGGAGCGCCTTCAGCCACTGCCGAGACACCGCCCGGGAGACTGGCGATGAGAGCCTGGCGCTTCCATGCCGCTGATCCCCAGAAATCGCGATAGTGGACTTCGGTGGCCGAGGGCGAGGTCCTATTTCCGATGCGCTTCAGCCAAGTCGTAATTGCGGTTCCGGGCTGAATGCCGCGCGGATCCATCTCAGTCGTGAAGGCGCTTTCGTCGCGTGTGCCGGCGCCCGGCAACCCTTGGGGAATGATCTTTCCGGTCCGGTATTTGTCGCCGTTCAGATTATCGATCCAACCGGCGTGAAAGTTCGACAGAAGCGAACGGCGCATGATCGGGTGCGAGCGGCCGGTCAGGAACGAAGAGTTCGAAATGTACGAGACTACCCCGTAGTCGGCCGCGATGCCGATGCGTTCCTCGGCGAGCCTCAGGAATCGAATGTAGAGATCGTCCAGCAGCTGCTTCCTGACGCCGAATTCCTCATAAAGCTGGCTGGTCCCTTGCTGCTTCATCAATGGATGTCCGAAGGCGTCTAGCTTGGTCGAGCCGTCTTTTGTCTTCTGCTCGACGAGTTTGATTCCCTTGTAGTGCGCAACGAGCTCGGCTTCCTCGGCTTGGGCCGCACCCGTGAACCGGTCGTACGGTGGGTTCCCGAGGATCACGATCACGCGTGCTTCGCGCTTGACGTGCTGCGACGCGTCGAACTCCTCGCGCATCTCCGGGAAGTTCAGCTTCACGTCGCCCGTGTCGTGCCACCCGGACAGCGCGTTCGTCAGGAACACCGCCAAGCGCTTATCCGGGTCGGGCTTGGCTCCGAGCTGATCGAGCAAGAGGTGCAGCTGCAATTGTGCAATGGCGAACGGCGCAGTGAGGATTTCAAAACCGATGACGCGATTTTCGAATGCGGCCGTGAGCTCGAGCGCGACAGCGTTGGCATCGCCCTCCGCCGTGAGCTCCTCGGCAATGCAGCGCGCGACCTCGAGAAGATAGGCGCCGGTGCCGCAGCAAGGGTCGAGCACGACGACGTCAGGATCGGCCAGACCGCGCGGTCGATCCAGTTCCGTCTTCAGCAGGTGATGAACCCGACGGACCTGGTAACGAACGATCTCTGGCGGGGTATACCAGACTCCCAGTTCTTCGCGCAGCTTCGGATCGAAGGCTTCGAGGAAAGGCTCATAGAAGTAAGTGATTGCCGCGATCGAGCTTTCGCCATCGATGGTCGGAAAGGTCATGCGGCCGCGGAAGAGCGGCCGATCCACACGATTTAGCGTGGCGACGGCGCGGGCGAGGTGAGGCTCGAGGCCGAGATGCTTCATCCGCGACGGATGCCGGATATCATGCAGAAGCGCGTTCAGGAACGGAATGGAGAGGAAACTATGAGCGTCGTCGATATCGAAAACGGAGTTTTCGTCGGCTTGCTTGTCCCAGAGGATCCACGCCGCGAACAGGGCGTACACAACTGACTGGACGAGCGACGAGCGAAAGAACCGCGCCCCCTTCTCGTCATCGATATCGAAGGCCAGTCCGAGGGCCTGGCGATAGTCGTCGAGCAACGGCTTCAGCGGCTTGAGGTCATCCGGAAGCGCATCCTTCGCGTCCCGCGCCTGGCGGGCGAGAATCTTTGCGAGATCCGCGGGTGCGCTGATTCGGGCAAGATCAGTGACGGCGCGAGTGATGATGTCGACGAGAGCGGTGACGGCATTCGCATCGATCTTCGGCTTCGTCCCGCCGCTCGTCGCCGACCAAAGGTCGACTGACTTCTCCAGCACTCGCTTTTCCGGAGGAACCGGCGTCACGCCATCGCGGACAAATCCTGGCTCGCACACCAGCAATCCGAAACCGCGCACGTTGCTCAGAATTACGACGCCGGTCTGGGCGAGATATCGGCCGATCTGGTCCTTCTGCTCAGTGGAGACGGCCAATTCCTGCAGGCCGACGCTGGCCCGTTTGACCTCTCCATAGACCCCGACGAACAGCGCACCGTCACCGAGCACGAAGTCGGGCATGTCGGCGCTGTTTGCGCCCTTTTCACTCGTTCCCGTGCGCACATCGAAGGGCAGGTTTTCGTGCCGGAGCACGGCGGCAAGCAGAGTTCGAATATCTGGATAGAAAGTCGTCTCGGTCGAGGTCGGTAGCGCTTCAAGACTCCGGGTATCCGAGCAATAGGTTGCGATCGCTTCGGACAGTGCTGCGAACAAAGCGACGCCTTTCAATGAACCCCTTGAGACCAGCCAGATTAAACATCAGTTGGACCGTGTCGAGGTAGACCAAATTCTGTCCGAGCTTGCCGCACGTGAGACCACGGGTTCGCCGCCTTGTTTAAAGGTCCGCCCTCAGTGGTCGGCTTCGCGCTGGCGGTCATCCAAGGAATTGCGCCAGCCTAGCGAATTCATTGTCGAACTTTTTGGGGTTGGCGCCGCGGAGCTTTTCGAGATTCAGGAGCTTCCAGCGGACTGCCGGCAGTTGCCCGATATCTTCGTCAAAGCCGATCGACTGCCAATCGGCATCAAGGGTGTGGAAGCTGGTCAGGAACCGCGTCGGCCCTTCCTGCCTCACTCGGCTCTGGATCTCGCCGATCAGCCGCTCGCGCGTTTCCAGCAGTGTATCGAGCGGGATCTCGTCGATCGTCATCCCGATGAATTCATGCTCGTACGGAAGTGAGATGTCTTGGCGATTGGGATCGAGCAGTTCGACGGCAGGCCGATCATGGCTGACGAGATAGATGAGGAAGGCCCGGAACAGATCGTCGTCGATTCCGCCGTTCTGGAACAGGAAGTATACATCGAACAGGTCGCGGGGGTGCTGCCGATCGAGTGCGGCTGCAATCTTGCCCGCATAGAGGTCGGCAGGCGAAACGAGCTGCATTTCAGCAAAGCCGAACCGTTCCTGGACGGCTGGGCTGACGGCTTTGCGTTCGGGCTCGAATACGGTTCCGCGCAGGACGGGTGAGACCTCGATCTTGATCGCACTGGTACCTTCGGAAACGACGAGGCGTTTTCCGTCTTTCAGCAGTTGCCGGGCGACATGGAGGCCGCGCCGCTCGAGCTGATCGCCGATCCGACCGAGGCCGTCCCGAACCGCGGCAAGTGAGCTGTCGCGATCGGCGACCGGCAGATAGACCAGGTCGAGGTCAACCGACAGGCGCGGGAGATCGCGCACAAAGAGGTTGATCGCCGTCCCGCCCTTCAAGGCAAACATGTCCTCGCGATCGATCTCGGGGATGGCGCGCATCAGCAACTGGACCTGAGCGATATAGCGCTCAGCCGTCACGAGCATTCTCCCGGGCCATTTCGGCCGGTACGGTGATCTGGAATTTGTCGTCGAGCCGGCCGCCCTTGACGATCTGTCTCTTGCCCCGTCCAAGATCGAAATCGTGAGCATCGAGCCCGCGGGTCCAGGCATGCGCATGCCGGTCGGCGAAGAAAAAGAACAAGCGTTTGGCCTTGATGCTCGTGCAGGCCTCGAGAAGGCGCCTGACGACGGGCGGGCGCAGGTTGGAAAGCGCTTCGAAGATGGAATCGGCCGCCCGAAAGGTGACCTCGTCTTCGATTTCGTCGAGCAGTTCCATGGATGCGCGCTCGGCAGCCGACATTCTCAGGAATTGACGCCACAGCCCTTCCTCGGAGGGCTTTTCGACGGGGAGTCCGACGCGCCGGCTTGTGATGTCGATCGGACGGTACTCGAGACCGATCGCGTCAGTCGTGAACAGTTTGCGCCGGACGATGACCAGCTCGGTGTCGAGCGGGAGTTTCTCGAGCCATGAAGGCATGCCTCTGCGGCTATCGTAGAGCCACGCCTTGGGGGTGCCGCCCATGTGTAGGAAATGGGTGAGGCCAAGAAGATCGAGCGCTGTCGCGCCGCCCACGTGGAATGCCGCCCTGGCAACCAGCTGCGCCGATGCGACCGCCGTCTCCCATGGCATGGGACTGGACTGCGGCGGCTCGGTCGGGCGGCGGTAAAGCCGCGGTTGCACGCGCTCCAGCCAACCGCTCGCGACATAATCGTGGATGCTGCTGCTGGAGATTCCTTGGTCTTTCAGCCAGCTGGAATCTACCAGCAGCCCCGGGGGAAGCCGTCGCAGTAGCTGGTTTAAGCGGTGGCCTTTTTGTACGGTCATCCCGGACAATCTTGCCATATTGGCAAACTATAGCCAAGAGCTGGTTTGCTGATTTCGCAAAATATCCGGCTCAGGCGGATGAAAACCAAAATCGGTAAACCGAATTAGTACGGCGACCACAGCCCAAAGGGCTCGGCCGTGACGCCAGACGTGGCGCACGCCGTGAGTGGAGCATGCCCAGCAATGCCTGACGATTGGATTCCTCGGATAGCCGGGCCAACTTGCCGAGGATTCATATCATCGCTCCGTCGGCTGGCCCCGCCTTTTCGGCCGGGTGTTGTGGCACGCGCGAGGTTCGCCGAAGAGGCGCTATCCGGCTGCTTGAGCCCGTGACACGCTCCGGCCTGCGGGCGCGCGTGCCTGCCCGGGAGGCCCATGGAGGAAGGCGGATTCGAACCACGGCTGGGGAAGATGCGCAGCGGCGGCTCGCGCCGGGGCCGCAAATATCTTCATGCCGTTCTTGCCGCCGCTGCGCGCGGCGGTCTGCCGTCCGCGCGCGGCAAGAGGCGGTTCAATGGAAGCCGGATCGGGCGCGGCGGTGTCACTGCGCGCGTGCTGCGCAGCGGCGACCGTTATTCCGGGCTTCGGGCGCGCCGGGCGATCGTCAAGACGCGGCTGGTGCGGCTCGGAGGCAACGCGCTCGGCGCGGCGCGGGCGCACCTGCGCTACATCCAGCGCGACGGGGTGACGCGCGACGACGAGCCGGGCCGGCTCTATTCGGCCGCGGAGGACCGCGCGGACGGCAAGGCCTTTCTCGAGCGTTGTGGCGGTGACCGTCATCAGTTCCGGATCATCGTCTCGGCGGAGGACGGCGCCGAATATGAGGATCTGAAGCCGCTGATCCGCCGCTTCATGGCGCGGATAGAGGACGATCTGGGCACCCGGCTTGACTGGGTCGCCGCCGACCATGTCGATACCCTCCACCCGCACACGCACATCATGCTCCGCGGGAAGGACGAGCGCGGCGAGAATCTCGTAATTGCGCCCGACTACATCAAGCAGGGCATGCGCGAGCGCCTGGCTGGGCTGGTCTCACTCGATCTCGGGCCGCGGACCGATCTCGAGATCCAGCGGCGGCTGCGGATCGAGGTTCATGCCGAGCGCCTCACGTCGCTCGACCGGAGGTTGCTTCGCGGCATGGACGCGCGGCGTGTGGTGAGTGCCGGCGGCCGCGACATGTTCGACCATGCCATCCGGATCGGCCGGCTTCGCAAGCTCGCCTCGCTCGGGCTTGCCGAGGAGCTCGGCGGCGGACGCTGGCGGCTGGGGGAGGATCTCGAGGCGACCCTGCGCCGTCTCGGCGAGCAGGGCGACATCGTCCGCACCATGCAGCGCGCGCTTAATGCCGCCGGACTGGAGCGCGCCGCGGCCGAGCAGATCGTGCATCGTCCGGAGGTGAGCGTCTTTATAACCGGCAGGATCGTCGAGCGCGGCCCGGCGGACGAGACTCGCGACCGGCATTATCTGATCGTCGACGGCATCGACGGGCGCAGCCATTATGTCGACATCGGCAAGGGCGAGCGGACCGAGCCGCTGCCGGAGGGCGCGATCGTCCGGATCGAGCCGCGCGGCACGGCTGAGCGCGACACGGACCGGCGCATCGCGGCGATCGCGGCCGAGCATGGCGGCCGCTACAGCATCGACATTCATCTGGCTGCCGAACCGGGCTCTTCGGCGCGCTTTGCCGAAACGCATGTGCGGCGCCTGGAAGCGATCCGGCGGGGCGTGGGCGGCGTCGAGCGCTTCGCGGACGGCAGCTGGTCGATCCCGCCGGAGTTCGAGGCGCTCGCGGGCCGCTACGAGGCGCTGCGGGCGCGCGAGGCGCCGGTGGAGGTGGTGCTCTTGTCGCCGCTCCCGCTGGAGCGGCTGCCGCACCATCACGGCGCGACCTGGCTCGACCGCGAGCTCGCTTCGCCTGAGGAAGCGCCGCGCGACCAGGGGTTCGGGCGCGAGCTGCGCTCGGCGCTCGCGCTTCGCCGCGCGTGGCTCATCGGGCAGGGGCTCGGGGCGATCGAGGACGAGCGGTTCGTCTGCCGCCCGGACATGCTCGCAATCCTGCAGCGGCGCGAGCTGCTTCGGGTCGCCGCCGGCATTTCGGAGGAGACCGGGCTTGAGTTCGTGCCAGCGAAGGCGGGGTCGCGCGTCGAGGGTGTGGTCCGCCGGCGGCTGGACCTTGCCTCCGGCCGCTTCGCGATGATCGAGAACGGCCGCGAATTCGCTTTGGTGCCGTGGCGGCCGGTGCTTGCGCGGGCGATCGACCGGCGCGTTTCAGGGATGGCGCGCCAGGACGGCGGTATCAGCTGGACCATCAGTCGCAGCCGCGGCCTCGAGGTGTGAGCAAGGTGAGGGCGCCGTTCGATGCATGCTGACGGGCCCCGTCGCCGGTAACTTTAATAAGGCGATCGCTGACGGCCCATATTAAAGGATTCGTGCGCCAGATTTAATATGGCCGCCAACCCGCGCGCGCACGTCTAACCGGAGGAGTATGCGAGCATGGCCGCGACTGCCGAACGACCCGATGCCAAGTTCACGATTCGGCTGTCGGCGCAGACGCGGGATCTGATCGACCGCGCAGCCGCGACCCTCGACCAAAGCCGCAGCGAGTTCGTACTCGAGAGCGCGCGGTTACGCGCCTCGAAAGTGCTGCTCGACCAACGCCGGTTCCGTCTCGACGAAGCGGCCAGCGAGGCGTTCGCAAGGGTGCTCGATCAACCGCCGCAACCAGTCGTCGCGTTACGGGCTCTCCTGAAGGGCGGTGCCCCATCGGAGCAGTAAGCGGGCGGACGTGAGAGTGTACCAGATAGTGTGATCGCCACCGGAAACCCCGGCCGCCTGTCGCCTGACTAGCCCCGCCGGGCCGGCCTGTTCCGCTGGCTTTCCTCGTCGACCGCTGAACTTCCTGCACCAGCTTCGTCGAACATCACATTCCTTCGCCGGACAGGCGCTGTCGCCGACTCGCGTCCGTCGCGGATGAACTGGGCCATCGCCGGCGCGGGGCCGGCGGCGGGGGACCCCCATGACGCCCACCAAGCTGCTGATCGGTCAGATCCTGGTCGTGTTCGCGATTCTGATGCTCGGCGTATGGGCGGCGACCCAGTGGGCCGCGTCGATGCTCGCCTATCAGCCCGAGCTTGGGCCGGCCTGGTTCGAGCTTCGCGGCCTGCCCGTCTACCGGCCATGGGCGCTGTTCCCCTGGTGGTTCCATTATGACGCCTATGCTCCGGCGGTGTTCGACAGGGCGGGGGCGCTGGCCGGGGCGAGCGGCTTCCTCGGCTGCGCCGCGGCGGTCATCGGCTCGCTGTGGCGCGCTCGCCAGTCGGGCCTGGTCACCACCTACGGCTCGGCGCGCTGGGCGACCGAGGCCGAGGTCCGCCGCGCCGGCCTCCTTGGTGACGCAGGCCTGTTCCTCGGCTCCCTTTCCGGCTCCTATCTGCGGCACGACGGGCCCGAGCATGTCATGGCCTTCGCGCCGACGCGCAGCGGCAAGGGCGTCGGCCTCGTCGTCCCCACCCTACTTTCCTGGACCGGCTCGGCCGTCATCCACGACATCAAGGGCGAGAACTGGCAGCTGACCGCCGGCTGGCGCTCGCGTTTCTCGCACTGCCTTTTGTTCAACCCGACCGACGCCCGATCGGCGCGCTACAACCCCCTGCTCGAGGTGCGGCGCGGCCCGAACGAGGTGCGCGACGTCCAGAATATCGCCGACATCCTGGTCGATCCCGAAGGCGCGCTCGAGCGGCGCAACCATTGGGAGAAGACGTCGCACTCGCTGCTGGTCGGAGCGATCTTCCATGTCCTCTACGCCGAGGAGGAGAAGACCTTGGCGCGGGTGGCGACCTTCCTGTCCGATCCCGGGCGCAGCTTCGCTGCGACCCTGCGGGTCATGATGACCACCAACCATCTCGGGATAGACGAGACGCCGCTGGTTCATCCCGTTGTCGCCTCGGCCGCGCGCGAATTGCTCAACAAGTCGGACAATGAGCGCTCGGGCGTGCTGTCGACGGCAATGTCCTTCCTTGGGCTCTATCGCGATCCGACCGTGGCGAGAGTTACCTCCGCCTGCGACTGGCGGATCGACGACCTGCTCCATGCCGAGCGCCCGGTCTCGCTCTATCTGGTCGTTCCGCCCTCGGACATCTCGCGGACCAAGCCTTTGGTGCGCCTGGTCCTCAACCAGATCGGCCGGCGCCTGACGGAACGGCTGGAGACTTCCGCCGGGCGGCCGCCGCGCCAGCTGCTGATGATGCTCGACGAGTTCCCGGCGTTGGGGCGGCTCGACTTCTTCGAGACCGCCTTGGCCTTCATGGCCGGCTACGGGATACGCGCCTTCCTCATCGCCCAGTCGCTGAACCAGATCGAGAAGGCCTATGGCGAGCACAATGCGATCCTCGACAATTGCCATGTCCGGGTCGCCTTCGCGACCAACGACGAGCGCACCGCCAAGCGCATTTCCGACGCGCTCGGCACCGCGACCGAGCAAAGGGCGATGCGCAACTATGCCGGCCACCGGCTCGCGCCGTGGCTCGCCCATGTCATGGTCAGCCGCCAGGAGACCTCGCGCCCGCTGCTGACTCCGGGCGAGGTGATGCAGCTGCCCGCGAGCGAGGAGCTGGTCCTGCTGTCGGGCCTGGCCCCGATCCGCGCGAGCAAGCTTCGCTATTTCGAGGACCGCCGCTTCACTGCGCGGCTCGCCGAGCCGCCTGCTCTGGACGGAGAGTCCTATGCCGACCGTCCGCCTCAGCGGACCGACGACTGGGCAGGCCTCCGCGCCGATCCGACACTTCTGGCCGCGGAAGGGGAGGGTGAGGAGCTGGGCGGGGATGGGAGCCTGCAGCAGCAGCGTCATCCCGGCCTGGCGGAGGAGACCCGGCGGGTGCCCCTCGAGGCGGCCGATCCGCTGGGCCTTGGCGAGGACGAGGACGACAGCTTCGCTGGCGCGCCCCTGCTCGCGCGGATGCGGCCGCTTGCGCCGGTCATCGCGGCCGACGGCATCAACCAGGGATCGGATCGCGGAAGCGACCTGATCCCGAGCTTTGGCGGCTGAGCCGTGGCGCGCGCCGACCTCGTCCGTCACCAATTGTTCCTGCCGCGGGTGCTGAGCGAGCGTCTGGAGGCACTGGCGCGCGTGCCAGGCGCGTCCAGGTCGAGAATTCTCGCCGAGGCGCTCGCAGCCTTCCTCGAGCGCCAGGGCGCCGACGACGTCGAGCTGCGCTTCGCCCAGCGGCTCGACCGAATCTCGAACCAGCTCGCGCGGATAGAGCGCAATGGCCAGATCGAGCTCGAGAGCCTGGCGCTCTTCATCCGCTACATGCTGACCGTCAACGCGCCGCTCCCCGAGAGCGACAAGGCGGCGCAGGCGATCGGGCGCGACCGCTTCCAGGCCTTCGTCGAGCGCGTCGGACAGCAGATCGCGAGCGGGCGCCTGACCCTCGTTCCGCAGGAGGGCAAGTGAACGCGCCCGAATCCATGGACCGCAAGCGGGCGATGCTGCGCACGGCCATGGGGCCGGCGATCGCCGCCGCGCTCGCCGATCCATTGGTGATCGAGGTCATGGTCAATCCCGACGGCGCGCTCCGGCTCGACCGGCTGGGCGCGGGGCGCTGCGATACGGGCGAAAGGCTCGATCCCGCACAGGTCGAGCGGATCATCCGGCTGGTCGCAAGCCATGCGCGCACCGAGGTGCATGGCGCGGCCCCGGTGGTCAGCGCCGAGCTTCCGCCGCACGGCGACGGGCTTGCCGGCGAGCGCTTCGAGGGACTGCTCCCTCCGGTCGCGCCGGCGCCGTGCTTCGCGATCCGCAAGCCGGCGGAGCGCATCTACACGCTCGCCGATTATGTGAGCGACGGGATCATGACCGCCGAGGTCGCGAGGGCGCTGTCGCTTGCGGTGGTTGAGCGGCGCAACCTCCTCGTCGCCGGCGGCACCAGCTCGGGCAAGACCACGCTCGCCAACGCGCTGCTCGCCGAGCTCGCGCCGCGCGACGAGCGCGTGATCCTGATCGAGGACACGCGCGAGCTGCAGTGCGCGGCGCCGGACACGGTCGCACTGAGGACCCGACCCGGCGTGGTCAGCATGGCCGACCTCGTGCGCTCGACGCTGCGCCTCAGGCCCGACCGGATCATCGTCGGCGAGGTCCGCGGGGGCGAAGCGCTCGACATGCTCAAAGCCTGGAACACCGGCCATCCCGGCGGGATCGCGACGGTCCACGCCAATAGCGCTCGCTCCGCGCTCTACCGGCTCGAGCAACTGATCCAGGAGGCGGTGGTGACCGTCCCGCGGCGCCTGATCGCCGACGCGATCGACCTCGTCGTCTTCATCGCCGGGCGCGGCACCGCCCGCCGGATCGCCGGACCCGAAGCTCTCGAGGGCCTGGATGCCGCCGGCGACTATGCGCTGCTTCCGCTCGCGCCTGACCAATCCGACCATGGAGGAGAATGCTGATGCCTGTTTGTAATGCCTTTGGGTCTGTCTGCGCGGCGGGCGCCCGCCTCGCCGCGGCGGCATGGATGATGACGATCGCCACCGCCACCCAGGCGGCGGGCTCGGGCATGCCGTGGGAGGCCCCGCTGCAGAAGGTGCTGGATTCGGTCCAGGGGCCGGTGGCCAAGATCGTCGCGGTGATCATCATCATCACCACCGGCCTGACGCTGGCCTTCGGCGAGACCGCCGGGGGCTTCCGGCGGCTGATCCAGATCATCTTCGGCCTGTCGATCGCCTTCGCCGCTTCTTCCTTCTTTCTGTCCTTCTTCAGCTTCGGCGGCGGGGCGTTGATCTCGTGACCGGCGCGGGCCAGCATCTCGAAGGGTTCGAGGCGCCCGTGCATCGCGCCCTGGTCGAGCCGGTCCTGCTCGGGGGAGCGCCGCGCGCGCTCGCGATCCTCAACGGAACGGTCGCCGCCGCCCTCGGCCTAGGGCTTCGGCAATGGATCGCCGGGCTGGTGCTCTGGGCGGTCGGCCATTCGGTCGCCGTGCTCGCCGCCAAGCGCGACCCGGACTTCGCGCCGGTGCTGGTGCGCCATCTCCGCCAGCGGGGGCATTGGTCATGCTGAACCTCGCCGAATATCGCGGCCGCTCGGACCGGCTTGCCGATCATCTCCCCTGGGCCGCTCTGGTCGCACCGGGCGTGGTGCTCAACAAGGACGGAAGCTTCCAGCGGACGCTCCGCTTCCGCGGTCCCGACCTTGAAAGCGCGACTGAGGCCGAGCTCGTCGCGGTCGCGGCGCGGGTCAACAATGTGCTGAAGCGCTTCGGCTCGGGCTGGGCCCTGTTCTTCGAGGCCGAGCGCGTGGAAGCGCTCGGCTATCCGCGGAGCGACTTCCCGGACCCGGCGTCATGGCTGGTCGACCAGGAAAGGCTGGCGAGCTTCGAGGGCGGGCGCGACCATTTCGAGAGCCTCTATCATCTGACCCTGATGTGGCTGCCGCCGCCCGACTCCGAGGCGCGCGCCGAGCGCGCTCTGGTCGAGGGTGGCGCGCCGCAGCGGGAGCGCGACTGGCGCGAGGCGCTGAGCCACTTCGTCGCCGATACCGACCGCGCGCTCGACCTGCTCGCCGGCTTCATGCCCGAGGTGCGCGCGTTCGACGATGGCGAGACCCTGACCTTCCTTCACAATGCGGTCTCGGCGCGCCGCCACCCGGTCGCCGTGCCCGAGACCCCGATCTATCTCGACGCCATCCTCGCCGACACGCCGCTCACCGGCGGGCTGGAGCCGATGCTCGGCGAGCTTCACCTCAGGACCCTGACCGTGCTCGGCTTTCCGGCCCTCAGCCGGCCCGGGATCCTCGACGCGCTCAACCATCAGGATTTCGGCTACCGCTGGGTGACGCGCTTCATCGCGCTCGACCGGGCCGACGCGACCCGCGCGCTGACGCGGCTGCGCCGGATCTGGTTCAACAAGCGCAAGAGCGTGACCGCCTTGCTGCGCGAGGTCATGACCAACCAGCCGGTCCAGCTGACCGACAGCGACGCCGACAACAAGGTCGTAGATTCCGACCTCGCGCTGCAGGAGCTCGGGGCCGACCATGTCGCCTTCGGCTATCTGACCACCACCATCACCGTCGCCGACGCGGATCCTGCGGCCGCGGACGAGAAGGTGCGGGCCGTGGAGCGGGTGGTGAACGGGCTCGGCTTCACCGTGAAGCGCGAGCGGATGAATGCGGTCGAGGCGTGGCTGTCGAGCCTTCCGGGCCAAGGCTATGCCAATGTGCGCCAGCCGCTCGTCCACACCCTCAACCTCGCCCATCTGATGCCTCTGTCGTCGGTCTGGGCGGGCCCGGCGGGCAACGCCCATCTCGGCGGCCCGCCTTTGCTGTTCGCCGAGACCGGCGGCTCGACCCCGTTTCGCCTCTCGACCCATGTCGGCGACGTCGGCCATATGCTGGTGGTCGGCCCGACCGGCGCCGGCAAGTCGGTGCTGCTTGCGCTGCTTGCGCTGCAGTTCCGGCGCTACCCGCAAGCCCGCGTCTTCATCTTCGACAAGGGCTGGTCGGCCCGCGCGGCGGTGCTTGCTTGTGGCGGAGCGCATCACGAGCTCGGCGCTGCGGACAGCGGACGCGAGCCGGCGCTCGCCTTCCAGCCGCTGCGGCGCATCGATGAAGCGGGGACGCGCCCCTGGGCCGCGGAATGGCTGGCGGGACTGCTCGAGCATCAGAAGGTCAGCGTCACCCCCGAGGTCAAGGACGCCTTGTGGTCAGCGCTTCTGAGCCTCGCCTCGGCGCCGCCGCAGGAGCGGACGCTGACCGGACTGTCGCTTCTGCTCCAGTCCAATGCGCTCAAGTCCGCGCTCCAGCCTTATACGCTCGAGGGCCCGTTCGGGGCTCTGCTCGACGCCGCGGAGGACGGGCTGACGCTCGCCGACGTCCACTGCTTCGAGACCGAGACATTGATGGGCCAGCCCGGCGCCCTCCCGCCGGTGCTCCATTATCTTTTCCACCGGCTCGAGGAGCGGTTCGACGGCGCTCCGACCCTGCTGATCCTCGACGAGGCCTGGCTGTTCCTCGACAATCCCTTGTTCGCGGCGCGCATCCGCGAATGGCTGAAGGTGCTGCGCAAGAAGAATGTCGCGGTCGTCTTCGCGACCCAGTCGCTTGCCGACATTGCCGGAAGCTCGATCGCCCCGGCGATCATCGAAAGCTGCCCGCAGCGCATCTTCCTGCCCAACGACCGGGCCGTCGAGCCGCAGGCGCGCGAGGCCTATGAAAGGTTCGGGCTCAACCAGCGCCAGATCGAGCTGATCGCGCGGGCGCCGCCCAAGCGCGATTATTATCTGCAATCGCGCCGCGGCAACCGCCTGTTCGACCTCGCGCTCGGCAAGATCGCGCTCGCCATCTGCGGCGCGTCCGACCCCGCCTCGCGGCGGATGATCGACCGGATCCTCGAGGAGGGCGGCGCCGGGGATTTCCTCGCCCGCTTCCTCGACGCGCGCGGCCTCGGCTGGGCCGCCGCGCTCATCGACCGGTTTCCAGCCCCCACCAGCCAAGGAGAAATGCAATGAAGACGATCCATCGTGCGCTCGGCCTCGCCGCGGCGGCGGCCCTGACCATCGGCGGGACAATTGTCCTGCCGGCTGCTCCGGCGGCTGCAGCGCTGCCGGTGTTCGACCCGACCAACTACACGCAGAATCTGCTCCAGGCGGCGCGGGCGCTCGACCAGATCAACAACCAGGTGAAGTCGCTGCAGAATGAAGCCTCGATGCTTCAGAACATGGCGAAGAACCTCGAGAGCATCGACTTCCCGCAGCTACAGAAGATCAAGTCGGCGATGAGCCAGATCGATCAATTGATGGGGCAGGCGCGGGCGATCGACTTCAAGGTTGACGGGCTCGACCAGAAGATCAAGGCGTTGTTTCCCGGCGAGCTTAGCCGAGCGCTGACCGGCGACCAGCAGGTCGCGCAGGCGCGGGCCCGCCTTGACGCGTCGACGGCCGCCTGGCGGCAATCGATGAGCGTCCAGGCGCAGGTCGCCGAGAATGTCCGCGACGATGCCGGGGTGCTGAGCGAGCTCGCCGCATCGAGCCAAAGCGCGGTCGGAGCGCTTGCAGTGGGGCAGGCGGCGAACCAGCTGCTGGCGCTCAGCGTCAAGCAGCAGCTGCAGCTCCAGAATCTGATGGCGTCCGAGTTCCGCGAGGCCGCGATCGAGCGCGCGCGAAAGGCCCAGGCCGAGGAGGACGGGCGCGCGGCGACGCGCCGGTTCCTCGGGCTCGAGTCAGCGCCGCGCAACTGACGTCCACCGGCGCGGAGCGGCCGCACGCAGCCGCTTGGCCCGGGGCGGCGAGAGGCGCCACGGCCGTCTGCGCTTCTTG
>JAZJZB010000125.1:10114-19663 GCA_040390085.1 Pseudomonadota bacterium | reverse complement strand
CCCCTGGGAAGCCCCGCGGCACCTCTTTGACCAAAGGACCAGGAACCGGACCCACGGATGGGCGACCTCAATGCCATCGACCGCTTCATGGCGGCCTTCATCCAGTACATCGACAGCGGCTTCGGGCTGCTGGGCGGCGACGTCCGATTCCTGACCGCGACCCTGGTCGGGATCGACATCACCTTGGCCGGCCTGTTCTGGGCGATGGGCGGCGAGGACGACGTCATCGGCCGCTTCCTCAAGAAGATCCTCTATGTCGGGGCGTTCGCCTTCATCATCGGCAGCTTCTCGACGCTTGCCGACATCATCTTCAAATCCTTCGCCGGGCTCGGGATCACCGCCGGGGGCGGGCGCCTCGCCGCCGACGACCTGCTGAGGCCCGGGTTCATCGCGTCGACCGGCTTCGATGCGGCGAGGCCTTTGCTCGAGCAGGTCAGCCAGCTGATGGGGCCGGTCGCCTTCTTCGAGAATTTCCTGACCATCGCCGTGCTGATGCTCGCCTGGCTGTTCGTGATCCTCGCCTTCTTCGTGCTTGCGATCCAGCTGTTCATCACCGTGATCGAGTTCAAGCTGACCACTCTCGCCGGCTTCGTCCTCGTGCCCTTCGCCCTGTGGAACCGGACCAGCTTCCTGGCCGAGCGGGTGCTCGGCAACGTCATCTCCTCGGGCATCAAGATCATGGTGCTCGCCGTCATCGTCGGCATCGGCTCGGGCTTCTTCGACGAGTTCCGTGCCGCGGCCAACGGCCAGGATCCCGATCTCATGGCGGCGATGAGCCTCGTGCTCGGAAGTCTCGCTCTCCTCGGCCTCGGCATCTTCGGTCCGGGGATCGCCTCCGGCCTGGTCACCGGAGCGCCCCAGCTCGGCGCCGGCGCCGCCATTGGAACGGCGGCGGCAGCGGTCGGAACGGTCGCGGTTGGCGGCGGCGCCCTCGCCGGCGGAGCGCGCGCGATCGGCGGCGGCGGGCTGGCCGCAGTGCGCGCGGGCACGTCGATGGGAGCGGCCGCCTCAACCGCCTACCGGCTCGGCCAGGAGACCTCCGGCTCTTCCAGCGTCGGCGCTGGCCTTGGCGGGATCGCGAGCGCCGGCGGCGCTGCACTGCGCGAGAAAGTGGCGAATGCCGGCGGCATCGCCGCGGCCGCCGAGCGCGGGCAGCGCGCAGCTTTGTTCGCCGGATCATCACGTTCCGCGGCCGGCGGCGCGTCCGCCGAAGCCGCCCAGGCCGGCGGTGAGACCCCCGATTGGGCGCGCCGCCTGCGCTCCGAACAGACGGCCCGGCACCACCGGCACGTCGCATTGCAGGCCGTCAAGGACGGCGACCGCGGCGGCGCTGCGGCCAACCCCGACATCAAGGAAAGGGAGGATTGAGCAATGAAGTTCAGGCGTGCGGTGCAGCGCTACGGGCGGACGCCCGAGCCGGTCACCCCCTATCAGCGAGCAGGCCAGGTCTGGGACGAGCGCATCGGCTCGGCCCGGGTCCAGGCGCGCAACTGGCGGCTGATGGCCTTTGGCGGTCTGGCCCTGTCGACCGGCCTTTCCGGCGGGTTGCTATGGCAGTCGATGCAGAGCCGGGTGACCCCTTATGTGGTCGAGGTCGATCGTCTCGGCGAAGCGCGCGCGGTGGCGCCCGCCGACCGGGACTACCGGCCGACCGATCCGCAGATGGCCTGGCATCTCGGGAGGTTCGTCACCAACGTCCGCTCGGTTTCGCTCGACCCGGTATTGATGCGCCAGAACTGGCTCTCGGCTTATGATTTCGTGACCGCACGCGGTGCGAAATTCCTCAATGAATATGCCCGCGACGCCAATCCGTTCGGCGAGGTCGGGACTCGCACGGTGTCGGTCCAGGTGACCAGCGTCGTTCGCGCCTCGGACCGCTCGTTCCAGGTCAAATGGACCGAGACCATCTATGAGCGCGGCAGCCTTGCCGGGACCAACCGATGGACCGCGATCCTGTCGGTGGTGACGCGTCCGCCGTCCTCGGCGGAGGCGCTGCGCAGGAACCCGCTCGGGCTTTATGTCGACGCGATCGACTGGAGCCGGGAGCTCGATACCAGCCCGCCCGAGGCTCCCGCTCCGCGACCCGCACCTCAACCCAACCTGCCGCTCGGCTCCCCACTCGATCCCGGACTGGGGGAGAGCCTGCAGCCCAGCCCCTCGACAAGGAACAGCATATGACCCGCTCCGCCTTCCTGATCTTTGCGTCGACGATCAGCCTTGGCGCCTGCGCCTCTGGCGCAGCCGCCGCGCCGCCCAGCGCCGCCTTCCTCGCGGCTCGCCTGCTCAGCGACCAGCCCGCGGAAGCGAGAGGGGCGACGGTGCTCGCGGACAGCTCGGGATCCAGGCGTCGGCCCTCGGCGACGCCGGGGACAACCCGTTCGCCTTTGACCCGCATCGACGCCGCGAACCGAAAGGCGGTCCGCGAGCCTGCCGCCGATTTCTACGTCGGCGCGGTGCAGGTCTATCCCTGGGTCGAGGGAAACCTCTACCGGCTCTACACCGCGCCCGAGCAGGTCAGCGACATTGCGCTTCAGCCCGGCGAGGCATTGATCTCGGTCGCGGCCGGCGACACCGCGCGCTGGGTGATCGGCGATACCGCGAGCGGTAGCGGGACCGCCCGCCGGACACACATCCTGGTCAAGCCGTCAGCGGCGGGTCTCCGCACCAATCTGGTGATCGCGACCGACCGCCGGGTCTATCATGTCGAGCTCGAGAGCAATGCCAGGTCGGCGATGGCGAGCATCTCCTGGACCTACCCGGAGGATGCGCTCCTTGCGTTGAGCGCTGCCTCGCCGCCAGCGGCCGAGCCGACGGTCGCGGCGGGCGTCGCGGTCGAAGCGCTCGACTTCAACTATCGGATCGACGGCGACAGCCCGCCATGGCGGCCGGTGCGCGCGTTCGACGACGGGCGCCAGGTCTTCATCGAATTTCCGCCCACCCTGGCGCAGGGCGAGGCGCCGCCTTTGTTCATCCGCGGCGAGGGCGGCCGCGCCGAGCTCGTCAACTATCGCCTCCGCGGGCGCTATTATGTCGTCGACCGGCTGTTCGCGGTCGCCGAGCTGCGGCTGGGCGAGAAGCGCCAGCAGGTGGTGCGCATCGTTCGGGACGGGTCGAAGCGCCGGCGGAGTGCGTCATGAGCGATCCTCTCGACGCCCCTGATCCGCCACCGCCTCCGCCACCGGTGAAGGAGAATCCCGAGGCGCTGGTGCTCCGCGGGCGGCCCCGTCCGGCCGTACGGTTCCGGCGCGGCCTCATCATCGGCATCACCGGAGCCGTGGCCGCGAGCCTCGTCACCCTCTCCTGGCTCGCCCTCGAGCCGCCGAGCTTCCGCAAGGCCGCGGAAGCGGTCGACAGCGGCGAGCCCGCGGCGGGCGCCGGAGCCGATGCCCTCGCCAGCCTTCCGAAGAGCTATGGCGACGTGCCGCGCCTCGGGCCGCCGCTTCCCGGCGACCTCGGCCGCCCGATCCTCGAGCATCAGCGAAGCCTGGATGCCGTGCCCCCGCGGTCGCTCGACATGGGCGCGGCTGGGGCCGAGCGGGCGCAGGCGGCGGCGGAGGCGGAGCGCGAGCGCCTTGCCGCCGCGAAGGCCGCGGCGCGCTCCTCGCCCGTCATCGTCCAGCTGACGGGAGGCGCGGGACCGTCCAATGCGGCGCCATCGTCGCCGGCGCTGCCGGTCGAGGCGGGCGATGCTGCTTCCGCCTCCCCGGTCCCCGCGGCCCAGCAGCGCAAGCTCGACTTCGCGCGGTCGTCCGACGGAACCACCAATCCGCACGGTCTTCAGGAAGCGGCTTCGCCCTGGATGCTGAGTGCCGGGACAGTCATTCCGGCAAGCCTCACCACCGGTCTCAACTCCGACCTTCCGGGCATGGTGCTCGCCCAGGTCACCGAGAATGTCCGTGACAGCGCGACCGGCCGGACCGTCCTCATTCCGCAGGGCGCACGGCTCATGGGGCGCTACGACAGCGTGGTCTCCTACGGCCAGCGGCGCGCGCTGGTCGTCTGGACCCGGATCCTGTTTCCGGACGGCTCGTCGGTCGATCTCGACAACATGCCGGCGGCCGACGTCTCGGGCTATGCCGGCCTGCGGGACGGTGTCGATTCCCACACCTGGCAGCTGCTCAAGGGGATCGCCCTGTCGACCCTGCTCGGGGTCGGCACGCAGCTCAGCCTCGGCAGCTCCGAGAGCGACCTGGTCCGGGCAATCCGAGAATCTGCCCAACAGAATGCGTCGAACGCCGGCAACCAGATCACCAGCCGCAATCTCGACATCCAGCCGACGCTCACCGTCCGGCCGGGCTGGCCGGTCCGCGCGATCCTCAACAAGGACCTGGTCCTTCAGCCGTGGAGGGCATGATGGCCGATATCAAGCTCGCCAAGCTGCGCGATCGCACGCCGGTCAAGGTCACGATCAGCATCGCGCCCGATCTTGCCCATGCGCTCAACGAATATGCCGAGGCCTATCGCCAGGCCTATGGCGAAGCGGAGCCGGTGCAAGAGCTCATCCCGGCGATGCTCGCCAGCTTCCTCGAGAGCGACCGTGGCTTCGCGCGGCGGCGAAAGGATCAGGGCCGATGACCGAAGGTCCTGCGCTCGAGCCGATCAGCGTCAAGATCCCGGAAGCGGTGCGACTCACCGGCCTCAGCCGCTCGCGCATCTACGAGCTGATGAAGAGCGGCGACATCGAGTTTGCCAAGGTCGGAAGCTCGACCCTGATCCTGGTGGAAAGCCTGCGCCGCTTCCTCCTCGGCCGAAGCTCAGGGACCGTATAGCGGCAGGTTCCGCCTGATCATCTGATCGACAGCGGCGTCACCGGCCGCGGCCTTAGCTTCGCGCCTCGTCGCTCGTTCCGTTCTTCGGCAGTTTCCGGCTTTCGCTGCCTTCACATGACGGCCTCCACGGGAGGTGGAACGTTTGGCCGCAAGGGCCCGCAGCGCCATTGCCTGCTCGCCGCTTCCTGCTCCCGGTCCGCAGTGAGGGGCGCGCCTTATCCACAGCTATTTTGCGATGTCCGCCGAGTCGCGGTCTGGGCTTTGGCGAAGAGGCCAATATGAATCGCCACCTGCTTTGGGCTTTCGGGTCCAGAGCGTGGGAACCCCGCCGGGTCAAACCGGTGGGGTTTACCGTTTCTGGAGCTGGACGACGCTGGAATTCCAATGAGTTCAGATCGGCCCGGCAGACACGGCCACAGGGTTGCTGAGGCTGGCGTGCCATCGCTCGATGTCTGCCATGCGCGCGCCGCCGAGGCGCTCAAGGCAGCCGAAGCGACAAAGCTGGATAATGTCCGTGATCTCTATTCACGTTCTGCCCTGCGTTGGTCTGAACTGGCGGAGCAAAAAATAACAGGCGCCTGATCGACCGCGCCGATCGTCTTTTCGGCCCAAGGCAGACACTCGAGTCAACTGAACAAGAGGGCTCCTGCCGCGGCCGATCCGGGCACGACCGTCGGCTCGTTGAGCTTGGATCGCCAGACGTAAAGCGGCACAAGCCCGGCGGCGAAGATGACACCCGCAAGCGCGGCTGACTGCACGGACCCGGCGACATTCCAGCCCAGCTGGAGGGCCGCCACGGCGATCAGGCCGACCACGCCCGCGGCCACGCCTTCGAGGAACCGATGCAGCCGCTCGTCCTCGATGACGCGTTCGAGACGGTCGCAGAAGAGCAAGGCGAAGGCGAAGGCAGGCAGGAAGATTCCCGCCGTCATTGCGAGCGCCCCATCCAGCCCGCCGGCGATGTAGCCCACGAAGGTCGCGAAGATGATTCCCGATTGACCGATCTCAGGTGCCCGCGCGGGGCCACTGCGGGTGCAACTCGTCGATGACGAATGCGTGCTGGCCTGCGCCGGCATGCTCCGCCCTAAGATGCGGGTGATCTCGTGGAAGATTGTCGTGCCTGTGCGGCACGATCTCCGGGTCCTTCCTCGGCCACGCTGCGAGCCCTGAGACGAAGCCGGCGCCGGCAAGCACCGCGAGGATGGTGAAGGCGATCCCCTGTCCGAACCGCTCACCGGAATAGCCCGCCAATGGATAGGCAATCAGCCAGCATGCGTGGCTCAAGGCGAATTGGGCGGCGAAGAGCGCCGGACGGTCCTCCTCGCGTGAGGACCTGCGCAGCAGCCGGCCGCCCGGAGTCACGCAGAACGAGTAAGCAATGCCCATCAGGAACCAGCCGCCGAGCAGCAGCGGCCAGTTCACCACGCCCGTCATGAACAACCCGCCGAGTCCTGCCAGGAGTGCGGTCAGAACGCCCGCCGCGCTGAGCATCAAGGGACGCTCGGGCAGACGATCCAGAAGGCGCGGCAGGATCAGTGCGGCGAGCATTGAGCCGCCGCCATAAAAGGCGAGAGCGAGCGCCACGTCGGACTGATCGCGGTGGAACAGTGCCTTCACGATGACGACCGTGTTGACGATCACCATCGCGCTGGCCGCGGCAGCGGCGAGCGTCACCGCGAGCAACCCGATCAGCCGCGGCGTGTGCAGGTAGATGCGCGTGCCCCACGTCGTGCGGCGCCATATACCGGTCTGACTCGCCGAGGCTCGCGACCGCGGTAGCGATACGGACACGACGAGGAGCGCTGAGCAGATGAAGCCTGCGGCAGTCCCCGCGAACAGCCAATGGAAGCTCATGACCGTCAGCAACGCCGCCGCGACGGCGGGGCTGGTCAGGCTCTCCATGTCATATGCCAGGCGCGAGAGCGAAAGCGCCCGTGTATAATCTTTCTCTTCGGGCAGGACGTCGGGGATGGTCGCCTGGAATGTCGGAGTGAAGCCCGCCGAGGCCGATTGCAGGATGAAGATCAGCAGATACACCTGCCAGATTTCGGTGACGAACGGCAGGAACAAGGCGACGGTGCAACGGATAAGGTCCATTCCGACGAGGAATGCCTTGCGGGGTAGCCGGCCGGCGTAGGCGCCCACGATCGGCGCGACGCCGATGTACGCGACCATCTTGATCGCAAGCGCATTGCCGAGGACCACGCCCGCGTCTGCCCCGGCGAGGTCGTAGGCGAGCAGGCCCAAAGCAACCGTGAGCAAGCCGGTACCAACAAGCGCGATAACCTGCGCGGCGAGCAGGTGACGGTAGGTGCGGTTCTTGAGGACGTCGATCACGGCGGGCCTTCATAACGGCCGCCAGTCAGAATGCGATGCGCTGGCGGGCTGCGAAGCACCACGCGCAGCTCGCGTCGGTCATCGTTGCTCATCGGGGGCGGTGCCTGCCGGCATGAGAGTTGTTTCTCTCCTGATCATCGACTCTCAAGCGGGCGCGTCCCACGCCGGCGACGGCTGCTCACCCACTCGCTTCCAGCTCCGCTCGTGAACGATCCGATACAAGGCCGGAAGCACGAGCAGGGTCAAGACGGTCGACGAAATAATCCCGCCGATCACAACCGTCGCGAGCGGCCGCTGCACTTCGGACCCGATGCCGACGTTCAGCGCCATCGGAACGAAGCCGAGAGATGCTACCAGCGCCGTCATCAGGACCGGCCGTAGCCGGGTCAGCGCGCCCTCGCGAATGGCCGGCTCGAGCGGCATTCCCTGCTCGCGCAGCTGCCGGATGAAGCTCAGCATCACGACGCCGTTGAGAACGGCGACACCGGACAAAGCGATGAACCCGACGCCTGCGGAGATCGAGAACGGAATGCCTCGCAGCAGGAGCGCGGCGACGCCGCCGGTGAGCGCGAGCGGCACGCCGGAGAAGACGATCGCCGCATCGCGGATCGACCCGAACAGCATGAACAGCAGCGCGAAGATCAGCAGCAATGTGAGCGGGACGACGATCCGCAAGCGCGCAGAGGCGGACTGGAGCTGCTCGAACGTCCCGCCGTAGTCGATCCAATAGCCTTCAGGAAGGTCGGCCCCGGCGGAAACCTTCTCCTGAACCTCCTCGATGAAAGAGCCCAGGTCGCGGCCGCGGACGTTGGTGGTCACAACCGCACGCCGCTTGCCGTTCTCGCGGCTGATCTGGTTGGGCCCTGTGGTCTCCAGAATCGTGGCAACCTCCGACAGCGGAACGCTCCCTCGGACGCCGCGGCCGCTGTCAGGCAAGGGTACCGGCAGCCGCTCTAGGATCGTGCGATCCTGCCGGATGGATTCCGGCAAGCGCACGACGATCTTGAACCGCCGGTCGCCTTCGAAGACCTGGCCCGCATCGGCGCCGGCCGTCGCGGCGGAGACCACCCCCTGAACGTCCGCGATGTTGAGCCCGAGCTGGCTCAGCCGCAGCCGGTCCGGGATGATCTCGACGAACGGCAATCCGGTCACCTGTTCCGCCTGTACGTCCTCCGCCCCGTCGATCTTTGAAACGATGCCGACGACTCGGTTCGCAGCGGTTGCCAGCTTCTCGAGGTCGTCGCCGACGATTTTGATCGCGACTTCCGAGCGGACGCCAGCAATGAGCTCGTTGAAGCGCATCTGGATCGGCTGGATGAACTCGTAGCGGGAGCCGGGCACATCGCGCTGGATCGCCTGGTTCATCTCCGCGACCAGCTCTGCCTTCGGCTTGCGCGGGTCCGGCCATTCGTCCCGCGGCTTCATGATGACGAACGTGTCGGCGACGCTCGGAGGGACCGGGTCCGTTGCGACGTCGGCCGTGCCGATCTTGGCGAACACCTGCGAGACTTCCGGAAATTGCTTGAGCCGGTTCTCGAGCGCCGACTGCATCTGCACCGCCTGCGTCAGGCTGGTGCCGGGAATGCGCAGGGCGTGGAGCGCGATGTCGCCCTCGTCGAGGTTCGGGATGAACTCGGATCCGAGCCGCGTTGCCGCAAGACCGCTCAGTGCCACCAGTGCGACCGCGCCGATGACGACCATCCTTGGCTTGCGCAATGCCCAGTCGATCATCGGCGCGTAGCCGCGCTTCGCGCCTTCGACGATCCGGCTCTCCTTCTCGTCGACCCGGCCCGTCACGAATGATGCAACGGCGGCAGGGACGAAGGTCAGCGACAGCAGAGCCGCCGCCGTCAGCGCCAGGACGACGGTGATCGCCATCGGGTGGAATGTCTTCCCCTCGACGCCGGTCAGCGCGAAGATCGGCAGATAGACGATGGTGATGATCGCGATGCCGAACAGGCTCGGCCGGACAACCTCGGCGGAAGCGCTGGCGGTCAGGGCGAACCGCTCCTCGCGGGTCAACAGGCGGCCAAGCTGGTGCTGAGCCTCACCGAAGCGTCTGAGGCAGTTCTCGACGATTATGACGGCGCCGTCGACGATGAGGCCGAAGTCGAGCGCACCCAGGCTCATGAGATTCCCGGACAAGTCGGACGTCACCATTCCCGTGATGGTCATCAGGAAGGTGATCGGAATGACCGCAGCGGTGATCAGCGCCGCGCGGATGTTGCCGAGCAGCAGGAACAGCACGACGATGACGAGCAGCGCGCCCTCGGCGAGGTTCTTCTCGACCGTGCCGATGGTCTTCTCGACCAGCTTCGAGCGATCGTAGACGGTCACCGCGTGCACGCCGGACGGGAGGGACTCGTTCACTTCTTCCAGGCGTTCGGCCACGGCCACGCTGACCTCGCGGGCATTTTCGCCGACGAGCATGAAGATCGTGCCC
>JAZJZB010000125.1:0-10104 GCA_040390085.1 Pseudomonadota bacterium | reverse complement strand
CATGCCGCCGCCAGCAGTCGGCGTTGCGACTCCCATGAAGATCGTGCCCAGCACGACCTCCCGGCCGTCCTTGGTTGCGGCGCCTTGCCGGATCTCCGAGCCGATCGACACGTCGGCGACATCCGCGACACGCACCGGAATTCCGGAGCGATAGGCGACGATGACGCTCGAAAGGTCGCGCTCGTCCTTCGCCACGCCCGGAACCCGGATCACATATTGAGCGCCGGACCGCTCGACATAGCCGGCGCCGACATTCGCGTTGTTCTTCTCGACCGCTTCCACCAGGTCGGCGGTGGTCAGGCCGAAGCCCGACAGCCGTGCCGGGATCGGAGCGACCGCATATTGCTTTCGATAGCCGCCAATCGAGTTGACCTCGGTCACGCCTGGCACGTTGCGGAGCTGTGGACGCACGACCCAATCGTGCAACGTTCGCAGGTCCTCGGCCGTGTAGCGTCCGCCGCCGGGCTTGATCGCATTCGGCCTGGCTTCGAGCGTGTACATGAAGATTTCGCCGAGACCCGTCGCGATCGGGCCCATCGCGGGCTCCATGCCGGGCGGCAGGTCCTGACGGACACCCTGAAGCCGCTCGTTCACGAGTTGGCGCGCTAAATAGATGTCGGTGCCATCGCGAAAGACGACCGTCACCTGGCTCAGGCCCGCGCGGGAGACGGACCGCGTATATTCAAGCCTGGGCAGACCGGCGAGCGCCGTCTCGACCGGGAAGGTGATCCGCTGTTCCGCCTCGAGCGGGGAGAAGCCGGGCGCGGGAGTGTTCACCTGCACCTGAACGTTGGTGATGTCAGGGACGGCGTCGATCTTGAGGCGGGAGAAATTGTAGATCCCGAGCCCCGCCAGCATCACGACGATCGCGAGGATGGCCCAGCGCTGTCGGATCGACAGCCGAATGATGCGTTCGAGCATGGCTGTTTCTCCTAGTGGTCGTGGCTCGCGCCGGCCTTTTCGAGGTCCGCCTTGATCACGTAGCTACCCTTGGAGGCATAGGCCTGGCCCGGCTTGATGCCCGACAAGACCTCGGTCCACACGGGTCCGCGGCGGCCGAGCTCCAGCATGCGCACCTCGTAGGTCTGCCCGAACTTGGCGAAGACCACGGTGAAATCGCGGAACGTCTGCAGCGCTGCGGTCTTCACCGCGACCGGCACGCTTCGCCGATCGATCGTCACGTTCCCGCGAACGCTCATCCCCGGACGCCAGAAGCCGTCAGGGTTGGGAAGAGCGGCGCGCGCGACCAGCGCGCCGGTCATGGGATCGGCCACCGGCTGGAAATCACGGATAACCGAGGCGTGGGTGCGATCGCCTTCCAGCAGGGACAGCTGGACGCCCTGGCCTGCGCGGACCTTTTCCATGTCCCGCGGGAAAACCGGGAAAACGGCGACGGTGCGGCTTGGATCGGCAATGACGAACAGCGGTTCGCCGCCGGCTACGTCGCCGATGTTCGTGCGCCGCTCGACGATCACGCCGCTGATCGGCGCGGTCACCGAATAGACCTGCATGCTTTCGCTGCTCTCGACGCGGGCGAGCACGCGCCCTGCGCCGACGCGATCCCCGACGTTGCCGGACACCGAAACCACCCGGCCCGGGAACTTGGCGCCGACCTCTGCCTTCGCCGACGGGTCGAGCTCGACACGGCCGACCAGCTCCAGCGTCTCGCCGAGCTGCGCCGGTCCCGCCCGCTCAATCTCGATTCCGGCAGCCTCGGCCGCCGCATCCGGAATGGTGACCCGTCCTTCGTAGGACTCATACTTCCAGCGGTGCGTCTTGCCGCCTTCCTTCGCCTCGACCGTGACGTCGAAGCTGTGCGGCTCCGTGACGGTCCCGGTGCCGCGCAGATAGTCGTTCTCCGGAGCGAACCTGAAGCGGTTGATCTCGCCGTCGAGCCGTCTGAGCATGACGGTGAGTTCGATCTCACGCGGCGGGACGGGCTTGTCGTTGCGATAGGCGTAGATGTGGAACTCGGGCGGGACGCCCTCCTCGAAGATGGTCATTTCGAGCGCGAAATCGCCGTCCCGCAGTATGCGGCCATTGTGTGGCCCCCGCTCATATTCAGCTGCGGCCTTGTCCTCGCCTTCCATTTCGGCGGAAGGAGATCCTTGCCCGCACGCCGCGAGGGGCACCGCCAGGACGAGGGCGGCCGCGAACGCCAGATAATTGGTTCTGATCATTGGATGCCTTCCCGGGCGAGATCGGTGAAACGGCCGGTGAGCCTGTCGAGCTCGGCCCGGGCCTGATGGTAGCGGCGCGCCGCGTCGACCACTCGAGAGCGCGCGTCGATCGCGATGGTCTGGGCGGCCGAAACGTCGGCGAAGCTGAAGAAGCCGCGATTGTAGCCGAAGCGGACCTGCTCGAGGGTCCGGTCGGCGCTTGGGATCACCTCGTCACGGATCGAGATCGCTTCGCGCCGGGCCTGTTCCACCCTTTCCGCAGCAAGGGTGATGGCCCGCTCGCGGGCATGCCGCTCGACGGCAAGCTCGGCTTCGGCGCGGCGACGTTCTGCTTCGGCTCCCGCGATCCTCGCCTGCGCGAGGCGCCGGCCGCCGAGCGGCATCGAAACGCCCGCGACGGCGCCGATCGCTCGCGTCGAGATGATGCGCGGCCCGGCGGACACGGTCAGGTCGCGTGCGGCATTGGCTCTCTGCAGGTCGATCGCGGCACGCGCGCGGGCAATGCGGGCTTCGATGACGGCCAGGTCGGGGGATGGTGGCGCACCGGAGACTTCAGCCGCTTGAAGGTCCAGAAACCCGGCCGCCGATGTCGCGGGCGCTTGAGGTGGCCCACCCCAGAACATCGCCAGCCGCTTGATCGCGGCGTCTCGCGCATGGACCGCGAGCTCAAGATCGACCCGCGCGGCGGTTGCCGCGGTTCTTGCACGCGTGCCGGCGAAGATCGGGTCCCTGGCCGAGGCGACGCGCTTCCCGACCTCGCGCTCGAGCTCGGACGCGATCCGAACGCGCTCCCGAGCGACGGCGCTCGCGGCCTCGGCGGCCTGGATCTCGACAAAGCCTTGCTGGACGGTCTTGATGAGATCGAGCCGGGCAACGATCGCCTCCGCCGCCGCGACATCGATGTCCCGCGAGACGAGATCGACCCTCGCCTGCCGTTTGCCGCCGCGCTCGATCCGCTGGCTGTAGGTGCCGGTGATCTGCAACTGGTCATAGAGATCGCCCATGGGCGGCCCGAAATTCTCGACGGTCAGGCCGGCGCTGGGCTGCGGCCTTAGCCCGGCTTCCTCCCGCGCCGCGGTCAGCGATTCGCGGCGGGCCGACGCGACCGCCGTCTGTGGCGCCGCGGAGAGCGCCCGGCGAATAGCGGCTTCAAGGGTCAACCCGCTGGGCGAAACAGAGTTCGCAGGGCCCTCGCTGGCGGGCTGCGCGGCAAGCGCTGATGGCAAGGTCGCGACCGCGGCTGTTGAGAGAAGTGCCGAGCCGATGGCGCGGCCGAGCGTTGGAATAGGCATGAGAAGCTCCGCAAGACGCTGGAAATGTCGGAGCAAGGACGCTCCGGTCAGACGTCAGACGGTTCTCGGAGGCCTCCTGTGCGGACTCCAGTTGAGCGTATGCAGCTGATGGACGATCCGATCCTGAGGCCCACGCGTCGTCGTCGCCGGAAGTGCAAGCGCGATGGAGGCGAACATCGCCGGATCGGCCACCGACGCCGGTGGATGACTGTGACCGGTGCCAGGCTTGCCCGACTTATCGCCGTTTTCGTCAGCGGCGTCGTGCTGGAGGTCAACCGTCCCGTCGCTGCCATGATAGTGATACTGGCCCGCGCTCACCGGCGAGCCGATGTGGTCGGCGTCGTGTAGGATCGACGCCGTCGCAGGCACGCCGAGCATGAGGCCTGCCGCGAGCAAAAGCAAAGCTGCTACGAACTTGGACGAAATCAACACGGTTCGGTCTGATACCGGCGGCCGGGCCGAGCGGCAAGGCACTTGATCCCGATCGCACAATGTCTGCCTTCCACCCAGACCGGGCATCTCACAGATTCCCACGGAGTGTCCCAATGCCGTCTTCATCTATGTCGTCAGCTGGCTCGTGACCGTGCGGCGGTCTCAATGAAGTTCATGTTATTGGCCTAGGCGGCCGCGAGCAGCGGGACGAGGGCCCGGGCCGCCATCTCCTCGAGACCTTCCGTGATCCAGCGCGAATAATGCCGTTCGATCATTGTCACTGACGTGTCGTGCAGAGCAGCGACGAGGCGGATCGGCAGGTTTGCGCGAATGCCCCGGACAATCGACGAGTGCCGAAGCGCATATGGGATCACGCCCACAAGCCCGACCTCAGTCATGAGGCCTTGCCAGTCACGGGTCATTTCAGACGCCGTTCGCCAAGGTCCCCGATAGTCCTTCACCCATGCGTTCGGCCCGACGGGGCCGACCTGCCGATATCGCCATTTCTGAAGCAGCACCTCATCCGGAGGACGCCCCTCCACTGCGTTTCGCAACCGTGCCAGCACATCGCTGCCCACCGGCGTCTTCGTGAGTGCCGGCGACTTGCCTTTCCCCTTGAACGAGGAGGGCACGAGGATTCGCGAGTGCTCCAGCTGGACGTCGCACACTCTCATCCGCCTGAGCTGGCAAAAGCGCGCGCCAGTCGCCGCGAGCAGTATCACGAGCAGCGCAAAGTCGCCGTCCCTGTCGCGCTCGATCGCCAGCTTGATGATCCTGCGAACCTGGTCGTCGTCGAGGATCTGATTGTCGCGTGCTCGGCTCTCGCCATGCTCCCAGTAATTCTCTTCCGGCTTGAGCCCCACCTTCACCGTCATCGGAAAATCGCTGGGGAGAACCCGTCGATGCTGGACGTAGCAATGATTGAGCGCAGCCTTGAGGTCGTTGGCGAGGCGTTGCCTCGTCGTCAGCTTCAAATTCTTCTGTCGCCCGAGCCACGCTTTCAGGTGAGCTTCCGTCAGATCGTGCAGTCGAATTCCGGACAATTCCTCATCGACTACGACGTAACGGTTCATTCGGGATCGGCCGTCAGAGCGGACCGGTCTTCCGGCCCGTGCGCTATCTCGCTGATCGCGCATCGCAGAGTATTCAGCTGCAGCTTTTTCGACGGTCAGATTGGCTGCTTCCAGATATCCTGGCGTCTCGACCTGTTGAAACCAGATGAGTGCCTGCTCCAGCGCATCCTTCCAGCACAGGATGGCTTTACCATCGGCATCGACATGATCGTCGCAATTACCAAGCGTCCTTGTGACGTACGAACCATCGAGCGGCGATCGGCATCGGGCGATCCACGAAGCGCTGCGTTTCCCCTTATAGTAGCCCAGATGCCGACCGCTCGAGATCGTCCGCCAATAGGGATGATGACCAGGCTTAAGCCGGACCCTTGCCGATCGCTCCTTGATTCGCGCCTCTACGACCGCTCTGCCCAACTGAAACCCCGTCGAAACGTCCCGAGAATTTCACGAATAAGTGTCCAAGGACGAGCATGGACACGTTCAGCAGTTTACCAGAGAAGTTCAGTCGTAGCAACGCATCCAAGGGTATCCATGCACGTAGGAATAACCAAATAGGTGAAATCTCTCACGGCGAAAACACGGGTTCGAGTCCCGTAGGGGTCACCAGAGTCAGGCTGTTCGGGGGACAGCCGTGGAGTTTGGTGACAACGCGCCACGCCGCTCCAGCCACTCCTCGATAATCCCGGCGATGCGCGGGCCGGCCTGGCCATCGCCGAACGGGAACGACCGCCGGCTCATCGCGGCGAGCGCGGCCGGGTCGCTCAGCAGCCGCTGGACCTCGCCGACGATGCGCTGGCGGTCGGTGCCGACCAGCCGGGCGTTGCCGGCTCCGATCGCTTCGGGCCGCTCGGTCTTGTCGCGGAGCACCAGCAGCGGGATTCCCAGCGCCGGCGCCTCCTCCTGGATCCCGCCGGAATCGCTCAGCACCAGCGCCGCGTCGCGCATCAGCCTGAGCAGCTCCTCGTGGCCGCATGGCGCGAGCAAGCGGACGTTTGCCGCACCACTGAGCCGCGACCGCATGCTCCGCGCGACGTAGCGATTGGGGTGGAGGACGACGTCGACCGGCGTCCCCCCAGCGCCGAGCTCGATCACCGCGCCGGCGATTGACCCAAGCCGCTCTCGCCAGCTCTCGCGGCGATGGACGGTGAGCAGGATTCGCGACGCCGCGGAATCGCGCAGGCTCGCCGCCGGCAGGCGGGCACTGGTTTCGATCACCGCGTCGATGCCGGTATTGCCGGTGACGAAGATATCGCCCGCGACCTGCTCGGCGCGGAGGTTGGCGGCGGCAAGCTCGGTCGGCGCGAACAGCAAATCGGCGTCGGCGTCGATCGCCGTGCGATATTCTTCCTCCGGCCAGGGCTGATGCGGGTCGTGGGTGCGAAGCCCGGCCTCAACGTGGGCGAGCGGGACTCCGGCGGTGAATGCGGCAAGCGCGCCGCCGAGCGCGCTCGAAGTGTCGCCCTGGACGACGACCAGGTGCGGGGCGTCGGCAAAGTGGGGGAGCAAGGCCGCGGTGACCGCGCGGACATGTTGGTGCGGGTCTTGCTGCCCGGGGCAATCGAGCCGGGCGCGGTCGAAGCCGTCGAGCCGGTGATCGGCGGGGTCGAGCTCGGAATGCTGTCCGGTGAAGACGAGGGTCGGCGACAAGCCGCGCTCGGCGAGCGCGTGCGCGACCGGGGCCAGCTTGATTGCTTCGGGCCTGGTGCCGATCAC
Source organism: Pseudomonadota bacterium (assembly GCA_040390085.1). Taxonomy (GTDB): domain Bacteria; phylum Pseudomonadota; class Alphaproteobacteria; order Sphingomonadales; family Sphingomonadaceae; genus Sphingomicrobium. The sequence goes on along the minus strand of JAZJZB010000125.1, from coordinate 3,414 downwards.
CAGACGAATATCGGCAGAACGCAGCCTTCCCCCTAGCTCGGCGAGGGGAGTGTGCCTCCACTATGGCGTGAGTTCAACCCGGGCCGCGCGGGCCTTAGCGGAAATTGTCGGCGTAGGCCTGGAGCTTGAGCCGAACCGGCGCTGCCGGGACGACGTGGTAGCCAAAACCGTGCTTGTCGCAATAAGCGATCGCCGCTTCCTTGCTCTGGAAGTTCATCCGCACCTGCGTGTTGGTGTCGCCGGATCCGTTCCACCCGGTCAGCGGGTCGGGCTTCAGCGCCTCGCTCCGCTCGAACTCCAGCAGCCAGCGCCCGGCGTTGGCGTTGCCCGATTGGGTGGTCTTGCGCTCGAGCTCGGAAATGCGGGCGATGGTCATGGTGCGCGGGGTGGCAAAGTGCGCCCGATGAATCAAGCGCGTCGAATGGGTTCGAACTATGATACGCTGCCTGTCCTTCCTGGCGAACAAAGGAGGGGTTCATGACAATCCGCACTTCACGCGCGCTGCTTGCCGCAACCGCAATGCTTGCGCTCGGTGCATGCCAACAGACCCAAACGACCAACAACACGACCGAGGTCGAGGCCAACACCACCGAAGTGACCACGAACAATACCGAGGTGGTCAGCAACAATGCCGAGGCCGACACCAATGCCGCGGCGCCAAGCGAGGATCCGACCGCGAGCGCCGAATCCGCGGCTCCAGCTTCGATCGCACGCAATGCGTCGATCGTGACCGCGGATTCGAGTGGGGCGATGACTACCGCGCGCGAGGGCAGCAATGGCTGGACTTGCATGGCCGATAACCCGGTGACTCCAGGCCCGGATCCGATGTGCATGGATGCCAATGCCGCCAAATGGACGGACGCGTGGATCCACCACAAGCCGCCGCCGACGGGGACCGTCGGGATGATCTACATGCTCGAAGGCGGCACCGACGCGAGCAACTCCGATCCTTATGCGACCAAGCCGACCGCCCAAAACGACTGGGTCAAAACCGGCCCACACGTCATGATCGTCGGATCGAAGGAGATCCTTGCCGGCCATCCCTCGGCCGCCAAGCCAGACACCTCGGCGCCCTATGTGATGTGGGCCGGCACGCCTTACGCGCATTTGATGGTACCGGTCGCCCGCTAGGAAGCGCGTTTGGTCTTCAGCGTCGGGGCGGCACTGGCCGGGTCGTCGGGCCACGGGTGCTTGGGGTAGCGCCCGCGCATGTCCTTGGCGACGTCGCGCCAGCTGCCGGCCCAGAAACCGGGAAGGTCCTTGGTCGTCTGGATCGGCCGGCCCGCCGGCGAGGTGATTGCGAGCGTCAGTGGCACCTCGCCGTTGGCGAGCATCGGATGGTCGGCAAGGCCGAACAAAGCCTGCGCGCGGACTTCGACGACCGGGCCGCCGGGTGCTGAGTAATCGATCGCGTGGCTGCTTCCGGCGGGGCTGACAAAGTCCGCCGGGGCGATCCGGTCGAGCTGGCGCGCTTGCTGATAACCGAGCAGCTGCACGAGCGCGGCGTACAAAGCGGCCGGCGGGACGTCGCCGAGGCGGCGCTTGCCGGCAAGCAGCGGTGGCAGCCATTCGTCCGCCCGTTCGAGCAGCATTGCCTCATCGAGCGGGGCAATCGCCGGATCGAACCGGTGGACGAAGGCGGCGCGGTGGCGCAGCTGCAACGCGCGCTCGTCCCACGGCAACAGGCCGAGGCCATGTTCGCGCACACCGTCAACCAACGCCTGCGCGATCGCCGCCGGGTCGGGCTTCGGATCGGGCCCGCTCGCAAGCCTGATCGCCCCGAGCCGTCGGCTGCGCGTTGACGTTACCGATCGGCTCGACGGGTCGAAATCGCCGTCGTGCCGGGTCTCGATGCGGTCGCCGAACAGCTCCAGCACGTCCTGCTCGTCGATCACCAGCGCCGATAGGATCCGGGCACCCGAGGCGCGGCCGGCGACTTCGCCGACGGCAAGCCATTGGTTGCGGGCAAGCGGCGAAGCGGAATCGAGCCGGAACCCGCGCCCGCCGACCGACTGCCAGCTTTCGCCCGACGCGTCGCGGCGACGGGAAACACGGTCGGGAAAGGCGAGTGCGAGGGCTTTGGCGAGGCTTTCTCCACTCCCTGCAAGAGAGGGGACGGGGGTGGGTAGCAACGCGGCGGGCTCGATGCCCACCGCGGAGCTGCGCTTCGCACCCACCCCTGACCCCTCCCTTGCAGGGAGGGGAAGCCGCCGCAACCAGGTGCGAATCATCTTGCGGGCGCCTTCCGCGCGCGGAGAGCGATCGGACCGCCAGCGGCGCCAGCGAAGGTCGAGGTCGGGATCGTTGCCGCCAAGCCCCCGCTCCGTGAGCAGGACCGCGACGTCCGCGCCGGCCGCGCCAAAGCCGCGGGCGCTGGCCTCGATCAGCATGTGCGCCAGCCGCGGCTCGAGCGGCAGCGCGGCGATGGCGCGGCCGTGACCGGTGACGCGTCCTTCGCCATCGATCGCGCCGAGCAACGTCAGCCGGCGCCGGGCTTCGTCGAGCGCGACGTCGGGCGGCGGGTCGAGAAAGGGCAGGCGGCGCGGGTCGGCTTCGCCCCACAACAGGCAGGTCAGCAGCAGGCTGGAAAGGTCCGCTTCGAGAATCTCTGGCGGATCGTGCGCCGGGAGCGAGGCCGTCGCGGCTTCTTCCCACAACCGGATCGCGATGCCCGGCGCCTGGCGGGCTGCGCGTCCGGCGCGCTGGGTCACGGAAGCCCGGCTGGCGCGCTCGGTGACCAGCCGGGTGAGGCCCGCGCCGCGATCGTAACGCGGCCGGCGGGCAAGCCCGCTGTCGACGACGATCCGGACGTCGTCGAGCGTGACGCTGGTCTCGGCGATGCTGGTTGCAAGCACCAGCTTGCGGGCGCCCTTGGGCGGCCGTGCGAGCGCTGCCCGCTGCGCCGCCGGATCGATGCCGCCGTGCAGCTTGTGGAGGATGACGTTGGCGGCGAGTGCCCCGAGCGCCTCGGAAGTGCGCTCGATTTCCGCGACGCCGGGCAGGAAGGCGAGCAGCGAGCCCTCATGCTCGGCGAGCGCGGCACGGATGGCGGAGGCCATTTGCGGCTCGATCCGGGCGGTCGTGTTGCGGCCGACATGTTCGAGCTCGAGCGTAAAGCTGCGGCCCTCGCTGACGATCCGCGGCGGGTTGCCGAGCAGCCGACCGAAGCGCTCGCCGTCGAGCGTCGCCGACATCGCCGCAAGCCGGAGGTCCTCGCGCAGCGCGCTCGCCGCATCGAGCGCTAGCGAAAGCGCGAGGTCATTGTCGAGGCTGCGCTCATGGACCTCGTCGAACAGCACGGCGGAGACGCCGGCAAGCTCGGGATCGGCCTGGATGCGCGCCAGGAACACGCCGTGGGTCATTGCCACGACCCGGGTCGCCTTGCCGACCTTGCTGTCGAGGCGGGTCGCATAG
>JAZJZB010000124.1:0-2512 GCA_040390085.1 Pseudomonadota bacterium | reverse complement strand
ATCTCGCCGGAGAGGATCTTGTCGGCAAGCGGATCCTGAAGATATTTCTGAACCGCGCGCTTCAGCGGCCTGGCACCATAGACCGGGTCGTAGCCGGTGCGCCCGAGCCAGTCGCGCGCGTCGTCGCTGAGCTCGAGCGTGATCTTGCGCTCGTCGAGCAGTTTCTGCAGCCGTTTGACCTGGATATCGACGATCGGACCCATGTGGCTCGCCGACAATCGGTGGAACAGGATGATCTCGTCGAGCCGGTTGAGGAATTCGGGGCGGAAATGGCTGCGCACGACCTCCATGGCCTCCTGTTCGACCTTTTCCGCCGGTTCGTCCTCGCCCAGCTGCGCCAGATATTGGCTGCCGAGGTTCGACGTCAGGATGATCAACGTGTTGGTGAAATCGACCGTCCGCCCCTGGCCATCGGTCAGCCGGCCGTCGTCGAGCACCTGGAGAAGGATATTGAAGACGTCGCCGTGGGCCTTTTCGACTTCGTCGAACAGGACCACTTGATAGGGGCGGCGGCGGACCGCCTCGGTCAGCACCCCGCCTTCGTCATAGCCGACATAGCCCGGCGGAGCGCCGATCAGCCGCGCCACGGCGTGCTTTTCCATATATTCGCTCATGTCGATCCGGACCATCGCGGTCGGGTCGTCAAACAGGAAGTTGGCCAGCGCCTTGGTCAGCTCGGTCTTGCCGACCCCGGTTGGCCCCAGGAACAGGAATGAGCCCAAGGGCCGGTTGGGATCCTGCAAGCCGGCGCGGGCGCGGCGCACCGCTGCGCTGACCGCCTTGACCGCGTCCGACTGTCCGATCACCTGGGCGCCGATCGCCTGCTCCATGCCGAGCAATTTCGAGCGCTCGCCCTCGAGCATGCGTTCGACCGGAACTCCGGTCCAGCGGCTGACCACCCCGGCGATGTCCTGGTCGGTAACTTCCTCGCGCAGCATCGCGCCATGGACCGCGGCCTCGGCCTCGCCGAGCTGCTTTTCGAGATCGGGGATGCGCCCGTATTGAAGCTCGCCGGCCTTGGCCAGATCGCCCGCGCGCTGCGCCTGCTCGAGTTCGAGCCGGGCGCCGTCGAGCTGCTCCTTGAGCTTGGCCTCGGCGCTGATCTTGTCCTTTTCCGCCTGCCAGCGCGTGGTCAGTTCGGCCGATTGCTGCTCGAGATTGGCGAGCTCGCTCTCGATCTTGCCGAGCCGGTCCTTCGACGCTTTGTCGCTTTCCTTCTTCAGCGCCTCGCGCTCGATTTTGAGCTGCATGATGCGGCGGTCGAGATTCTCGATTTCCTCGGGCTTGCTCTCGACCTCCATCCGGATCCGGCTCGCCGCCTCGTCCATCAAATCGATCGCCTTGTCGGGCAGGAAGCGGTCGGAAATGTAGCGGTTGCTGAGCGTTGCGGCGGCGACGATCGCGCCGTCGGTGATGCGCACGCCGTGATGGAGCTCATATTTCTCCTTGAGTCCGCGCAGGATCGAAATCGTGTCCTCGACCGTCGGCTCGCCGATGAACACCGGCTGGAAGCGCCGCTCGAGCGCGGCGTCCTTCTCGACGTGCTTGCGATATTCATCGAGCGTGGTCGCGCCGATGACGTGGAGCTCGCCGCGCGACAAAGCGGGCTTGAGCAGATTGCCGGCGTCCATCGCGCCTTCGCTCTTCCCGGCACCGACGATCATGTGCAGCTCGTCGATGAACAGGATGATATCGCCGGCCGATTGCTTGACCTCGTCGATCACGCCCTTCAGGCGTTCCTCGAACTCGCCGCGATATTTGGCGCCGGCGATCAGCGCGCCCATGTCGAGGCTGAGTAGCTTGCGGTCCTTGAGGCCGTCGGGGACGTCGCCGTTGGCGATGCGCAGGGCCAGCCCCTCGGCGATGGCGGTCTTGCCGACGCCAGGCTCGCCGATCAGCACCGGATTGTTCTTGGTTCGGCGAGCCAGCACCTGGATGGTGCGGCGGATTTCCTCGTCGCGGCCGATGACCGGGTCCAGTTTGCCGTCGCGCGCCGCCTGGGTCAGGTCGCGGGAATATTTCTTGAGCGCTTCGTAGCGGTCCTCGGATCCCTGGGTGTCGGCGGTGCGCCCGCCGCGCAGCCGCTCGATCGCGGCGTTGAGGTTCTGGGGAGTCAGGCCAGCCTGTTCCAGCGCTGCTCCGACGTCGCTGCCCTTGGCCAGTGCCATTGCCAGCAGGATGCGCTCAACCGTGACGTAGGAATCGCCGGCCTTTTTGGCGATTTCGCCAGCCTGGTCGAGGATCCGCATCGTATCGCCGTCGAGTCCCGGCGCCGAGGTCGCGCCGCTTCCGGTCACCGACGGAATTTTGGCGACCAAAGCATCGGCTTCGCGCTTGGTGGCCTTGCCGTCGCCGCCAGCGGCATCGATCAGCCCGGCGGCCATGCCCTGTTCGTCGTCGAGCAGAGCTTTGAGCAAATGCGCCGGCGCAATCCGTTGCTGATGTTCGCGCACCGCTATGGTCTGCGCCGCCTGGAGGAAGCCGCGCGCCCGGTCGGTCAGTTTTTCTAAGT
>JAZJZB010000123.1:3650-6059 GCA_040390085.1 Pseudomonadota bacterium | reverse complement strand
GGAAGCGCTCGCTCGGGGGTAAAGGCACGCTCCCAACCGGCCTTGATGTCGCCGGTCTCCGTCTGACGCTCGAGCCGCTCGCAATCGCGCATTCGATATTCGGATTCGACTCGGTCGATCTCGTCACCAGCGATTCCGCTCGCCCTAAGCGCCGCGCGGCCCATCGTCACCGCACTCTCGAACAATTCCCGCTCAGCGAAAGCGAGGTCGAGCTTGTCCAGTTCGATTAGGTGCAGCCGGTCGAATGCGCGGACCATCACCGCGGCCTGCGGGAACGCATCCAGCACCGCGCCGAGCGCTTCGGCGGTCAGCTCGCCCTCCCGATTGTCACTGCAGAAGGCGATGACCCGAGCCCGTTCGGCGCCGGCCAGGCGAAGGAGGTCGAGCCGCAAACCGTCGCCATAATAGACTTTGGTGCCGAACTCGCTCGAAAGCTCGATCTGGGCCGGCTTCTTGTCGATCAGCGTGACTCCGATGCGCTTGGCCATCATCATCTGCGCGACGGTCTGGCCGAAGCGGCCATAGCCGACCACGATCGCGCTGGTTTCCGGCGACAGCTCGGGCCCGTCGAGATCGCCGCCGGCAACCTCGCGCCGCTCGAGAAAGTCGACGAAGCGCATCAGGAACGGAGTCGTGGCCATCGACAAAGTCACCACAGCGCCGAACAGCGAAGCCGCGTCCGGCGCGATCAGCCGAGCGACGGTCGCCTGAGCGAACAGGACGAAGCCGAACTCGCCGGCCTGGCTTAACAGGAGGCCGAGGCGCGCGCTTCGCGGCCAGCTGTTGCCGAACCAGCGCGCCAGTCCTGAAATCAGCACCGCCTTGGTAGCGATCACGGCAACGGCGATGCCGATGACGAACAGCGGACGGGTGGCGACGAGGTGGAGGTCGAGCAGCATCCCGACCGAGAGGAAGAACAAGCCCAGCAGGATCGAACGGAACGGCTCGACATCGCTCTCGAGCTCATGCCGGTAGGGCGATTCCGCGAGCATCACGCCGGCGACGAACGCGCCAAGCGGCACGGACAGGTGCAGCGTGTGCATCACCGCTGCCGAGCCGACGACGGTGAACAAGCCCGCGACGATGAACAACTCGCGCTCGCCGAGCCGACCAACAAGCCGAAACAAGGGATTGAGTACCACCCGGCCGATCAGCACCAGGGCGATTACCGCGAGCACGGTGTACAGCGCCAGCGTCCATCCGACCGGGGCGCTGGGATCGGGGGGAACCCGCGACATTGCGGCGATGATCGTGATCATCGGAACGATCGCGAGGTCCTGGAACAGCAGGATCGAGAATGCCCGCTCACCCTGCGGCGTATTCAGCTCATTATCCGAGCGCAGCATCGGCAGGACCTGCGCGGTCGACGACAGGCCGAGCGGAAGACCGATCGCGAGCGCGGCCTCCGGCGAGATTCCGAGCGCGAAATAGAGCAGGCCGCTCAAGGCCAGGCCGCACAGGACGACCTGCAGCAGCCCGAGCCCGAAGATGTCCTTGCGCAGCCGCCACAGCCGACTCGGCTGCAGCTCGAGGCCGACAATGAAAAGCAGCAGCGCAATGCCGATCTCGGTGACGCTGGTGAGCTGCTGCGGGTCCTTGATCAGGCCGAGCAGCTGCGGGCCGATCAATGCGCCGGCGACGATATAGCCCAGCGTGGCACCGAGCTTGAGCCGGCGGAACAGCGTGACGAACACCAGCGCCGCGCCGAGCATGATTGCGCCGCTTTCGAGGATCGCGGTGGTTGCTTGGGCAGTCTCGGCCGCGGACGTCACCGAGCCGACTCGATCGCTGCAAGCAGGGCGCGAAACGGGAGGAGAATCGCGCCGTGGCGGGCTTTGCGCGAGCGCGCCGGCGCAAGTGCCGCAAGCCCCGGCCAGGCGTCGGCTTCGTCCTGCTGTTCGGCGAGCCAGCGACTGAGCACGACAAGCGCTTCGGCCACTTCATCATGGGTACGGCCAGGGCCGTGACGCTGCAGCAGCGCGGCCGATGCCTGGCCGAAAGCACAGGCCTCGACCTGCATCGACAGCCGCTCGATCCGCCGGTCGTCGTCGAGCTGAACGGCAAGGCTCACGCGGCTGCCGCAGGTCGGCGAACGCAGCTCGGCGCGCCCGTCTTCGCGATCGAGCGGGTGCGGCTCCTGGAGCGATGCCGCAAGGCGCAGGATCTCGGTGGTGTAGAGCGGCGCGTTCATTCGCGTCGCCATGTGGTGCCCGAAGGTCCGTCCTCCAACACGATGCCCTCGGCCTTCAATTCGTCGCGGATGCGGTCGGCGGCGGCGAAGTCGCGGTTTTTCTTGGCGGCGGCGCGCTCGGCGATCCGGGTTTCGATTGCTCCCCCATCCGCGCCGGCCTGGAACCATTCGTCGGCGGAGCTTTGCAGGAGCCCGAGCAGCTGCGCACTGCCCTTGAG
>JAZJZB010000123.1:272-3640 GCA_040390085.1 Pseudomonadota bacterium | reverse complement strand
ATCGCCGGATCGTCGAGCGCGGAAAGCCGCGACAGCGCCAGCGGCGTGTTGAGATCGTCGCTCAGTGCATCGAGCACTTGCGGATCGACCTCGCTCGCTTCGGCGTCACCGGCCTTGCGGTAGAGCCCGTCGAGCGTGGCTTTGGCCCGCGCGATCAGTGTTTCCGTCCAGGGCAGCGGCTGGCGGTAGTGCGCCGACAGCAGCGCAAGCCGAAGCGTCTCGCCCTTGTGGCCGGCGGCAAGCAGCTTCTCCGGCGTGACGATATTGCCGAGGCTCTTCGACATCTTCTCGGCGCCCATGTCGACAAAGCCGTTGTGCACCCAATAGCGCGCGAGCGGCGCTCCGCCGTGGGCGCAGCGGCTCTGCGCGATCTCATTCTCGTGGTGGGGGAAGATCAGGTCGAGCCCGCCGCCGTGGATGTCGATCGTCTCGCCCAAATGCGCACGGATCATCGCCGAGCATTCGATGTGCCAGCCGGGGCGGCCCCTGCCCCATGGGCTGTCCCAGCCGATCACGCCTTCGCCGCTTGGTTTCCACAGCACGAAGTCGGCGGGGTCGCGCTTGTAGGGCGCGACTTCGACCCTGGCGCCGGCCACCATCGCATCGCGGTCGCGGCGGCTGAGCTCACCGTAATCAAGATCGCTCGGCACCGAGAACAGCACATGGCCCTCGGCCTCGTAAGCATTGCCGAGGTCGATCAACCGCTCGATCATTGCGATCATCGGCGCGATTTCCTGGGTCGCGTGCGGCGCGATGCCCGGCGGCGCAACGCCCAGTGCGCCCATGTCATCGAGATAATGCTGCTCGTAGCGCGCGGTGATCACCGAAGGGTCGACGCCCTCCGCCTCGGCAGCGGCGATGATCTTGTCGTCGACGTCGGTGACGTTGCGGGCATAGACCAGGCTGCTTTCCCCGAACTCGTGCCGGATCAGGCGCGCGAGCGTGTCGAACACCACCGCCGGGCGGGCGTTGCCGATATGGGCGCGGCCGTAGACCGTCGGCCCGCACACATACATCGTGATGCGCTTGGGGTCGGCGGGGACGAAGTCACGCTTCTCGCGCGCCAGCGTGTCGTGGAGGCGGATCATTGAACCGACCTGTGCCGCCGCGTTTCCACCCAGTCGACGATCGCCCGTCCGCTGGCGTTAAGCAGCGGGAAGGTGCGCGACCGGGTCATCCACTCTGGCCGGTCCGCCTGCGGGCCGTAGACCATGTCGGTGGCGAGGTTCGCGAGCAGGAAGAACAAGGTCGCGCCGAGCAGGCCCTTCAAGGCCCCGAAACCGCCGCCAAGCGTGCGGTCGACCGGCCCGAGCACCGGCGAGCGCCGGGTCCGTCCGCCAAGCGAGCGGGCGAGCAGCTTCACCAGCACGAAGCTCGGGATGAACAGGATCGCGAAGGCCAATACGGCGGCCGCGGCCGGGCTCGCGCCGAAGGTGCCGGTCAGCCCGGTCCACAGCTGGGTGTGGAACAGCTTGAGCATTGCGATCGCGACGATCCACGCCAGCAGCGAGACCACCTCATGCACGAACCCGCGCACGAAGCCGATCGCGGCGCCGCCGATGAGCAACAGGAACACGAAGACGTCGAGCGCGGTCATTGCGGCTCGGCTAGCGGCCTCTCCCGCGCTTCGCCAGTCCTAACGACCGAGGATTTGATCGACGAGCTGGCGCAAATTGGCGAACTCGGCGAGCCGCAGCCCCTCGCCGCCCTTGATGCCCTTAGGGACCCAGGCCGTCTCGAAACCGAGCTTGGCCGACTCCTTGAGCCGCAGTCCCGCGTGCGCGACGGGGCGGATTTCCCCGGACAGCGCGATTTCACCCAGCACGACGCCTTCGCTCGGTACCGGCCGCTCGGACATCGCCGACACCAACGCCGCGGCGACGGCGAGGTCCGCGCCGGGATCGCTGAGCCGGTAGCCGCCGGCGACGTTGAGATAGACCTCCGCCGTCGCGAAGCTCATGCCGCACCGCGCCTCGAGCACCGCAAGAATCATCGCCAGGCGGCCGCTGTCCCAGCCGACTGCGGCTCGGCGCGGGGTGGCGCCGCTCGCCAGTCGCACCGTCAGCGCCTGGATCTCGACCAGCACCGGGCGCGAGCCCTCGATCGCCGGAAAAACGCTGGTGCCGCTGACCGGCTCGCCGCGATGGGTGAGAAACAGCGCCGACGGATTGGGCACTTCGGTCAGGCCGGCGCCTTCCATCGCGAACACGCCGATCTCGTCGGTGCCGCCGAAGCGGTTCTTCATCGCGCGCAGGATCCGGTATTGGTGGCTTCGCTCGCCCTCGAAGCTCAGCACCGTGTCGACCATATGCTCGAGCACGCGCGGGCCGGCGATCGTTCCGTCCTTGGTAACGTGGCCGACGAGCACGACCGCGGTGCCATGCTCCTTGGCGAAGCGGACCAGCTCCTGCGCCGAGGCGCGGACCTGGCTGACCGTGCCGGGCGCGCCCTCGATCAGGTCGGAATGCATCGTCTGGATCGAATCGATGACCAGCAATGCAGGCGGCTCGGCCCCGCCCATCGTCGTCAGGATATCGCGGACCGAGGTTGCCGCGGCGAGCCGGACGGGTGCACTGCCGAGGCCGAGGCGAACCGCGCGCAGACGCACCTGCTCAGCCGATTCCTCGCCCGAGACATAGACGACCTTGTTGCCTTCGCTCGCCAGCCGCGCCGCGACCTGCAGCAGCAGGGTCGACTTGCCGATCCCCGGATCACCGCCGACCAGCATCGCCGAGCCGGCGACGATCCCGCCGCCGATCGCCCGGTCGAACTCCGCGAGCCCGCTCGGCAGGCGCTCCGGCAGCGCCGCCGGCGTTTCCAGCCCGACCAGCGGGATTACCCGCCCGCCGCCCTGGAGGTTGTGCTTGGCGGCGAAGATGCTCGACACCTGCGCGCTCTCCTGCACCAAGGTGTTCCACTCGGCGCAGTCCGGGCATTGGCCCTGCCAGCGATGCTGGACCGAACCGCAGGCCTGGCAAGTGTAGCGTGTCTTGGGCTTCGCCATGATGAGAACAATACACGAACATTATTTCCGCGAAAGACGAAATTCTGCATGTTGTTCGTGGTATCCGGCGCGGCTTTCGCAGCGGTGACGCCTAATCTATGCCGGGCGGATGACCGGCGTCTCCCTCGCCCCGATCGGAATCCTGCTGCTCGTCGCCTGCCTGATCGCGATGCTCTCGCGCAGGCTCGGGCTGCCGTACATCGTCGGGCTGGCCGTTGCCGGGTTCGGAGTCGCTCTGTTGCCCAACAGTCCCGAGCTGCCGTTGTCGCGCGAGCTGATCTTCAACGTGCTGCTTCCGCCATTGGTGTTCGAAGCCGCGCTTCAGCTCGAGTGGCGCTACTCCAAGCGCGAGGTGCTGGCGATC
>JAZJZB010000123.1:0-262 GCA_040390085.1 Pseudomonadota bacterium | reverse complement strand
TTTTCGCGGGGAACTTCCGCTGACGCTTGTTCTGGCCTTCGCCGGTGTCGCCATCGCCGCGGCGGTGGTCGCCGGCGGAATGCATTGGCTGGTCGGCTGGAGCTGGATCGGCGCTGCACTGTTCGGCGTGCTGATCGCGGCCACCGACCCGGTGTCGGTGATCGCCGCGTTTCGTGAGATGCGCTGCGAGCCGCGGGTGTCGATGGTCGTCGAATCCGAAAGCCTGCTCAATGATGGAGTCGCAGCGGTCGGTTTCGCGGTC
>JAZJZB010000122.1:0-8358 GCA_040390085.1 Pseudomonadota bacterium | reverse complement strand
TCGCCGTTCCCGGCATGCCGGTCGGTTCGCCAGGGATGGAGCAGGGCACTCGCAAGGACGCCTTCGACACGCTGATCATCGGCCGCGATGGGTCTGCTGGAGTGTTCGTCCGGCATAGCCAGACGGCGAGCCGCTAGACCAGCACAAGGAAACAGCAGATGGCCCACGATCACGCCTCCCATGCCCATAATCACGCAGCTGGTGCGAACAGTCGGATGCTGGCGATCGCGCTTGGCTTGACGACGGCATTTCTCATTGCCGAGCTGATCGGCTCGTTCGTATTCAACAGCCTCGCGCTGCTCTCGGACGCCGCGCATATGTTCACCGACAGCGCGGCGCTCGCGATTGCGCTTGCGGCGGTAAAGATTGGTCAGAGACCCGCCGACGATGCCCGGACCTTCGGATATCGCCGCTTCGAAATCCTCGCCGCCGCGTTCAATGCGCTGCTTCTGGTCGCCGTCGCATGCTATGTGCTTTGGGAGGGTGTGCAACGCTTCTTTGAGCCGGTCGAGGTTCAGTCAACGGGGATGTTGATCGTCGCCGCGATCGGCCTCGTGGTGAACATCATCGCCATCAGGCTGCTGTCGGCGGGCAAGGACCAGAGCCTCAACATCAAAGGCGCTTATCTCGAAGTCTGGGCCGACCTGCTCGGCTCTGTGGGAGTGATCATCGGAGCCTTGGTCATCATGCTGGCGGGCTGGCAATGGGTCGATCCGCTCGTCGCCATCGGCATCGGTCTATGGGTGCTTCCCCGCACCTGGATCCTGCTCAAGGACACGACACAGATTCTGCTGGAGGGCGTTCCAAGGGGCATCGACCTCGCCGCCCTGCGCACTTCGATAGCTGCCACACCGGGAGTGGGCGGCGTTCACGACCTCCACGTCTGGTCAATGGCGAGCGACGACCACAGCCTGTCCGCGCATGTGGAGCTTTCCGACGGAGCCGATTTCGAGACCGTGCGCGCTAGCGTTTCCGGGATGCTGCACGAGCAATATGAAATCCAGCACGCGACCATCCAGGTGGAGCGTGAGCCTTGCGATGATGTGGATGGCCTACACCCATGAGCAGTGGTCCGCACGTCCCTAACCGGTGGCGCGAGGGACCACCGGACACTCGAAGCGAAGGAAGCATGTCTCAGTTCGTTCGCGATCGCCTTCGATCGAAAGGCGGCCGATGCCACCGGAACGAAGTGCTGGCTGCAATGGAAGCCGAACCCATGATCGCGAAGCGACTTTCACAAAGTCGGCGTTTCGCCGCGCTCCTGACCAACATGCGGCACAGCCGCGAAATCACCTTCGAAGGTGACGAAGTCATTGCCACGCCTCGAGCCCTGCGACGTAACTGGGCACCGCGGGAAGTCTCCTCTTGATCGCCCGCCGCCAGGCCGGCGATCAAGGATTTCTCGCGGCCAGATTCGCGGTGAAAATGCAGGTTGCTTATCCGCAGGACAGCCTTAGTCTTTGAGTTGCGTCGCATGGGTGCGACGTCGAGGCGTGAGAACCTCGTTTGGGGTTGTCGGACCCGCCATCCTTTCGGCCGGGTGGCCGATGCGTATGTCCAAGCCGTTCGCGGCCAAAGGCATCGGCGCATGTCTCAAGTCGTCGCATTCGGTCAGCGTCGCGCGCTGGTAGTCTGGCAGCGCATCATACTGCCCGATGGGAGCTCGCTTACCCTCGACAACGTGCCTGCCACGGATCCGTCGGGCTTTGCGGGACTCGCCGACGAGGTTGACTTCCATACCTGGTCGCTGCTCAAGGGCGTTGTCCTTTCCACCGTGCTTGGCGTCGGCTCGAACCTTACATTCTCGGGCGAGAGCGATCTCGTTCAAGCGATCCGAGAATCTACCCAGCAGCACGCATCGCGTGCAGGCGACCAGCTGACATCACGCAATCTGCAGGTCCAGCCGACCATCACGATCAGGCCCGGAGCTCCGGTCAGGCTGATCGTCCACCGCGACCTCGTTCTCGCGCCGTGGCTGGGTCAGAAGAAGTAGCATGACAGATCTTAAGCTCGCCAAGATCCCCGATCGCACGCCGATCAAGCTGACCATCGCGCTTCCACCGGACCTGAACCAGGCGCTCACCGACTACACGGAACTCTACCGCGAAACCTACGGGCAGTCAGAACAGGTCTCCGAACTCATTCCCTATATGCTTCGCGCCTTTCTCGACAGCGATCGGGGCTTCCTGAAGGCTCGGCAGGCAAATCGTGGGCGCTAGAGCAATGACAATCCCCAACGACTTGGGCGCAGATGCATCGGCCGACACAGATCGTGCTGGCGACTCCCCGATTTGCCTCAGGGTCTCTCGCGCAATGGCGATGCTCGATATCGGCAAGACGAAACTCTACGAACTCGTCGGCACCGGCGATCTGGAAGCGATCCGGATTGGAAGGCGGACGCTGATTCTGCGGTCGAGCATCGAAGCGCTGATCGATCGCTTGCGCGAGCGGGCTAGGAACGGGCGGCGTAACGGCTGACGCAGTCGGCCCGACCGCGGCGAGCGTAACCGGGCGAAAGTCGACTTGCGGTTAGCCACGTACCGCGACGGCCGTCGCCTTGGAACGCAGCGTGCTGCATGCAGGCGAGCAACCGGCTCAGCAGATGGGCGGGACGGTCGTCAACGGCGAGGTCCTGAGGAAGCGTTCGTAGCCGAGTTGGCCTGCGACGGGATCCGGATAGGGAACCTCTCCGGGCAGCGTCTCGACGACCAGGCAGCTGAGTGGCGCGTCGGGGCCGAGCGTCAGCAATGCGAGGCTGGCGGCGATTTCGGCGCTCGACCAGTCCGCCTTGCCGTCGGCGCCTGCCTTGGCGGCGTCTAGGCCGAGGCTGCGGTTCGGCCTGCCGCGCGGGCGCTTCTGACGCCGAGGCGGATTCAAGCGGCGCGTGCCAAGGAGGATGTTGCGCCGGTCGGCATCATCCGCCTGGTGGACGCGGGCATATAGAAGCGCCCACAAATCGGTGACCGGCGGCGTTGGCCGCAGCGAGCGGCCGTCGCGAACCGGCTCGGCAAAGGCGGCACTCACGGTGAGCCGGCTCTTGGTTCGGGTGACCGCGCAGGCGAGCGGCGGCGGCGCATGCTGAATCCCGGCCACGCGGAGCGCCCGGCCCGGAAAGCCCTGCGCGGTGCTCCAGATGCCGAAATGGCCGATCCGGAATTCATAGGTGAAGAAGCCGAACAGTTCGGGTGTGTCGGGCGTGAGGCCGGGAGGCAGCGGCAAGAGGAAATGGATCGGGCTTGAGGTCGGCAACAGCAATTGCATGCTCCCCTGACCGGCGCGGTCGTCGCCCTGGCCGGGCACGATCCGACGAATCGGCTCGGGGTCGATGGGCAGCGGCAGGTCCTGAATGTCCGCGACGTCCTGCACATCGTCGGTCAGCACTGGATCGGGTGCGCTCGCCAGAACGCGCGCATAATGGCGGTCCTCGGGATCGTCGGGCGGCCGGTCGAATTCGAGCCAGACAGCCTTCTGCCGCTCCTCGGTGGCGGCATAGGCAGGATCGCGGCGATAGGGAGAGAGAGCGATCCCGGCGGAGACGAGCTTCGGGACCTGCGCCGGCGGCGTCGTAACCGGGAGAAGGATCGAGGCCTCGAGCGGCGCATCCTCCTGGACTGGGGCAGTACGGAAGACGGGTGTGATTTTGTATTCTAGCTCGAGCGGGCGCGGATGGGCGCCAGCGGCCGGCTTGGGATCGATGGCGTCGAGGAATAGGAGCGTCGAGCTGTCGCGCTCGGCATCGCCTTCCGCCTCGTGGCCGGCGCTCGTGCTGCCGGCAACGCGACCGACCTCCAGGCCATCCCGCTCGATGCGAAGATGATCGAGTCCGTCCCAGCTCCAGTCGCGGTGCAGCTCAAGGACGACCGCAACCAGCCAGAGGCGCGTCATCTCATTGGCGGTGGCGAAGGTGAGGCTGGCGCTGTCGGGGCCAACGACATGGCGCAGCAATGCGCTGGCGCCGATAATCAGCCGTCGGCCGGAACGTGCGCGCAGGGTGGCGCCGCTGCGGTCGAGGTCGAGCGCGGCGGCCAGACGTCCGAGCGGGTCGTCGCCGAGGAGGGCGCCGAGGCCCGCGGCTTTCTGCGCGGCTACGAGCGCCGGGGAAGCGGGCTCGGCGGGCTGGAGGAAGAAGGCCTCGATCAGTGAGCCGCCGCCCTGCGCCAGCAGATCGCGTTCGTCGCGAGCGGGCGCGCGCATCACCACCATGCGCGTCTCGCCACGGCGGACATCCTCGCCGGCATAATAATCGGCCTTGGCGGCGGCGAGCGGCGTCAACTGGAGGCGAACGTTGCGCGACGTGGGCAATGCAAGCGGGCCGCCCGGAGTTGCGGGAAGGTCGCGCGCATCGGGGATGTCGGTCCATTCGAAGTCGAGCGTCACTGGCCCGTCGGCAGGATAGGCGCGCGTGACGGTGTAAAGCGGCCGATAGCGGTTTGCGACTCCCGGTTCGGGAGTGGCGACCTCAACGACGATCTCGAGCTGGTCGACATCGGGATCGGGCAGTCCGGGCGCACGGTCGGCAAGCTTGGCGGCGGCGATGTCGGCCAGGAGATCAGCTTCAAGGCCCCCGGCCATCAGGCAGGAGGGGAAGCCGAGCAGTGGCCGGGATACTTCGAGGCTCGTCGGCGGATCGGTATCGTCGGGGTCGAGCGGCAGCTTTGGAACCGTCGCGACGCCGGTCGGGCGGACGTGCCGGCGGAAGTCGATGGTCGCCACCGGCTGCGGGCCGCCATTGCGACGTTCATCGTCCACCGTCGGGCCGCCGCCGGTCAGATCGGTGAAGCGGACCCGGAACTCATAGCTGCGCCCGTAGCGGAGCGACGTCTCCGGGGTCAGCCCCTCGACCACCCCGATCGTGGGAATCAGGCCGCGTAGCTGCGCCGTGAGCGCGTCGATCCCGATCAGTGAAGGACCCGTCCAGGCGGTCATGTAACTCGGCAGCCAGCTACGCCCGGCCAGATCGCCCATCAGTCGGTTCGGCGCGACCTCGACCCGCCAGTCGAGTTCGGCGTTACCAAGGACGCTGCCGCCGAGCTGGACTGCCGTACTCGCGCGGACCAGCGAGTCCCATTCGGCGGTGCCGGCTTCGCGCACGTCTATGCGGTAGCCCATCACGCCCATCGGGGCGTCGGCCGCGCTGGCTGAACTGTCGACCTGGCGATTGAACCAGGTCACGATCTGCTCGTCGTCCCAGCCGAGCTGGACGCCGCGGTCCTCGGCTGGCCGGTCGCCCTCGTCGTCGGCGATCGGGTCGGCCTGGGGCGGCTGGCGCCCGTAGACGGCCTTGGCGAAGCCGTCGTCATATTCGATCGACTCGCGGAACAGATCGTCCCAGGCGACGCCGGGCGGGGGCGTGGAGGCGACGGGGAAAAGCACGGGCGTGAAGAGCGAGCGCGGCTCGGTGAGCGGCGGAATCCGCGCGGCATAGAAGCGCATGGCGCCGGGCGTGCCGGACAGGCCGCTCCACGGGCTTCCCGACTTCAGCGCCACATACAGCCAGCCGCCGTCCGCGACGATGTCGGCGGGCGGCGCGACGGTGAAGGGGCGGACAAGGCCGATCGCCTCGGCCAGCAGCGGCTGACGCAGTGCCTGGGCAAGAACCTTGCCCCACGACATGACCGGCGGCTCGACCTTGACCGAGGTGCCCGGCGGGATCGGCGCATTTATCGCGCAGCGATAGCTGTCGTCGGTCAGTAAGAACGGATTGTCGCCGCCATATCCGGTCGCCTGGCGATAGGCCGGCGGGGCGTATTTGACGATGCGTGGCGCACCGATGCGCCCGTCGATGGGGCCGACGCTGGTGTCGATCGAGAATTGCGCATTGAGGGCTGCGCAGATGGCGGCGGAGTCGGCAGGCACCGGCGAGGGCTGGTCGAGTATCGTCGCCGCGGCGCCGAAGGTGGGCAACTGCGAAAGGTCGGCGATGAAGCGCAGCTCGAACTCGAAGTCGGTCGCGACATAGGGCGTGAGGCCGGCGGCGGGCGGCGCGGTCGGATCGGTCTGCGGCGCGACCAGCAGGCGCAGCGACAAATCGGCTCCGTCATAGCCTTGCAGGAAGGGGAAGAGGATCAGGCGAATCGGCAGCGACATGAGTGGCTCCTGGTCCGGGTGCGGTCAGATGACATCGGGGGCGTCACTTTCGAGCAACGGGCCGCGAATGACCTCGACCTTCTTGGTCTCCACTTCGAGCGAGATGCTGAAGACGAGGAAGATGGACACTTCGATGGCGAAGACGAGCTTGGCGATCTGGAAGACGGTCTCGTCCGGCAGGTCCTTCTGGACGATGAGTCGCGCAAGCGCCCCTTCGAGCGAGAGCTCGATCGCGACAATGGGCGGGAGCTCGGCTGAGAGCTTGACGATGAAGCCGACGCCGTAACCCAGCACCGTATCGCCGAATACGGCGAAGAAGGTGATTGCGAACAGGCCCTCAAGCTCGAATGGCCCAGCCTCGAGGCTGTAGGCAATGCCGACACCGATGAGAAAGCCATAGGTGGTTCCGCTCTCGGTCGACAGCTGCAATTTGAACTTGATGATCGCGACGACATAGAGGCCGGGCACGGACTTGATCGCGAACATCGGCGAGCCATGGAGCTCCATGGTCGCCGAGTCGGCCGAGGGCGCGACGGCGAGTTCTATCGTGATCCCGGTGTCGGCGAATTTGATGGTCGGGATCGGCTCGCCCGGGATGACCTCGAAGTCCTCGCCGGATGCATCGACGAAGGGGATGGTGAGCCCGACGCTGAGCGACCATTCGTTGGTCATGCGCACATCTGGACGCGCCGGGATGCCGAGGTCCTCGAGGATCGTCAGCAAATCCTGGACGATGTCGAACGGGCCGCCGATCTTGAGCTTGGGATCGGCGAAGCTCGTCGCACGGCCGGCTTCGGCGTCTACATCTGCGGCCATGGACATGAGGTCGCCCATCGCCGTGTGCGCCATGATCTTGACCGCATTCTGCAGCCGGAAGCGCCAGGGCACCGGATTGGCGGTGTCGAGCGTGTAGGTGACGGTGGCGCCGGCATAGTCGAGGTCGCTGCGCACCGTGCCGGCGGTACGGATCGTCCGTCGTGGCACGCCTGCCGGGAAGGTGCCCGGCGCGTCGAGCCGCCAGGTGCCGTCGGCACGGGCCTCCAGCGCGAAGGCGGCGGTAGGAAAGGGGATTGCGTCCGCCTGGCGCGGGAAGGGGCCGGTGGCCGTGGCGAGGATCAGCGGATCGGCGATCACTGGCCGCTCGGTCGAGACGATCCGGTGAGGAGACGCCGGCTCGATGCGCGGGCGCCGGAAGAAGGCACGCTGCGTTCCCATCGAATGGAGGATGCCATAGTCGCGTGCCGGTGCGGCCTCGTCGAACATGTCCTCGGGATCGGCAAAACGATACGGAGCGCCGGTCGGCATTCCTGCCGCGCCTTGCCGAATGATCGGCAGTCCGCGATCGGTGGCGACGGCTGCCGGGGCATCGGCCGGATCCTCGGCCTCAAGGATCGACCAGTCGCCGCCGCCGGGGAAAGCGAGGCTGCCCCAGGCGGCCATCGCGAATTCGGGGCCAGCAACGCCGGCGCCGACCCGGTGCAGCCTCATCCGTTGTCGCCCTCCGCCGACGGCAATGCTGGCGTCGATCGGGCCGCCCATCGGTCCGACCGTCTCGATGAGCGCGGCATAGACGGCGGGCGTCAGATCTGGAATCGACAGCTTGACATATCCCAGCTGCCGGCGCGCGGGCACCGGCGCGGCGGCACCGTCAAGGACCAGGTCCGTGTCGAAATAGACCGCGACGAAATCCATGCCGCCGGCTGAAAAGGCGGTGCCCGTCTCGCGGATGTTCATGACGCGAGTTGCCCGTTGGACCACGCCCGGATGCGTGACGATGCCGCTTCCCGGCGAAGCGCGATAGAGGCCATCCCGGACCGCTACCCATCCGCTGTCTTCGCGAGTGAAGACGGCATTGCCTTTCCGCTCCAGCGTGATCGTGCGCACGACCGGCACGAAATATGGGAGGAGAATGCTCTTGACCTGGACGACCTCATGGGCAGCGCGGCCGTTGAGGACCTGGAATTCGGCCTTGGAGACGCCCGTTTGGGGATCGTCCGGATTGGCCCAGGCGCTGAACAGGCTTTCGCCATGGCCGGACAGGTCGATCCTCGTGACCGGCACCAAGGCGTTGGGCTGGCCTGCACCGAGATAGCCGTTGAATATCATCGTGACGTTGGTGCCGAGGATGCTGGTCGCCGGATCGCCATTCGTCGGGATGGCGACGGGGAGTTGAGCCGTGAATCCGGGAAGGGCCGGTGTCTCGCCGGGTGGAAGCCCCGGATCGTCCGCTTCGAGGCGCAACTGATGCGCACCCTCCAGGTCGGCGGTGGA
>JAZJZB010000121.1:0-5806 GCA_040390085.1 Pseudomonadota bacterium | reverse complement strand
CCCCCGGTGGCGCTTCCGGGCCCACTCTTGTCTGGGCCCCATCGACCTGGGCCACATCAACCATCGAAGCGCCTGACCGAGCCGCCTTGCGCGCGGCGCGCCAGTGCGTGACCCGGATCGCGAGGATCGCGAATTCGTACAGGCCGTAGAGCGGCACCAGCAGCAACAGCATCGACACGACATCGGGCGGTGTCAGCACTGCTGCGGCGGCCGCCGCGGCCACGATCGCATAGCGCCGCGACTGTGCCAGCTGCTCGCGGGTGACGATTCCGGCCCGCTCGAGGATCATCAGCAGCACCGGCAACAAGAATGCGGTGCCGAAGCCGAACAGGAAGCGCGTGACGAAGGTCAGGTAATTGCCGACGCCCGGCAGCGCCTCCTGCTGAACGCCGCCGATATTGCCCTGGTAGCTCAACAGGAAATGGAGCGCCCACGGCATCGCCAGGTAATAAGCGAAGGCCGCGCCTCCAGCGAAGAAGAGCGGGGTCATCAGCAGGAACGGGAGAAAAGCCTTCTTCTCCTTCACGTACAGCCCGGGCGCGACGAACCGCCACAATTGCGTCGCGACCACCGGGAAGCTCAGCATCAGCGCTGCGAACAGCGCGACCTTCACCTGGGTGAAGAAGGCTTCGAAAATGTCGGTGTAGATGAGCTTGCCCTGCCCCGCCCTGAGCAGCGGCTGGACCAGCACCGCGAAGATGTCCTTGGCGAAATAGAAGCAGACGAAAAAGAACACGACCAGGCTCGCAAGCGACCACAACAGGCGCCGCCTCAGCTCGATCAGATGGGCGAGCAGCGGCTGCTTGGTGTCGTCGATGTCCTTCACGGGAGCGGCCGTTTCTCGGGCGGAAGCTCATCGTCTGCCGCCGGCGCCGCGACTGGCGGCATGGTGTCCGGCTGGCCCGGCTCGGGATAATGCGCGTCGGGCGGATGGGCCTGCATGATCCGCTCATTCTCCTCGCGCCAGCGCTTCTCCATTTCCTCGAGTTCGGCCTCGCGCACCATGCTCTCGATTCCGCTGGTGAAGTGGCGCGCCATTCCGCGCACGCGTCCGACCCAATAGCCGACGGTGCGAAGCACGCGCGGCAAGTCCTTCGGGCCGATAAAGATCAGCGCGAGGATGGCGACGACCGCCAGCTCGGAAGAATCGACTCCGAACATCGCGCGCCCGAATGGTTAGCGGGCTTCGTCGTCCCGCGGCGGCGGCGGAGCAGCCGGCTCGGCCGGGCGCGGCGTGACGTCGATCGGCTCCTGCGGGTGCGCTTCGTCGCGCGGAAGGCGCGGAGGCTCGCGGCGCTTGTCTTCGTAGCGCCGATACTTGTCC
This sequence comes from Pseudomonadota bacterium, assembly GCA_040390085.1. Taxonomy (GTDB): domain Bacteria; phylum Pseudomonadota; class Alphaproteobacteria; order Sphingomonadales; family Sphingomonadaceae; genus Sphingomicrobium. Next base: position 4,482 of record JAZJZB010000121.1, on the reverse strand, counting down.
TCTTCCTCGTCCGCCATGCCTTGCTTGAACTGCTTCATGCCCTTGGCGAGGTCGCCCATCATGTTGCTGAAGCGGCTGCCGCCGAACAGCAGCAAAACCAGGATCGCCAGGATGAGAATGTGCCAGATGCTGAAACCGCCCATTGGGAAACTCCTTCGCGGGCGTATCTAGTCGTCTTGCTCTTCGCTTTCCAGCTGAAGCTGGAACATGCTTTCGTCGAGCGGGTCGAGCAGCCCGGCAGCCTTGAGGTCGTCGATCCCCGGCAAGTCCTTGCGCGAGCCGAGCCCGAAATGGGTGAGGAAGTCCGGCGTGGTCGCATAGAGCAAAGGCCGGCCGGGGCCCTCCCTGCGCCCGGCCGGCCTGACCCACCCGGCGTCCATCAGGACATCGAGCGTGCCTTTGGAAATCTGCACGCCGCGGATCGCCTCGATCTCGGCCCTGCTGACCGGCTCGTGATAGGCGATGATCGCCAGCGTTTCGGTCGCAGCGCGCGACAGCCGCCGCGGCTCCTCGCGGGTCCGGCGAAGCAAATGCGCAAGATCGGGAGCGGTCTGGAAATGCCAGCGCCCGCCGCGCTCGACGAGTTCGATGCCGTGGCCTTCATAATGGGCGGCAAGCGTGCCGAGCGCGATCTCGATTTCGCCCTCGCCGACATGCTCGGTGATCTCTTCCACCGTGAGCGGCGCGGCCGAAGCGAACAAGGTGGCCTCGATTGCGCGCATCAGCTCGTCCATCAGGCCGCGACCTTCAAGCGGATCGGCGCGAACGCTTCGTCCTGGGCGATGTCGAGCCGGCCGCGGCGGGCGAGCTCGAGCGCGGCGAGGAAGCTCGAGGCGAGTGCGGAGCGGCGGAACTGCCGGTCCTCGGTCGGCGGAAGGAAGCTTTCGAGCGTGGTCCATTCGAGCGCCATGCCGATCATTCGCGCCACCCGCTCGATCGCTTCCTCGAGCGTCATGACCGAGCGGGCGTGAACCACGTGCATCGCCGGCTGGGTCCGCGCGCGGACCGCGCCGTAAGCCGCGAACAGGTCGAAGTCGCGCGCCTGCCACATCGCCTTGCGGATCAGCCGCAAGCCTTCGGGCGCGCCGCGCTGGAAGACGTCGCGGCCGACACGGTCCCGACCGAGCAGCCGGGCGCCTGCCTCGCGCATCGCGTCGAGCCGCTGCAGCCGCAATTGAAGCCGGAGCGCGATCTCTTCGGCGCTCGGGTCCTGTTCGGGATCCTTGGGCAGCAGCAGGCAGGATTTGAGGTAGGCGAGCCACGCCGCCATCACCAGATAATCGGCGGCGATCTCGAGCTTGAGCGCGCGGGCTTCAGCAAGGTAAGTGAGATATTGCTCGACCAGCGCGAGGATCGAGATCTGGGCGAGATCGACCTTCTGCGCGCGGGCGAGATTCAGGAGCAGGTCGAGCGGCCCTTCCCAGCCGTCGAGGCTCAGATTTAGCTCGTCCGACTGGCGGACCGGCGGTGAGTCGAAATCCTCGTCCACGATGCCAAGAATACACCATTAGTGGTGGCCATGCTAAGACCGAGCCACGAAATGTCGTGGATAACTAGGCCTGCGCGAGCAGCGTATCGCGCTTCGCGATTTCCTCGGCGAAATCCAGGCCGTCAAGCTCGAGCATGGTCAGCGCCATTGCGCGGGCAAGCCGCACCTCGCCCTCGCTGCTCATCGCCGGGACGGCCGCTGCGACCGCCTTCATCTCCTCGAGGTCTCCCGAGCAATGCAGCGCGGCGTCGTTCCCCGCCGCGACCACGCCCGCGGCACGCTCGCCGAAATCGCCCTGCAGCGCTTCCATCCCGATGTCGTCGCTCATCAGGAAACCGTCGAAGCCGATCCGACCGCGGATGATGTCGCCGATCACTCGGGGTGACAGGCTCGCCGGCCGCTCATCGTCCCAGACATTGTAGACCACGTGCGCGGTCATCCCCATCGGCGCCGCCGACAGCCGCTCGAACGGCTCGAGGTCGATCTCGAGCTCCTCGGCGCTCGCCGGCACGACCGGCAGCTCCTTATGGCTGTCGACCAGCGCGCGGCCATGGCCCGGCATATGCTTGACGATCCCAACCACGCCGGCGGAAGCGAGCCCGTCGAGCACCGCCCGGCCGAGCGCCGCGACCTGCATCGGCTCCGAACCGAGCGCGCGGTCGCCGATGATGTCGGTCGCGCCTTCCTGGCGGACGTCGAGCAACGGCAGCGCGTCGACGTTGATTCCGACCGAGCGGAGCATCAGCCCGATCGCCCGGGCGTTGGCGCGCACCGCCTCAATCGCCGACGATGGCGCGGCAAGATAGAGCTTGGCGAACGCCTCGGCGGCGGGGAAATCCGGCCATTCGGGTGGCCGCATGCGCGCGACCCTGCCGCCTTCCTGGTCGATCAGGATCGGAACATCGTTGCGGCCCGTCAGCGCGCGCATCGAGTCGGTCAGGCGCTGCACCTGCTGCGGGTCGGCGCAATTGCGCCGGAACAGGATGAAGCCCGCCGGCTGCGCGTCCTTGAAGAACGACCGCTCGTCGTCGGTCAGCTCGAGCCCGAGTGGGGCGTAGATGGCGGCCTGCACTGGTGCTTTCCTATTGGGCGACGAAGCAATTCTCGCCGGCCGCCTTGAGCTTCTGGCAGGCCTGCCTGGCGTCGGTCGACGATGCCGCTCCGGCGCGCAGCCGGATCCCGCCCGGGAAGGGCACGATCATCTTGCTCATCGCCCCGATGGTCGGGAAGCGCGCCGAAAGCGCGGTCCAGGCCCGCTCGGCCTGCGCCTGGTTGGCGAACGCGCCGAGCTGGATGACGCTGCCCTGGCCGCCAGTCGCCTTTGGAGTCGGCTCGGCGGGAGCGGCCGGCTTTTCGACGGGTGCCTTCGCCTCGGGCGCGGGGGCCGTCTTGGGCTGCTCCTTCGGCGGCTTTGCGACGGGCGTTTCCGGAAGCCGGTTGAGGTCGAGCTGGGCGTCCTTGTCCTCGCCGGCGCTGGTTTCGAACGCGGTCTCGCTTTCACCGGCGATATCGAGCCCGCCGGGATTGGACGGCTTGACCTTGTACGGTCCCGGCGGCGCCTGGATCAGCTCCGGCGGCCCGTTCACCGCCGAGTCGCGGCGGCCGAGCCAGAAGAAGGTCCCGGCGACGATCAGCGCGGCGATCAGGACCACGACCAGTGCGGCAAGCATCTTGCGCGCGCTCAGCCCGCGCGGCTCGTCCTCGTCCTCCACCCCCTGCAGCCAGGGCAGTTGTTCGTCGTAGGAGCGATTGTCCGTCATCCCGCCACCTTAGCCTGATCGAGGCCGATGACGACACAGCTGACCGCGATCATCCGCATCCGCTGGCACAGCACCGCGCTGTGCGCCTGCGAGGTCGTGCCCATCTGCAGGCGATAATAAATCCGGCCATCGCGCAGCGAGCGCACCGGCACCACCAGCGCCGGCAAATGTGCGAGCGCCGGGTTGTTGCGGACGATGGCCCACCAGCCCTTCTTGGCCTGGCGAGAAGTATAGAAGGTGCCGACGCGCACCAGCCGGCCCGAAGCGCCGTTGATTTGGCGGGCGGGCCAGGGTTGGAGCGTGTCGGGCTTGGCCGAAGACTTTTCTTCACGAGCTTCTGAAACCGTGGGTCTTGGCGCTGCGCGTTTTACCGGCGCTGCGATCGCCGGCATCGGCGGCGCGACGATCGGATCGACCTCGGGCATCGGCTCGCCTTGAACCTGCGGCTGCGCTTCAATCATTCGGTACGGTTCCGGCAGCTGGACGGTCGTCACGCGCGATGAGGGTGCCGCCGGCTGTTCCCCGCTGTTTGCGCCCATCCAGTAAGACACGCCGGCGACGAGCACGGTCGCAGCGATCGCCCAGCCGGTAAGCTCGCTTCTTTTCCCGCTGGTCCGCGCGGGCGACGGTTCGTCGGTGAGCCACGGCAGCCGGTCGAAGGCCGCCGCTTGGGCGTGGCTCATGGTCAGCGCATCTCCTCGATTGCGGCGACCCCCATCAACCCCAGGCCGCTCTTGATGATCTGCGCGATTCCGAGCGCCAGTTCCAGCCGAGCGCGAGAAAGTTGTGGATTGTTTTCAATGAGGAAGCGGCGGCCGGGATCGTCGTTGCCGCGGTTCCACAGCGCATGGAAGTCGGCCGCGAGGTCGTAGAGATAGAATGCGATCCGGTGCGGCTCGTGGGCAAGCGCAGCGCTTTCGAGCACGCGCGAATATTGGGCGGCGCGCCTGACCAGCCCGAGCTCTTCCTCGTCGAGCAGCGACAGGTCGGCCGCATTTCCGAGGTCGACACCGGAATCCGCCGACTTGCGCTTCAATGAGCTGATCCGGGCGTGGGCGTATTGGACGTAGAACACCGGATTGTCCTTCGACGCCTCGACCACCTTCATGAAGTCGAAGTCGAGCGGCGCATCGGCGCGGCGGGTGAGCATCATGAACCGCACCACGTCCTTGCCGACCTCGCTCACCACTTCGGCCAAAGTGACGAAGTCGCCGGCCCGCTTGGACATTTTGA
>JAZJZB010000120.1:0-20451 GCA_040390085.1 Pseudomonadota bacterium | reverse complement strand
CGCAACATATCGTGCGCATGACCTGCTACGTCACCGACCGCTCCGAATATCTGAGCTCGCGCGACGAGATCGGCGCCGCCTGGCGCGGCATCATGGGACCCAATTATCCGGCGATGGCGCTGGTCGAGGTGAAGGGCCTGGTCGAGGCCGCGGCCAAGGTCGAGATCGAGACGACGGCGGTGGTGGAGGAATAATGCCACCTCCCTCGTCATTCCCGCGAAAGCGGGAATCCCGCTCCTGGTTGCGTTCGAATGAAGCGGGACCCCCGCTTCCGCGGGGGTGACGATCAGTGGATTACGATTCGTTCGTTAGGGACAGACTTCCCGCGCCGGAGCTGCTTCCGGAATTCCGCTTCGACCTGCCCGAGCTGCAATATCCCAAACGGCTGAACGCGGCGGCGGAACTGCTCAAGGGCGGCGACCCGGACGCGCTGGCCGTGGTCAACGACCATGGCCGCTGGAGCTACGCCGAGCTCGACGACTTCAGCGGACGGATCGCGCGGCTGCTGGTCGAGGCGCACGGCCTGGTCCCCGGCAATCGCGTGCTGCTGCGCGGGCCGAACGGTTACACGATCTTCGCCGCGTGGCTCGGTATCTTGAAAGCCGGCGGCGTGGTGGTCGCGACCATGCCGCTGCTGCGCCCGGGCGAGATCGCGACGGTGATCGAGCGCGCTGAGATCAGCCATGCGATTGTCGACAGCCGCTTCATCGGCGATTTTCGCCAGGCGGTCGAGCAGACCCATTTCGTCAAGCACGTGATCAAATATGACGGTGATTTCGGCCGCGGCGAATTGGAGACGCGCTGCGCATCATTGCAGCCACTGCCGCCGCTCGACACCGGCCGCGACGACCCGTGCATCATCGCCTTCACCAGCGGCACCACCGGTATCCCGAAAGGCTGCGTCCAGTTTCACCGCGACGTGCTTGCGCCGTGCGACACATTTGCAAAGCATCTGGTTGGCCCCAAGCCCGGCGACGTCTTCCTGACCAGCGCGCCGATGGCTTTTACATTCGGCCTCGGCATCACGCCGATGTTCCCGCTCCGCTCCGGCGCCGCGAGCGCGACGATCGAGCAAGGCGGGCCGGACAGGCTGTTAGCGGCCATCGCCAAACACGGCGTGACTCACCTCGGCACCGCGCCGACCGCCTACAAGGCAATGCTGTCGCAGCCCGCGCTCGACGATGCGCTCAAAACCCTGCGCTATTGCATCTCCGCGGGCGAGCATCTGCCGGAGGCGACCTGGCGGGCGTGGAAGGAGCGGACGGGGATCGCGATCACCGACGGCATCGGCTCGACAGAGATGATGCACATCTTCGTCTCCGCCGCCGGCGAGGACATCCGCCCCGGCGCGACCGGCAAAGCGGTCCCCGGCTACGCCGCGACCGTGCTCGACGCCGACGGCAATCCGCTCGACGAGGGGGTCGGCCGCCTGGCGATCAAGGGCCCGACCGGCTGCCGCTACCTCGATGACCCGCGCCAGCGCGACTATGTCGTCAACGGCTGGAACGTCACCGGCGACACCTACCGCCGCGATGCCGACGGCTATTATTGGTACCTCGCGCGCAGCGACGACATGATCGTCAGCTCGGGCTACAATATCGGCGCACCGGAGGTGGAGAATGCGCTGCTGTCGCACCCCGCGGTCGCCGAGTGCGCAGTGATCGGCGCCCCCTGCCCCGAGCGCGGGCAGAAGGTGAAGGCGTTTGTGGTGCTTAGCGCGGATGCGGAGGGCTCGGACGCGCTGGTCGCGGAGCTGCAAACGCATGCGAAAGCGCAAATCGCGCCCTATAAATATCCGCGCGAAATTGAGTTCGTCGAGGCGCTGCCGAAGACGGCCACGGGCAAGCTCAGGCGGAGTGAGTTGCGGCAGCATGAAATGGAGGACTGAAGTGAGCTTTGAATCCAACGAGGACTTTATGGGCGCGCTCACTTCATTGATCCACGAGTGGTGCGAACGCCGTCGACTTTCGCATCTCGCCAAGATCCTGCCCAGCTATGTTGGCTTCAATGGACTGACTGATGGTTGGTCCGATCTGCGCGACGGACTCAAGGGTGCCATCGGGCTCGGTGCGGACAGCCTGACGCCCGGAGAATGGGACGTGCTTCAGCAGCTTAATCGCGACGCAGACAAAGCACTGTCCAGCAGATAGCTACTACTCAAATTCCACAATCACCTGATCGACCGCGGTTCCCCGGCGAAGGCCGGGGCCCAGGGCGGGCGCAAGCCCGCTCAGAACAACGTTGGATAGAGATCGTCCCAGTCAAGGTTGGTTTCTTCGATCAGCCGGACCTTCCATTTCCGCTGCCATTCCTTCATCTGCAGCTCGCGCCGTCGCGCTTCCTGCAAATCTTCGTAGGCCTCATGCCAAACGAGCAGCTTGCACCCGTATTTTTTCGAGAAGCCCGGGACGACGCCTTCGCGGTGCTCCCAGACGCGCTTCACCAAGTCACTCGTCACGCCGATGTAGATCGTGCCATTCTTCCGGTTCGCCATGATGTAGACGTAACCGGCTTTCATTCATCCTCCGCTGCAGCTTCGCTCCTGGACCCCGGCCTCCGCCGGGGAACACTCACTCAAACTCCACGATGATTTGATCGACCGCGAGGCTTTCGCCGGCCTTGGCCGGGGTCGCCTTGACCGTCGCCGCCTTGGGCGCGCGGAGGATGTTTTCCATCTTCATCGCTTCCATCACCGCGACCGGCTGGCCGGGCTCGACCTTGTCGCCGGGCTGGACGTCGAGCCTGGTCAGCAGGCCCGGCATCGGCGCGAGCAGCAGCCGCGTGAGGTCGGGCGGCGGCTTGTCGAGCATGTGCTTTGCCAATTCGGCGACGTGCGGCGGCAGCACCTGCACCTGGTGGGTGCGGCCCCGGGTCTGAAGCTCCCAGTTGCGGCCGGCGCGGCGGACCTGGACGATTCGGCGGCGGCCGTCGACGTCGGCGGTCAGCAGGCGCTGCCCAGGCACCCAGCGGTCGATGATGTCGATCAGCTCCCCGTCATCGAGCACCGCGAGCGTGCCGCCCTTGTAAGGCTTGATCCGCACGCGATGCTCTTCGGCGCCTGCCCTCGACCCCGATCGGGGGGCGAGGCACACCACGCGGTCGCACGAGCGATGCTCGAACGGGCCGAGCTGGCCGTCGATCTCGGCGGCGCGCTCGTCCATGATCGACGACACCATGCCGGCGATGACGGCGAGGTCGGCGACGAGCTGCTTGTCGACCGGCGCACCCTCGAAGCCTTCGGGATATTCCTCGGCGATAAAGCCGGTGGTGATGTCGCCCGAGCGGAATCGCGGGTGCTGCATCAGCGCGGAGAGGAAATCGACATTGTCGGAAATGCCGTCGATCACGAATTGGTCGAGCGCGTCGACCTGCGCGTCGATCGCTTGTTCGCGCGTTGGCGCCCAGGTCACCAGCTTGGCGATCATCGGGTCGTAGAACATGCTGACCTCGCCGCCGTCGGCAACGCCGTCGTCGACTCGGATGCGCACATCCCCCTCCCTCTTTAGGGAGGGGCTAGGGGTGGGTAGCGCAGCGGCGGGCTCGATGCCCGACGCGGAGCTGCGCTCCGCACCCACCCCCGGCCCCTCCCTACCAGGGAGGGGGGTGGTGCGTGGTGGCCAGTAGCGCACCAAGCGCCCCGTGCTCGGCAAAAACTCGCGATACGGGTCCTCGGCGTACACGCGCGTTTCGACCGCCCAGCCGTCGAGCTTCACGTCGTCCTGGGTGAAGGTCAGCTTCTCGCCCGCCGCGACGCGGATCATCTGCTCGACGAGGTCCAGCCCGGTGATTTCCTCGGTTACCGGATGCTCGACCTGCAGCCGCGTGTTCATCTCGAGGAAGTAGAAGCTTTTTCCAGTCGGGTCGGCGCCCGAGACGATCAGCTCGACGGTGCCCGCCGAATAATATCCGACCGCCCGCGCCAGCGCGACCGCCTGCTCGCCCATCGCCCGCCGCATCTCGGGCGAGACGAACGGCGAGGGCGCTTCCTCGACCACCTTCTGGTGGCGGCGCTGGATCGAGCATTCGCGCTCATTCAAATAGACGATGTTGCCGTGCTGGTCGCCGAGCAGCTGGATCTCGATGTGGCGCGGCGCCTCGATGAACTTCTCGATGAACACGCGGTCGTCGCCGAAGCTGTTGAGGCCCTCGCGCTTCACCGACTCGAAGCCTTCGCGCACGTCCTTCTCGTTCCACGCGAGTCGCATGCCCTTGCCGCCGCCGCCGGCGGAGGCCTTCATCATCACCGGGAAACCGATGTCCTTGGCGATCTTCACCGCTTCATCGGTCGTCGCGATGTCGTCGAGAAAACCGGGGACGATGTTCACGCCGGCCTTTTGCGCGAGCTTCTTGGATTCGATCTTGTCGCCCATTGCCGCGATCGCCTTGGGCGGCGGGCCGATGAAGGTGATCTTCTCTTTCGCCAGCGCTTTGGCAAAACTCTCGCGTTCGGACAGGAAGCCGTAGCCCGGATGCACGGCCTCGGCGCCGGTGGCCTTGCACGCGTCGATGATCAGCTCGGCCTTGAGATAGGATTCCGACGCGGGCGGCGGGCCGAGGCGCACGCTTTCGTCCGCCATCTTCACATGCGGCGCGCGGGCGTCGGCGTCGGAATAGACCGCGACCGTCTTGATCCCCATGCGCCGAACGGTGCGGATCACGCGACAGGCGATCTCGCCGCGGTTCGCAATGAGGATCTTCTTGAACATCCGGGACGCCCTCAACCGTCACCCTGAACTTGTTTCAGGGTCCATTCTGGAGACCGCACTGCCCTTCCCGAAAATGGATGCTGAAACAAGTTCAGCATGACGAAGGAAGTCACTCCGCAGCCTCGTCGAGCGGCGGGCGGTTGTGGCCAAGCAGGCGCAGCACCTCGTCGGCGGCGTCGGCGAGGTTGGTGCCGGGGCCGAAGATCGCCTGCACACCCGCGGCGCGGAGCGCGGCATAATCCTGCGGCGGAATGACCCCGCCGGCGACCACCTTGATGTCGGCGCGGCCCATGTCCTTGAGCGCCTCGATCATCTCGGGGATCAGCGTCCGATGCCCCGCGGCGAGCGAGCTTGCGCCGACCACGTCGACGTCATGCTCGACCGCCATTTGCGCGGTCTCGCGCGGTGTCTGGAACAGCGGCCCGGGTATGACCTCGAAGCCGAGGTCGGTGAAGGCGGATGACACGAGGTTCGCGCCACGGTCGTGGCCGTCCTGGCCCATCTTCGCGACCATGATCCTGGGCTTGCGGCCGAGCCGTTCGGCGACCGAGCGCGTGCCTTCCTCCGCCAGCTTCCACCGCCCGTCGCGCCGTGCCTTGCCGTAGATCCCGCGCACCGGCTCGGGCGTGGTGCCATAGCGGCCGAACGCGCGTTCAAGCGCGTCGGAAATCTCGCCGAGGGTGCAGCGTGCGCGTGCGCACTCCACCGCGAGCGCCAACAAATTTTTTTCCTCACTCCGCTCATTCTGAGGAGGGACTGAGTAGCCCGCAGGGCGTGTCGAAGGCCCGTCTCGAAGGACGGGTGCTTCGAGATGCGTCTTCGACAAGCTCAGCCGCTCCTCAGCATGAGCGGGCTGGGGGTTGCGTGCTGCTTCTTCAAGCGCATCCAAGGCCGCTCGCACCTTCGCCTCGTCACGCCCAGCCCGCACCTTCTCGATCCGCGCGATCTGGCCGGCGCGCACCCGCGCATTGTCGACCTCGAGGATGTCATGCTCTTCCTCTTCCGCCAGCCGGTAGCGGTTGACCCCGACGATCACCGTTTCGCCGGTGTCGACCTTGGCCGCGCGCGCGGCGGCGGCTTCCTCGATGCGGTGCTTGGGCAGCCCCTCGGCGACCGCCCTGGTCATCCCGCCATGCGCCTCGACTTCCTCGATCAGCGCCCAGGCTTTTTCTTCCAGCTCGCGGGTCAGTTTCTCGACATACCAGCTGCCGCCGAGCGGGTCGGCGACCGCGGTGACCCCGCTTTCCTCGGCAAGGATCAATTGCGTGTTGCGGGCGATTCGGGCGCTGAAATCGGTCGGCAAAGCGATCGCCTCGTCGAAGCTGTTGGTGTGCAGCGACTGCGTCCCGCCGAGCACCGCCGCCAGCGCCTCGATCGTGGTGCGGATGATGTTGTTGTAGGCGTCCTGCTCGGTCAGGCTGACGCCGCTCGTCTGGCAGTGCGTGCGCAACCGTTTGGACTCGTCCTTCTGTGCGCCGAGATCGGTCATGATCCGGTGCCACAAGGTGCGCGCGGCGCGCAACTTGGCGATCTCCATGAACAGGTTCATGCCGATGCCCCAGAAGAAGCTGAGGCGTCCGGCGAAGTCGTCGATCTGCAGTCCGCGCGCCTGCGCCGCGCGGACATATTCCATGCCGTCGGCGAGCGTGTAGGCGAGTTCCTGGACTGCCGTCGCCCCGGCCTCGTGCATGTGATAGCCGCTGATCGAGATCGAGTTGAACCTGGGCATTTCCGCCGCGCAATAAGCGATGATGTCGCTGACGATCCGCATGCTCGGTTCGGGCGGGTAGATGTAGGTGTTGCGGACCGCGAATTCTTTCAGGATGTCGTTCTGGATCGTGCCCGTCAGCTGGTCGTGCGGGACCCCCTGCTCCTCCCCGGCGACGATGAAGAAGGCCATGACCGGAAGCACCGCGCCGTTCATGGTCATGCTGACCGACATCTGCCCAAGCGGGATTCCGTCGAACAGCAATTTCATGTCCTCGACCGTGTCGATCGCGACCCCGGCCATGCCGACGTCGCCCGCGACGCGCGGATTGTCGCTGTCGTAGCCGCGGTGGGTGGCGAGGTCGAAGGCGACGCTAAGACCCTTCTGCCCGGCGGCGAGGTTGCGGCGGTAGAAGGCGTTGGAATCTTCGGCGGTCGAAAAGCCGGCATATTGGCGGATGGTCCACGGGCGGCCGGCGTACATCGTCGCGTATGGGCCGCGGGTGAACGGCGCGAGGCCGGGGTAGCCGCTGTCGATCCCGGCCGTATCCTCGGGGCCGTAGACGGTATCGAGCTTGATCCCCTCGACCGTTTCGCGCGACAGATCACGGCCGCGCGCTTCCTTGGCGGCGAGCGTTTGCCAGTCTGTCCGCTTATTCGACACCAAACCGCTCATCCTGAGTAGCCATTGAGCCTGTCGAAATGGCGTATCGAAGGACGGTCCTTCGATACGGGCCTTCGACTTCGCTCAGTCCCTACTCAGGACGAGCGGGAATGGGAACACTTCGGCTCAATGCCCTTCTTTCGGGCTTTCCATGATCTCGGTCAGCACCCCGCCCATGTCTTTGGGGTGGACGAAGAAGACGAGCGTGCCGTGGGCGCCAATGCGCGGTGGCCCAAGCACGCGCGCGCCCTTGGCCTCGAACTCGGCCTTGGCGGCGTGGATGTCGGGGACCTCGAAGCAGACATGGTGCTGTCCGCCGAGCGGGTTCTTCTCGAGGAATTTTGCAATCGGCGAGTCCGGCCCGAGCGGTTCGATCAGCTCGATCTGGCTGTTCGGGGTGTCGACAAAGCAGACGCAAACCCCCTGCGCGGGAAGGTCGAACGGCTCGCCGTGCGGCTCGGCGGCGAACAACTTGCGGTAAAGCGCGAGGCTGTTCTCAATCGACGGCGTCGCGACGCCGACATGGTTGAGGCGGCCGAGAGGCATATTGCTGTTCCTATTCCGTCATGCTGAACTCGTTTCAGCATCCATATTGGAGACGTGCGGTGCCCTTCCCGAAAATGGACCCTGAAACAAGTTCAGGGTGACGGTTATGAAACAGCCGTGCGTCTACATTCTTGCCAGCCAGCATTATGGGACGCTCTACATCGGCGTCACTTCCGACCTGATCGAGCGGCTCTATCAGCACCGCACCGGACAAGTGAAGGGTTTCACCAGCCGCTATCGCGTTTACCGCCTCGTGCGCTTCGAGCAGTTCGAGACAATGCACGAAGCCATCTCGCGCGAGAAGCAGCTGAAACGCTGGCACCGGCAGTGGAAGATCAATCTGATCGAGAGCGACAATCCGCAGTGGGTGGACCTGGCGCCGGGCCTTGGGCTGCCGCCACTTCCGTCACCCTGAGCCTTCCCGTCGATGGATGCTGAAACGAGTTCAGCATGACGGGTTAGCGGGGCTCGACCACCACGTCCGTCGTCACGCTGTTGGCGATGAAGCAGGCTTCATGGGCTTTGTGGTGGAGGTCGGCGATGGCGGCTTCATCGGGTGGCGCACCGCCCCAGGTCACGCGCGGACGCAGGGTGACGCGGGTCATCGCCATCTTCCCGTCGCCGCGCTTCTCCAGCACCCCTTCGGCCTCGTCGACATAGGAGTCGAGGACGAACCCCGCGCGCCGCGCGAGGTCGAGGAAGAACAGCATGTGGCACGACGACAGCGAGGCGACGAAGGCTTCCTCGGGATCGACGCCGTGCGGATCGTTCCACGGCGCCGGCACGATGTGCGGGCTCGGGCTCGCCGGAACCACCGCGCCGCCGTCGAACGCCCACTCATGCGCGCGGCTGTACTGGCCCTTGGCGAAGTCGCCGGCATTATCACGAGCCCATCGAACAGTTGCCGCATACGTGCTCATTTGCATTCACCGTCATGCTGAACTTGTTTCAGCATCCATATTGGAGACGCACGGTGCCCTTCACGAAAATGGACCCTGAAACAAGTTCAGGGTGACGGAAGTGGGTGCGCGCGGCTGTACTGCCCCTTGGCGAAGTCGCCCTCGCCCGTGCGGCTCCAACGGATGGTGGCGGTGTAAGTGCCCATTACCTTTGCCTTTCTGATTTCCACCAGGTGGCAATTCTGTCCCGTTCCTTGATTCCGGCCCCACCCACGGCGATCAGCCAAAACACCAAGCTAAAGCTGTCGGCGAAACGATAACGGCGCGCGTAGTTTGGCTCTACAAAGAAGGTCGCCTCTTTCATTTCAATTCGAGCGGAACGCTCGGCGGTCGGATGTTCGAACTCCGGCTTGCCAAGAACCCGACCTTCCGCGGTCCAACCGATGCCCCAGCACACAAAGAAGCCGGCGAACCCGATTAACACCAGGGCATACGCAATCCTGTCCACCGCTTTAGAGCGGAATGTTGTCATGTTTCTTCCAGGGATTCTCGAGCCGCTTGTTACGCAATTTGCGCAGCCCCATCGCCACGCGCCGGCGCGTCGAGTGCGGCATGATCACCTCGTCGATGAAGCCCTTGCTCGCCGCCACGAACGGGTTGGCGAAGCGCTCTTCATATTCGCGGGTGTGCTCGGCGATCTCCTCAGGCGTCTTGCCGCGGAAGATGATCTCGACCGCGCCCTTGGCCCCCATCACCGCGATCTCGGCGGTCGGCCACGCGTAGTTCAAGTCGCCGCGCAGATGCTTGGAGGACATGACGTCGTAGGCCCCGCCATAGGCCTTGCGCGTGATCACCGTGATCTTGGGCACGGTTGCTTCCGCATAAGCGAACAGCAATTTGGCGCCGTGCTTGATGATCCCGTGATGCTCCTGCCCGACCCCGGGGAGGAATCCCGGAACGTCGACCAGGGTCAGGATCGGGATGTCGAACGCGTCGCAGAAGCGGACGAACCGCGCGGCCTTTTTTGATGAGTTGATGTCGAGCACGCCGGCCAGCACCATCGGCTGGTTGGCGACCACGCCGACGGTGCGGCCTTCGATGCGGCAGAAGCCGACGATGATGTTGGCGGCATGCTTGGGCTGGATCTCGAAGAAGTCGCCCTCGTCGGCGACCTTCCGGATCAGCTCGTGCATGTCGTAGGGCGTCGCGGCCGACGGTGGGACGAGCGTGTCGAGGCTGTCCTCGATGCGGTCGACCGGGTCGTCGCACGGCCGCTCGGGCTGCTCGTGGCGGTTGCTGAGCGGCAGGAAATCGAAGAACTCGCGGGTTGCAAGCAAAGCATCGATGTCATTCTCGAACGCGACGTCGGCAACGCCGGATTTGGTGGTGTGGGTGACCGCGCCGCCTAGCTCCTCCTGGGTCACGACCTCGTTGGTCACGGTCTTGACCACCTCGGGGCCGGTGACGAACATGTAGCTCGAATCCTTCACCATGAAGATGAAGTCGGTCATCGCCGGCGAATAGACCGCGCCGCCCGCGCATGGGCCCATGATCAGGCTGATCTGCGGAATGACCCCCGACGCGAGCACGTTGCGCTGGAACACTTCGGCATAGCCGCCCAATGAGGCGACGCCTTCCTGGATTCGCGCCCCGCCCGAATCGTTGAGGCCGATCATCGGCGCGCCGACCTTCATCGCCATGTCCATGACCTTGCAGATCTTCTGCGCGTGGCGCTCGCTGAGCGAGCCGCCGAATACCGTGAAGTCCTGCGCGAAGACGTAGACCAGGCGGCCGTTGATCGTGCCCGAGCCGGTGACCACGCCGTCGCCTGGGATCTTCTGCTCGGCCATCCCGAAGTCGGTCGCATTGTGCTCGACGAACATGTCATATTCTTCGAAGCTGCCGGGATCGAGCAGGACGCTGAGCCGCTCCCGCGCAGTGAGCCGGCCCTTTGCGTGCTGCGCCGCGATGCGCTTTTCGCCGCCGCCCATGCGGGCCATTTCCCGCCGCTTTTCGAGCTCTTCGATGGTCGTAGCCAAAGGCGTGATCTCCCTGGCAGCGCGTACTTCCACGCGACGTTCGTCCGGTCAATCGGGCGGACTGGCGAATGGTGCAGTGCACAATCGCATTAATTCAGGTTAACGGGGGCCGCTGTTGCGGAACCATAATCGCGTCCGGCCCGTTCATCCAGCGGACAATCATAACACGGAGGATTAACGGAAAATGGCGACTCGCGTCGGGATGCCTGTTGAACCTGGAGTCGAGCGTTCGGCCCCCGGACCGCAGCCCACCACTTTGATCTGCTTTTCGCACTTGCGGTGGAACTTCGTGTTCCAGCGGCCGCAGCATCTGATGAGCCGCTTCGCGCGGGAAATGGACGTGATCTTCTGGGAAGAGCCGATCGACATCGACCGCCGCGAAACCGCTTTCCTCCAGGTCCGCGAAGCGCCCGATGCGTCGGGCGTCCGGGTCGTCGTTCCACACCTTCCCTCCGGCATGCCCGAAGCCGCGCGCGAGGCCGCGTTGAAGCGCCTGCTCGACGCGCACCTGGCATCGCTGCGCGGCGCGCTGGTCGCCTGGTATTATACGCCGATGATGCTGCCATTCTCGAAGCACATCACGCCGGACGTCACCGTCTATGACGCGATGGACGAGCTGTCGAAGTTCAAGTTCGCGCCCGATCATTTGCTCGGCCTGGAGCAGGAGCTGATCGACCGCGCCGACGTGGTCTTCACCGGCGGATCGAGCCTGTACGAGGCCAAGAGGGACCGCCACCACAACGTCCACTGCTTCGCGTCCTCGGTCGACCGCGCCCATTTCGCCAAGGCGCGCTCGCGCCAGTTCGACCCCGCCGACCAGGAAGAGCTGCAGCGGCCGCGGCTCGGTTTCTACGGAGTGATCGACGAGCGGTTCGACACCGCGCTGCTCGACAAGGTCGCCGAAATGCGTGCCGACTGGTCGTTCGTGATGGTCGGCCCGGTGGTGAAGATCAGCGAGGACGAGCTGCCGAAGCGCCCAAACATCCATTATCTTGGCTCCAAGACCTACACCGAGCTGCCGGCCTATCTGGCGGGCTGGGACGTCGCACTGATGCCGTTTGCGATGAACGAATCGACGGAGTTCATTTCGCCGACCAAGACGCCGGAATATCTCGCCGGCGGAAAGCCGGTGGTGTCGACTCCAGTCCGGGACGTCGTGCGCACCTACGGCGCGCTCGAAGGCGTCAAGATCGCCTCGACTGCGGACGAGTTCGTCGCGGCCTGCGAGCGGGCGCTGGAGCTGTCACGCAGTCCCGAAAGCGGCTGGCTGGCCGCGGCCGACCTGATGCTTTCGGCGACCAGCTGGGACACGGTCCAGGCGCGCATGGCGGGCCTGGTCGCCGACCTGCTCGGAACGCGCACCGGCGCTTCCGGCCCGGCATTGCTGGTGGCTGCGGAATGATCGGCCAGGCGCACGGCGGCGCCGACCAAGCGAAGGGCCGCTATGATTATCTGATCGTCGGAGCCGGCTTCGCCGGCTCCGTCCTTGCCGAGCGACTGGCGTCGCAGCACGGCGCGCGGATCCTGCTGATCGACCGCCGGCCGCATGTCGGCGGCAACGCTTATGACGAGCCCAACGAGGCCGGGATCCTCTACCACAAATACGGACCGCACATCTTCCACACCAACAGCGATGCCGTGGTCGATTACCTCTCCCATTTCACCGAATGGCGGCCGTACGAGCATCGCGTGCTGGCCCAGGTCCGCGGGCAGCTGGTGCCAATCCCGATCAACCGCACCACGCTCAACGCCTTGTTCGAGCTCGATCTCAAGACCGACGACGACGCGGCGCAATATCTCGCCTCGCGCGCCGAGCCGGTCGACCATATCGAGACCTCGGAAGATGTGGTGATCAACGCCGTCGGGCGCGAGCTCTATGAATTGTTCTTCCGCGGCTACACACGCAAGCAATGGGGACTCGACCCGAGCGAGCTCGACAAGCAGGTCACTTCGCGGATCCCGACCCGGACCAACACCGACGACCGCTATTTCAGCGACACGTTTCAGGCGATGCCGCTGAACGGCTATACCGCGATGTTCGAGAAAATGCTCGACCATGAGCTGATCGAAATCCGCACCGGAGTCGATTTCCGCGATGTCCGCGACGAGGTCGAGGCCGACCACATCATCTACACCGGCCCGATCGACGAATATTTCGACTTCCGTTTCGGCAAGCTGCCGTATCGCAGCTTGAAGTTCGACCATCAGACGCTCGACCAGGAGCGGTTCCAGGAAGTGGCGGTGGTGAACTATCCGGCGGAGGACATGCCGTACACGCGGATCAGCGAGTATAAGCATTTGACCGGCCAGCAGTCGGCGGTGACCACGATCACCTACGAATATCCGTCGGCCGAGGGCGATCCTTATTACCCGATCCCGCGCCCCGAAAATCAGGCGCTGTTCAAGCGCTACGAAGCACTCGCCGACGCGACCCGGGGCGTCACCTTCGTCGGGCGGCTGGCGACCTACCGCTATTACAATATGGACCAGATCGTCGGCCAGGCGCTGGCCACTTTCCGGCGGCTGGACGAGAAACACAGAATTCGCTCGCCGCGGGAGACTGCGATTGCCGCCGAATAAGCCCCTCTAGCGCTTTTCCTTGGCGCGTTCCGACCCTATCAGCGCGCTATGCCCGCATCGCTCGATTCTCCCAACCGTGCCGCCGACCGGCCCGAGAGCGCCGCTCCGTCCGGAGTTCCCGCTCCCACGGCAAAAACCTACCTCAATCCTGTCCTAGACCATGACTTTCCCGACCCGGCAGTGATCAGGGCGCCGGACGGTCTCTATTACGCCTACGCGACGCAGACATTGCGAGATGGCAAATGGATCAACATTCAGGTCGCGCGCTCCCCCGACCTCATCCACTGGACGGACCTGGGCGACGCTTTGCCCGACAAGCCGACATGGGCTTCGGACACCCAG
Source organism: Pseudomonadota bacterium (assembly GCA_040390085.1). Classification (GTDB taxonomy): domain Bacteria; phylum Pseudomonadota; class Alphaproteobacteria; order Sphingomonadales; family Sphingomonadaceae; genus Sphingomicrobium. Next base: position 6,968 of record JAZJZB010000120.1, on the reverse strand, counting down.
GACTTCTGGGCGCCGAGCATCATCTATGACGGCACAACCTACTTCATGTATTATTCGGCAACGCCGGACGTGTGCCACGAGCCCGAGCGCGGGCATTGCCTGGCGATCGCCACCGCGACCTCGCCGGCCGGGCCATTCGTCGACATGGGCATGCCGCTGCTGCTCGGAATGGGCTTCGAGTTCATCGATCCGATGGCGTTCGATGACCCCGTCAGTGGCAAGCGGCTGCTCTATTGGGGTTCGGGGTTCCAGCCGATCAAGGTTCAGGAGCTGGCCGAGGATCGCATGTCATTCGCTCCCGGCAGCTTGCCGGTCGATCTCGTCTGGCCCAACCCGGTCAAGGGCGCCTTCCCGCGGCTGGTCGAGGCCGCCTGGGTAATCCACCACGATGATTTTTATTATCTGTTCTACTCGGGCGACAATTGCTGCGGGCCGGAGGCTGAATATGGCGTGATGATCGCCCGGTCGCGCGAGGCGACGGGTCCGTTCGAGACGCTCGAGCAGGCGCGCGGCGTACCCCACAGCCTGATGCTGTTCAAGTCCGAGCGCTGGCTCGCGCCGGGCCACAATTGCATCGTCACCGACAAGGCTGGGGACGAGTGGATCATTTATCACGCGATCGACGTGAACCGCCCCCGCCAGCGGCAGGAGGACGAGATCAACAGCCGCCGCGTGCTGCTGATCGATCGCATCCAGTGGCGTGACGGCTGGCCCCACGTCGGTACACCCCGTCGCACGACCCGCAGCCGGCGCCGTCCGCCTAGGACCGGGCGCCTGCCATGACTTGCAGCGCATCGCGGGGGTCGCCGAACTGTGCGCGCTGCGCCTCGAACTCCTGGAGCAGGCGCTCGTCGACGTGGCGCGTGCCGTCGGCGACGATCGTGGAAAACAGCCCGGTTTCGGCAGGCCGTGAATTGTCCCAGCCTGGGTAAGCGGTGATTGGGTACCAGCAAATGCCTCGAACGTCGGCGCCGCGCTGCATGGCGTCGCGGACTTCGTTGCAAACATAGTGCAGCCACGAAGGCTTGCCCGAACCTTCAGCGCCGGTTTCCGACAGCACGATCGGCTTGCCGTAGCGCTCGGCGACTTCGAGCAGCATATCCGCTAGCCGGCAGTATTCGTGGTGGCCCATCGGGATCGTCGGCCCCTCATGATAAAATTGATTATGCGGGTAAAAATTGAGCCCGAGCACATCGGCCAGCCACGGTTCTCCGCCAAGCTCGGGTCGGGCTTTCCCTGTAATCCAGTCATAAGCTTCAAACTGGGCCTGACGAGCCCCCTCGGCGCCGCGCACGTCCGGGCGGCGATGCGACCGCGGCGCGATGTGAATCAGCGGCTCGGACCAGATCAGCGTGGCATCGGGCCAACTTTGCCGGATCGCCCTCGCCGCATGAATCGCGGTCCGGACCAGCTGATGCTTGAACCAGCCGACCTGCTTCGGCCCGACGCGAGGCAAATACTCAACGTCGACGGCCCACGACAGGAAGTTGATCTCGTTCAAGGGACAAACCAGCGCAGGCCGGTTGCTGATCGACCCTCGGACCTCGAGGGCGGCGAGCGCGAATTCGGTGAAGCGGTCGGGGAAATCGCGCGCGGCCTGATCGACATGATCGGGCGAGCCGTAGTGGAACAGGTCCCAAATGACCTGCAGGCCGGCTTGCTCGGCCGCCTCGAGCGCGGGCAGCCAGCTCGACCAGTCGTAATTGCCCGGCGATTTCTCGATCAGATGCCAGCGAAGGCCGTCACGGACCGTGCCGAAGCCGAGTTCTTTGCACTGCCGATAGTCCTGCAGCACATGCTTGTCGTGGCCGGTCGCCCGGATCAGGTCGAGCCGGACACCGTCGCGCCGCCGGTGCGACGAGCATTCAAATCCAGCCTGGAAGAAGCTGGCAAAGGTCCTGCGCTGGTGGTTGCCCATGGAGCGCTTTAATGCGCAATCGTCGAAATAGCTGCCACTCTCTGTCGCGGCACAATCCCGACGCTGATGCTTTTTGCCGATTGAGGAGGAAGTTGATGCGCCAGAATTGGCCGGAGCGGCTGTGGCTGGTCAGGCACGGCCAAAGCCAGGGCAATGTCGCCCGCGACGCCGCCCATGAGGCCGGATCGCACGAAATAGACATCGAGATGCGCGACGTCGACGTGCCGCTGTCGTCGCTGGGAGTCGAGCAAGCCAAGGCGGCCGGGCGCTGGTTCGCAGCACTTCCGAGCGACGAGCGGCCGGAGATCATCATGTCATCGCCTTATGTGCGTGCACGCCAGACCGCCGAGCTCATCTGCGAAAAGGGCGCGCTGTCCGGCGGCAAGGCCAGGGCCTTGACCGACGAACGCCTGCGCGAGCGCGAGTTCGGGATCTTCGACCGACTGACGACCGCCGGCATTCGCCATCGCTTCCCCGAAGAAGCCGCGCACCGCCGCCGACTCGGCAAATTCTACCACCGGCCGCCGGGCGGCGAGAGCTGGGCGGACGTGATCCTTAGGCTGCGGTCGATGCTCAACACGATCAACCTCCATTATTGCGACCGGCGCGTGCTGGTCGTCTGCCACCAGGTGGTCGTGCTGTGCTTCCGATACATCCTCGAGGAGCTCGACGAGGCGGCGATCCTCAACATCGACAAGCAGTCGGAAGTGCTCAATTGCGGCATCGCGGCTTATGATTTCGACCCGGATCCCAAGGGGCTTTGCGTGCCGCGACTGAGCCTGTGGAACCACGGCGCGCCGCTCGAGGCCGAGGGCGCCGCCAAGACCTCCGCGCCTGACGCCATGGCCGGAAGCCGATGACCAAGCCCGAGCGGCTGAGCCGCGCGCTGCTCGACCAGCATCCGCTGCCGCCGGTCGTCGACGGCGACAAGGAAACCAAGGGCAGGTTGTTGGTTATCGCGGGAAGCCGCGAGGTTCCCGGTGCCGCGCTGCTGACCGCAACCGCGGCGATGCGCGTCGGGGCCGGCAAGCTCAGAATCGCGATCCCGGAGGGGATTGCGACCCAAATCGGAATCGCGATGCCCGAAGCGATGGTAGTCCGTCTGCCCAGCCATGACTTGGATGGAATTTTCGCGGCCAAGATTGTGTCGGAGGACTCCGCGAAAGTGGACGCCGTCGTGGCGGGCCCGGGCATGGCGGCGAACAATGATTGCGCTAGAATCGCGGAGGCGCTGGTTGGGAGCGGAGCAGCGCTCGCACTCGATGCGGCGATCCTGCACAACCTTGAACCACCGAAGAATGATCGTTCGACTACCCCGATCCTGTTGCCGCACAGGGGCGAGCTGGCTTCGCTGCTCGATTGTGGCGAGGAGGAGATTAAGCGCGATCCCGTCGGCTGTGGGCGCCGCGCTGCCGAGCTGTATCGATCGGTCGTGTTGGTCAAGGGAACCACCAGCCATGTGGTGACTGCCGGCGGCGATTGCTGGACCTACGAGGGCGGCGCGCCGGGACTCGGCGTGTCGGGCAGTGGCGACGTCCTTGCCGGGATCGTCGGCGGATTGCTTGCGCGCGGCGCGAAGCCGCTCAACGCCTTGCTGTGGGCGGTGTGGCTGCACGGCGAAGCCGGCGCCGGTCTCGGCAAGAAAGTCGGGCCGATCGGCTTCCTCGCCCGCGAGATCGCTGGCGAGTTGCCCGCGCTACTGCCCCGCTGAGCCCTTCTGGTAGCGGTCGAGCTCGTCGCCGATCAGCCGGACGACGTGGAGCACGTTGGTCGAGCCGGCGGTTCCGAACGGGATCCCGGCCATGATGATCACCCGCTCGCCGCCCTTGGCGAGCTTGTGGCGCAGCGCCATTCGCTTGGCCTTCTCGACCATTTCCTCGAAGCTCGCAACGTCGCGCGTGTGGACCGCGTGAACTCCCCACAGCAGGCCCATCCGGCGCGCGGTGATCATCGACGCGCTCATCGCCAGCAGCGGCACTGGCGGCCGCTCGCGCGCGATGCGTCGGGCGGTCGAGCCGGAGCTGGTGTAGCACAGCATCGCGGTGGCCGAGACGGTGCCGGCGATCTGCCGCGCCGAGCCGGCGAGCGCGTCGGCGGTGGTCGGCTCGAGCCGGGTCTGGGTGAAATGCACCCGCGCCTGGTACGAAGGGTCGCGCTCGACGCTGACCGCGATGCGATCCATCATTTGCACGGCTTCGCACGGAAACTGGCCCGACGCGCTTTCGGCTGACAGCATGACCGCGTCGGCGCCGTCGTAGATCGCCTTTGCAACGTCGCTGACCTCGGCCCTGGTCGGGGTCGGCGAAGCGATCATCGATTCGAGCATCTGGGTGGCGACCACCACCGGCTTGCCCGACTGGCGCGCCATGGTGACGATCTTGTTCTGCAGCGGCGGCACTTCCTCGGGCGGCAATTCGACCCCGAGGTCGCCGCGGGCGACCATCACCGCATCGGCGAGCGCGATGATATCGTCGAGCCGGTCGATCGCCGCCGGCTTTTCGATCTTTGCGAGCAGCGCCGCGCGATCGCCGATCAGCGCGCGCGCCTCGGCGACGTCCTCCGGCCGCTGGACGAACGACAGTGCGATCCAGTCGGCATGCTGCTCGAGCGCGAACTGGAGGTCGTCGCGATCCTTGTCGGTCAACGCCGGAATCGGCACCACCACGTCGGGGACGTTGACGCCCTTATTGTCGGACACGCTTCCGCCGACCTTGATCTCTGTGATGATCCGCGAATCGTCGGCGTCGATGACCTTGAGGCGGATCTTGCCGTCGTCGATCAGGATGTTGGTGCCGGGTCGGGCGACCTCGAACAATTCGGCGTGCGGCAATTGCACGCGGTCGGTGTTGCCGGCCTTCGAATCCCGGTCGAGGATGAACTGCCGGCCGTTCTCGAGCATTGCCCGGCCGCCCTCGAACCGGCCGACTCGAAGCTTCGGCCCCTGGAGGTCGAACAGGATCGTGCTCGGCCGGTGGAATTCCTTTTCGAGCGCGCGGATGGCCGCGACCAGCTTGGCCTTCTGCTTCTGGTCGCCGTGGCTCATGTTGATCCGGAACGCATCGGCGCCGGCAAGCATCAGCTTGCGGATCATCCGCGCATCGCCCGACGCCGGGCCGAGGGTCGCCAAAATCTTCACCTTGCGCGATCGTGGCGCGAGCGTTGCCGTCACATGTTCATCCTTGATGCCGGGAAGCGCCTTAGCCGCTTGATATGACCGTTCAACCCGCTAGAGCCGCACTTCACACATCGAAATCGGAGTTAATGAAGCATGGCGGAGGGCACCGTCGCGGCCGACCAGTTGCGGCTGTTTATCGAACGGATCGAGCGTCTTGAGGAGGAAAAGAAGGGCATCGCGGACGATATTCGCGACGTCTATTCCGAAGCCAAGGCCAACGGTTACGACACCAAGATCATGCGGATGGTCGTGCGCCTGAGGAAGATGGAAACGCACACCCGGCAGGAGCAGGATGCGTTGCTGGATACCTATCGCCAGGCGCTCGGGCTCGCGTAAGAGGACGGGGGTTCCTATCGGGGCCCCCGCAAAGTACCACTTTGCGGGGATATTATGGCCGGCCACAGCAAATATAAGAACATCATGTACCGGAAGGGGGCGCAGGATAAGAAGCGCTCGGCCCTCTTCTCCAAGCTCAGCCGCGAAATCACCGTGGCGGCCAAGATGGGCTTGCCCGACCCCGATGCGAACGCCCGGCTGCGCGCGGCGATGATCGCGGCGCGCGCCCAGTCGATGCCCAAGGACAATATCCAGCGCGCGATCGACAAGGCGTCGAGCTCGGACACCGAGAATTACGAGGAGATCCGCTACGAAGGCTTCGGGCCCGGCGGAGTCGCGATCATCGTCGAGGCGCTGACCGACAACCGCAACCGCACCGCGACCAACATGCGCACGATCTTTTCCAAGAACGGCGGCAATCTCGGCGCGAGCGGAAGCGTCAGCCACGGCTTCGAGCGGCTTGGGCTGATCGAATATCCGGCCAGCGCCGGCGAATCCGACAAGGTGTTCGAGGCGGCGACCGAGGCCGGCGCCGAGGACGTCGAATCCGACGAGGACGGCCACCGCATCTGGACCAGCATCGACAGCCTTCACCAGGTCGCCCGCGCGCTCGAGCCAATGCTCGGCGAGGGCGAAGGCGCAAAGCTCGCGTGGAAGCCGTCGACCGAGGTCGAAGTGCGCGGCGATGACGCGCAGAAGCTCGCCAATCTCATGGAAGCGCTCGAGGAGGACGACGACGTCCAAACCGTCTGGGGCAACGAGCATATCCCCGACGAGGAGCTGGAGAAGCTCGCCTAGGACGGCGAAGGGGGTCGGAATGCACGCGTTCGACTACATCTCGGTCCTCTTCTCGTTCGTGTACGCCGCCGCCGTCGTGCATCTCCTTGCCACAGCCGGAGACATCGCGATCGCGCTCAAGCGGGTCCGCTTTTCCTGGCTCAACGCCGGCTGGATGTTGGCCTCGCTGTTCGCGGTGACCGCCTGGTGGATCGGCGTGTGGGATCTGCGCGGCATCGGCACTTGGTCGATGACGTCGATCGGCTTCTTCTTCGCCGTCGCTTGCCTGATGTATCTCGAAGTGCGGCTGGTCTGCCCCCGCATTGCCAGCGAAGGGCCTGTCGACCTTGGGTCGTTCCACCGGACCGAGGGCCGCAAATATGTCGGCGCCTATTCTATAGTCATGCTTGTGACCGCGGGAACTAACGCCTTCTATGCCAGCGGTAGCGCGAGCTGGGTTGCCCAGAACACCGCCATCTTGCCGATGGCAGTAACCAGCCTCGCCGCGGCCGTCTTCATATCAATCCGCTGGGTGCAGTACGGCGCCGTTCTGGTTCAGCTGGCAATGTGGATGCTCTATTTCACGGTTCTCCAACCGGCGCTGGCAGGCTGACGGCCGCGATGATCATTCTCGGTCTCGACCCGGGCTTGGGCACCACCGGCTGGGGGTTGATCGAGGCCGACGGCAATCGGTTGAGGCACATTGCTAACGGGCAGATCACGACCAAGACCAGTGCACAGCTTCCAGGTCGCCTCGCCGTG
>JAZJZB010000119.1:0-13886 GCA_040390085.1 Pseudomonadota bacterium | reverse complement strand
TTGAATCACGCTTCAACCAGTTTGGGAATCCTGTTTATGGGTATGCGACCTAGGGCCGCGCTCATGGCGGCGCCGATCCTCTCTTACGAAGACCTTGGCCTGATCCAGGGCGAAGGCTGGCTGTTTCGCGAGCTCGACCTGTACATTGGCGAACGCGATCGGCTCGCGCTGATCGGGCGCAACGGCGCCGGCAAGACGACCTTGCTCAAATGCCTCGCCGGGATGATCGACCCGGACAAGGGCAAGCGGACGATCGTTCCGGGCACGCATGTCGTCCTGCTTGAGCAGGACCCGGTGATGGATGGCTTCGAAACGCTTCACGACTGGGTCGTGCACGGGCCGGACGCGCCCGAACCGCACGAAGCTGCGGCGATCGCCGACCAGCTCGGTATCGACCTCACGCGCCCGACCGCGACCGCCAGCGGCGGCGAGCGCCGCCGCGCGGCGATCGCCCGAGCGCTCGCGCAAAACCCGGACGTGCTGCTGCTCGACGAGCCGACCAACCATCTCGATCTGGGCGCGATCGAATGGCTCGAGGATTGGCTAAAGCGTTTCACCGGCGCCTTCATCGTTATTAGCCACGACCGAACGTTCCTGACCCGGCTCACCAGGAGCTGCATCTGGCTCGACCGCGGCCAGCTCCGCCGCGCCGAGATCGGGTTCGGCGGGTTCGAGGCGTGGACCGAACGGGCCTACGACGAAGAAGCGCGGGCGGCCGAGAAGCTCGATGCGAAATTGAAGCTCGAGCTTCACTGGCTCCAGCGCGGAGTCACCGCGCGGCGCCGCCGCAACCAGGGCCGCCTCGCCAAGCTGCACGACATGCGCGCCCAGCGCGCGGCGATGCTCGGGGCGGCCGGAACGGCCAAGCTCGCGCTGGCCAAGGACGACGTCCGCTCCAAAACGGTGATCGAGGCCGACCAGGTGTCCAAGGCCTACGGCGAGCGGCCGATCATCCGCGATTTCACACTGCGCATCCAGCGCGGCGACCGGATCGGCGTTGTCGGCCCCAACGGCGCCGGCAAGACGACCTTGCTCAAGCTGCTGACCGGCGAGCTCAAGCCCGACAGCGGAGCGGTCACCATGGCCAAGACGCTGACCGGAATCGTCATCGACCAGCAGCGCAAGCTGATGGAGCCGCAGCGGCGCGTGAAGGACGTGCTTGCCAACGGCGGCGACTGGATCGAGGTTCGCGGGCACAAGAAACACATCAAGGGCTATCTGAAGGAATTCCTGTTCGATCCGGCGATCGCCGAGGCGCCGATCGGCTCGCTGTCGGGCGGGGAGCGTTCGCGGCTGCTGCTGGCGCGGGAGTTCGCACGGGCTGCGAACCTGCTGGTGCTCGACGAGCCGACCAACGACTTGGATCTCGAGACCCTCGACCTGCTCCAGGAAGTCATCGCCGATTATGACGGCACGGTCCTGATCGTCAGCCACGACCGCGACTTCCTCGACCGCACGGTGACCATCACCCTCGGGCTGGATGGCTCAGGGAAAGTCGACGTGGTGGCTGGCGGATACGAAGATTGGGTCAGGAAGCGATATCAGGAACACCGGTCCCCGGCGAAGGCCGGGGCCCAGGCCGCGCGTAGCGCCGGAACTCCTAAGCAGGCCTCGCCTCCTGGACCCCGGCCTTCGGCGGGGAAGCTCAGCTACAAGGACCAGCGCGACTATGACCGGCTACCCGCCGAAATCGAGCGGCTGGAAGCCGCCGTCGCCGCCGATGAAGCCACGCTTCACGATCCCGACCTTTACGCCCGCGACCCCGATCGGTTCGCCGAGCTGACGGAACGAATCGCCCGCCACCGCGCCGACATCGAGGCCGCGGAGCTGCGCTGGCTCGAGGTCGCGGAAATGGCCGAAAGCCTTGCTTCCCCGGCTTAATCCTCGCCCATCACTCGCCGAATGTCGCTCTCGCTGCGGAAGTGGAGGTTGAGGAATCGGTTGAGCAACGCGAGCTCGAGCACGAGATGTCCTTCCTGACCAGCCGCGCGCTCTTCCGGCGATCTCGATTGCCATTCCTTGAGCAGTGCGGCCCATTGCTTGCCCGCGGCGCCGTCGCGGCGCCCGTCGAGCAGCGGCCGAATCCGTTCGAGGATCGCCTTGGCTTCGGCCACGCGGCCGATCGCGGCGTCGAACCCGATCTCGCCCGCTTCGAGCTTCTTGAGCAGCTCGCAGCGGTAGCCGCGGCACGATCCCGGCCGGTCGGCGTAGATCGAACAGCAGTTGTTGCGGAACATCGGGCAGGGCTGGGCGAACCGCTCGCCGCCCTCCTTTGCAGTGCTGAGCGCGAAGCCGAGTCTGGCGACCTGCTCGCTTTCGCCGGCTTCGATCGCGACATGGTCGAACAGCACGCCGTTGCAGCACAGGCCGCAGGCATTGCACAGGTCCGACGAGGATCGTTCGTCAATCACCCGGCCAGCCTATCACCAGCGGACGCGGGGCAATACCCGCGCCGTTTCAGGTGGTTGCGGACAGCTCGCGGATGCGACGCTCGAGGATCGACAGCGGCATCCCGCCTTCCTTCAGCACCTCGTGGAACTGCTTGAGATCGAACTTCGCGCCCAGCGCCTTCTGCGCGTCGGCGCGGGCGCGGGCCCAGGCGGTGTGCCCGACCTTGTAGCTGCAGGCCTGGCCGATCTGCGTGCAGTAGCGCTCGACCTCGCGCTGTGAGCGCGGACGCGCGAAGCCGGTGGTCGCAACCATATAATCGGTCGCCTGCTCGCGGCTCCAGCGCTTGGTGTGCAGGCCGGTGTCGACCACCAGCCGCGCGGCGCGGAAAAGGAATGACTGGAGGAAGCCGGCGCGGCCGAGCGGGTCGGACTGATAGACTCCAAGCTCGTCCGCCACCTGCTCGGCGTAAAGCGCCCAGCCCTCTGAATAGGCCGAGAAGAAGCCAAGCTTGCGCAAGGTCGGAATGTCCTTCGATTCCTGCGCGATGCTGATCTGCAGGTGATGCCCCGGAACGCCCTCGTGGTAGCAGAGCGTCGGAAGCGAATATCTCGGCCAATCGCCGACGTCCTTGAGATTGATGAAATAGATCGCCGGGCGCGAGCCATCGAGCGCGGCGCGGTTGTAATAGCCGTTCGATGCCCCGTCCTGGATCTCGACCGGTACCCGCCGGATTTCCAGCGGCTGGTTGGGCAGCGTCGCGAAGGCCTGCGGCAGCCGGCCATACATGTCCTTCACCACCTGGTTGAGGTAGCCGAGCAGCTCGGCCCGGCCGGCGTCGCTGCCGGCATAGAGCTGCGCTGGGGTCTTGTTGAGCGCGTTCAGCCGCTCGCCGACGGTTCCTTGCGTGAAGCCCTGGCTGCGCAAGATCTTGTCGAGGTCGGCGCTGATCTCCGCGACCTGGGCCAGGCCCATCTGGTGGACCTCGTCGGGCGAGAAGTTCGTGGTCGTGGCCTGGCGCAGCGCCTCGGCATAAATCGCCTCGCCGTGATCGAGCCGCCATGCGCCGTCGCCGGGCCGAGTGGTCGGCTTCAGTTTCTCCATCAGCGCGATCTGGCGGTCGAGCGCAGGGTAGATGCTCTTGTCCACGATGCCGCTTGCCCGCGCGGCCCAGTCGCCGGCGATGCCCTTGTCCTTAGTCCGCCGCGCGATCGAATTGACCATCGTGTTGTCGGCCGCCGCAACACCCCGCAACTTGCGCATCTGCCCGAGCGTCAGGTCGATCGACCAGGCCGGCGCGAGGAAGCCGCGCGCGGCTTGGGCGCGCTGGTCGGCGCTGTCATTGTCGAGCACCGTCGCGAACTGGCTGAGCCGCGACAGATAAGCGTCGGCGTCGGCCGCATTGTTGATCGTGTGGGCGGTGTTGAGGAAATCGGGCACCGAGAAATAGGCGCCGCCCTGCTGGGTGATCGGATAGGGCCGCTGGGCGCTGTCGATGTTCCAATGGGCCGGCGCGACGGTCTGGGTTTGGACCGAATAGAGCACGACTTCGCGGTTGAGCTTGGCCGGCTCCGACAGGGTCGACGGGCTGATCGCTTTCAGCTGGGCGATCGAGCGGCGATCTCGGGCGAGGTCTTGCACGCGGGCCTGCGCGGCCGGCCGGATATCGAGCTTCGACTTGAGCGCCGCGTTCGCGCCCTTGTCGAGGCCGAGCGAGGAGGCAAGCTCGGGCGAGTGGCGCACCCGGTCCTGGAAGATCGCTTCGAACAGAGCGTTGAGCCGGGCATCGTTGCTGCCCGGCTTGGTGACTGCAGAAATTGCCGGAGCTTCGGCGAGCGGCAGCAGGGCGATGGTGGCGCTGGCGGTGAGGAACGAGCGGCGGTCCATGTCGAATCCCGTGAATTTGTGGAGATTGGCCAGCAGCTTAGCGCGCGCTGCCGAGCCCGCAAATGCGTTCGTCGAATGGAGAGCTACGCTTGCAGACGATATTGCTTGAGCAGGTCGTACAAGGTCGGGCGACTGATCCCCAGCAGCTTGGCCGCGCCCGAGATATTGTTATCGGTCCGGCTCATCGCCTGGCGGATCGCCCGGCGGTCGGCGACTTCTCGCGCCGCGCGAAGATTGATCGCTGTCGGCTCTTCCGGGGCCGCTGAAGGCAAATCGAGATCGACCGCGGTCACGCTCTTGCCATCGGCCATGATCACCGCGCGCTTGGTCCGGTTTTCGAGCTCGCGGACGTTGCCCGGCCAACCATAGCCGTCGACCGCGGCAAGGGCATCGGGGCTGAGCGACTGGACGCCGGGGTTGAGCTCGCGGCCGAAGCGGTTGACGAAATGGCGCGCGAGCAGGACGGCGTCGCCCGAGCGCTCGGTGAGCGACGGGATTTTCACAACGATCTCGGCCAGGCGATAGTAAAGGTCCTCGCGGAACCGGCCCTCGGCGATCATCGCCTCGAGGTCCTGATGGGTGGCGCACACGATCCGCGTGTCGACGGCGATCGGCTGGCGCCCGCCGATCCGCTCGATCACCCGTTCCTGGAGGAAGCGCAGCAGCTTGACCTGGAGTGGCAATGGGATGTCGCCGACCTCGTCGAGGAACAAGGTGCCGCCCTGCGCAAGCTCGATTTTGCCGACGTTCGATTTTACCGCCCCGGTGAACGCCCCGCGCTCGTAGCCGAACAACTCGGCCTCGAGCAGGTTCTCGGGGATTGCGGCGCAATTGATGGCGATGAACTCGCCCTTGCGGCCGCTCTTCTCGTGCACCGCGCGGGCGAGCAGCTCCTTGCCGGTTCCGCTTGCGCCGAGCAGCATCACCGAGACGTCGGCGGAGGCGACCCGCTCGATTGTTTTTGCGACCTTGAGCATCTCCGGCGCACCGGTGATGATCGAACCGAGGACGGTTGCCGCGGTCCCGGTCTCGAGCCGCCGGTGGTCCTCCTCGATCTCGTGCAGGTGGAAGGCGCGGGCGACGATCAGGCCGAGCTCGTCGATATCGACTGGCTTCTTGTAGAAGTCATAGGCGCCCATCGCGATCGCCCGCGTCGCGCTTTCGCGGGCGCCGTGGCCGGTGGCGACGATCACCTTGGTGTCGGGCTTGAGCCGAAGGATCTCGGCCAGCGCCGCGAAGCCTTCGTCGGTGCCGTCCGGATCGGGCGGCAGCCCGAGGTCGAGCGTCACCACCGCCGGCTCATGCGCGCGCAGCGCCTCGATCGCCTGGTCGCGGTCGCTCGCGCAGACCACGGTATAGCCTTCGTAAGCCCATTTGAGCTGGCGTTGCAGGCCTTCGTCGTCCTCGACGACGAGCAGCACTTTGGCTTGATCGGTCATGCGATTTTCCTGGTCGGTGCGCTTGCCGGCTGGGCGGCTTGCAAGGTGATGGTGAATGTCGTGCCCTGGCCGGGCCTGCTGTCGACGCTGATCCGTCCGCCCATTGCGGCGACCAGCGAGCGCGCTTCGAATGCGCCGATCCCGAACCCGCTGGCCTTGGTCGAGGCGAACGGCTGGAACAGGCGGTTGCGGATGAAGTCGCCGTCCATTCCAATGCCCTTGTCGCTGATCGCGATCGCGACGTTGCGGGAATCGCTGCTGACTCGAACCGTGACCGGCGCGTCGGTGCTCGCGTCGAGAGCGTTCTGGAGCAGGTGTCCGACCGCCTGCTCGAGTGCGCCGGCATCGACCGTTGCGGACAGGCTCGCATCGCCGAGCAGCTGGATGTCGCGGTCGCGGCGCTTGGTGGCGATTGCTGCGCCGAGGATCGGCCGCAGCGGCTGGGTCTCGATCCGCTGCACGCGTGCCGGCGCGTGGGGCGCGAGGCGGGTCAGCAGCTCGTTCATCTTGCCGACCGAGGATTGCAGCGTCGCGACCATGTCGGCGCGGAACTCGGGATTGTCGGCGTGGCGCTCGGCATTGCGCGACAGCAGCGACAGCTGGCTGACGAGGTTCTTGATGTCATGGAGGATGAAGGCGAAGCGCCGGTTGAACTCCTCGAAACGCTGGGCGTTGGCGAGCGCTTCCTGGCTCAGCGCCTCGGCAAGCGAGCTCGCCGCCTGGTGGCCGGCGGTGCGCAGCAGGTCGAAATCTTCCCAATCGAGCGCTCGGCGATAGTCGGGCGCTGCGACGACGACGAGCCCGACCAGCCGCTGGTGGTGGACCAGCGGGACTCCGGCCCACACCGCGCTATCGTCGAGCATCCAGCGCGGCACGTGCAGCGCCTTTTCGCGCGCGCCTGCCCAGCCGTGGCGAAGCGCCTCGAACTCGACGATCCGGCCGCCGGCTTCGATCTCGCCCCAGAAGACGGCGGATTGGTCGAGCTCGTCGGGCGACGGGCTCGGCGAATACCAGTTCCAGCTTGCTCCGATCGACACCCGTCCGCCGTCCCCGACCAGCAGCAGCCCGCCCGGTGAGTCGGCCATGTCGGCGAAGGCCTTGACGATTCGCTCGCTGAGCGGCGGCGCGTCGGGCCCCGCGCGGCCAAGCGTCTCGGCGAAGCGCAGCCATTCGGAACGGTAGTCGTAGCGGTGCTCGAACAGATGCTTGGCGAGCTTGACCTTGAGCCAGCCGCGGGCCCGCGCGCTCGGGATCACGACCATCGCGGCGACGGTCATTGCGGCGAGAACTCCGACGCTGAGCGCGCCGGACCAGTCGATCCCCGATCCGCGAAGCGCGGTCGCGAGGATCGCCATCAGTGCGAAATAGGCGCAGATCGCGAGCAGCGAGAGCGACTGGAAGGTGGCGGCTCGCGACAGGCGGACCCGCCAATTGGCGTCGCCGCGCAGCCCAAGCGCGAACAGCGGCCCAGTGGCGGCGACCGCAAGCCCGCGCCACGCGCCGAGCCGGACGGAACTCGATGAGCCGAGGTAGGACACCGTGTAGAGATTGAGGTCGTAGATCCAGATTGCAGCGAGCCCGAGCATCGCAAGCCGGATATGCGAGCGGCTGGCCGGCGCGGCCTGCCCGTAGAGGTTGTGGACCAGCACCAGCGCGCCAGCCGAAGCCGTGATGCGCAGAATGGTGCGCGTTTGGGTGATCGCGTCGCTCGGCGAGATCATCGACAATGTGATTGCGACCAGCTGCATGCCGATCACCGCTGCGACTGCGGCGTAAACCAGCCTTAGTCCGTGCTGGCGGTCGTCGTCCGCGCTCGACAGGCTGTACAGCAGGCTGATCCACAGCAGGTTCCGGGCGCTTTCCGCGTAGGCCGCAACGAAGCTGCCTGGGGACACTGCCGTCAGCCAAGCCCAGCAGGCGGTCATCGCGAAGGCACCGGCAAGCAACCGCTGCGCCGGCTGGCGAGCCGCATCGCCGAGGCGCCAGAACACGAGCGCTGCGAACACCGCGGCAGCAAGCGCGTGGCTCCAGAAGGCGATCAGCGCGTCCATGCGCGGCCCAGTGTCAATTGCACCGACATGCCGCAGGTGTCGCTAAATTTTACAAAGAAGTGATGAACGGGCGCGCGAACCGCCGATTTCAGCCCTTCTTGAGGATGTCCAGCGCAGCGACGGTCATCGCCTCGGTCGCGGTCGAAATCACCGTGTCAGCCTCCGGCGCCCAGAATGGGCTGTGGAGCGAGGGCAGCTTGGACTCGTCGCCGCCGGCCGCGTCCCACTTGGCCTTGGGCACGCCGCCGACCCAGAAGATGGTCGCCTCCTTGGTCTTGTCGGCAAGCCAGAACTGGCTGAAATCCTCGCCGCCCATCACCGCCTTGGCGTCGACCACCCGGTCTGCGCCGAAATGCGAGCCGAACAATTCGAGCAAGCGGCTAGACAGCTTGGCAGTGTTGAAGGTGGATGGCGTGTAGGGCTCGCGGACGTTGACGGCCGGCATTCGGTCTTCGGGCATTCCGGCCGCGATCGCTTCGCCGCGCGCGATCCGGGCGATCCCGTCGAGCAGCTTCTTGCGCACTTCCGGCGTGTAGCTGCGCACCGTCAGCTGCAGCCTGGCATCGTCGGGGATGATGTTGTGCTTGGTCCCGCCCTGGAAGCTGCCGACGGTTACCACGGCCGGGTCGAACGGGCTGTTCTCGCGGCTGACCAGCGTCTGCAGCGCGACGACGATCCGGCTTGCGAGCACGATCGGATCCTTGGTCGCCTGCGGGTAGGCGCCATGCCCGCCGATGCCCTTCACGTCGATATCAACGCTGTCGACATTGGCCAGCGCATAGCCGCGGGTAACTCCGATCACGCCGGCGGGAAGCGAGGCGCTGTCGTGGAAGGCGAGCAACACGTCGGGTTTTGGAAAGCGGGTGTACAGCCCGTCATCGAGCATCGCCTTGGCGCCGAGGCCGACTTCCTCGCCCGGCTGGAGGATCATCACGACCGTCCCGGCCCATTGGTCCTTCATCGCCGAGAGCCGGCGCGCGGTCCCGAGCCAGGTGGTGATGTGCGTATCGTGCCCGCAGGCGTGCATCACGTCGCTCTCGACTCCGTCGATCGTCTTTGCGCGGACCTTCGAGGCGAATGGCAAGCCCGTCTGTTCCTTGACCGGGAGGGCATCCATGTCGGCGCGGATCAGGAGCACCGGCCCGGCGCCGTTCTTCATCACCGCGACCACACCCGTCTTGCCGACATGCTCGGTCACCTGGAAGCCGAGCTTGCGCATCTCGGCGGCGAGCATTGCCGGGGTCCGGACCTCCTGCATGCTGAGCTCGGGATTGGCGTGGAGGTCGCGGTACAGCGTCATCAGCTGCGGCATGTCGGCGCGGATCGAGTCCGACAAAGTCGCAGCGGTTGCGGGCATGGTCAGGGTCATCGCGGCGGCCGCCAGGAAAAGCAATTTCTTCATCAACGCACTCATGGGTTTGAGGGGACCAGCTCCATCACATCGAGCTGGGATTCGAAATGGGGCCGGGGCATCAGCAGTCGCCAGCGATTGGGGCCGATGCGCTCGACGAAGCCCGCGACGTCGCGGGTTTCGTCCTGGCTATATTGCATCGCGCGCTGCTCGTCGCCGAGCGCAAGCGTGCCGAGAAAGACCTCGCGGATCGCATCGTTGGGAAAGATGATCCCGACGTAGCGCTGCGAGCCGTCGAGCTTGCGCAGCCGCTGCATGTCGTGCTCCGCACGGATCCGGCAAGTGAAGCCCGGATAGGACACATAATCGAGATTGCCGGCGGCCTTGGCGCCAAGCTTGATCACCCGGCAGCGGTAAGTGCCGTTCGGGATCGCCGGCTTGTCGAGCGCCGAATCCGGATCGAGCAGCGCGCCCTCCCTGGCGATTTCCGCCGAATGGCCGCTTTTGCGCGCAGCCTCCAGCGCGCTGACGAAGCTCTTGCGCCAGTCGCGCAGCCGCGCTTCGTCATTCTTGGTCACCACCTGGCGCCACGCGCTCGTCCATTGCGGGATCATGCCCGACGGCTGCTGGATCACCGTGCAGGCGGCGAGGATTGGCACCGCAGCCAGGATGACGGAAAAGCGCATTGGGCGGCAGCTTAGGCGGCGGTCCAGCCGCCGTCGATGCTGAGATTGGTGCCAGTGATCGATCCGGCCTCGTCGCGGCACAGGAACAGCGCAGTCGCCGCCACCTCCTCGGGCGTCACGAACCGCTTGGTCGGCTGGGCGGCGAGCAACACATCGTTCACCACCTGCTCGCGGGTCAGCCCGCGGGTTTTCATCGTATCGGGGATCTGGCTTTCGACCAGCGGCGTCCACACGTAGCCGGGCGAAATGCAATTGACGGTGATGCCGTCGCGCGCGGTTTCCAGCGCGACTGTCTTGGTGAAGCCGGCGATGCCATGCTTGGCCGCGACATAAGCGCTCTTGTTGGGCGATGCGACCAGGCTGTGCGCGCTCGCCGTGTTGATGATCCGGCCCCACTTGTTCTGCTTCATTGCCGGCACCGCAAGCCGCGTCGTGTGGAACGCCGACGACAGGTTGATCGCGATGATCGCGTCCCATTTCTGAGGCGGGAAATCCTCGACTGGGGAGATATGCTGAATCCCAGCATTGTTGACCAGCACGTCGACCGGGCCGAGCTCGTCGGCGCAGCGCTTCATCATGCGTTCGATCGCCGCGGGATCGGACATATCGGCGCCGTCGTGGATCGCTCCCAGCGCCGCGCATTCGCGCTCGATCTCGGCCGGGTCGCCGAAGCCGTTGATCATCAGCTTCGCGCCTTCGGCCGCAAGCGCCTTGGCGATCGCCAGGCCGATGCCCGAGGTTGAACCGGTGACGAGCGCGACTTTGCCTTCGAGGAACATGCGAGTCTCCTTGGCCTCGCTCCTTGCGGCGCAAGCGGGCAAATGCAACCGCCGGGAACTCCGTGCATTGGGAGCAGGGAAACAGGAGGATGCGCATGCGGTTCGGTGACGAGCGCGAAAGCAGCAATTTCCAGGACGACACCGGCCGCAGCGGCTTCGGCGGCGGGCTTGGCGGCGGCAACGCGCTCGGTTGCCTGATCCCGATGATCGCCAGCCGGTTCGGCCTCGGCGGCGTGATCGTCGTCGTCATCGGTTATTTCCTGCTGAGCTCGCTCGGCGGGCTCGGCAGTCTCGGCGGCGGAGTCGCGCCAAGCCCGCAGGTCGGCGCTCCAGCCGGGCAAAGCCGGGTCGACCCCAATACCAGGCGTTTCACGCTGCAGGTGCTTGCGAGCACCGAGGACACCTGGTCGAAGCTGCTGCAGCCGCAGGGGGTCGGCTACACGCCGGCCACGCTGGTCTTCTATTCGGAGGCGGACCAGTCGGGCTGCGGCGCGGCCCAATCGGCGATGGGCCCGTTCTATTGCCCGACCGACAAGAAAATCTACCTCGACACCGACTTCTTCAGCGAGCTTTCGCGCCGCTTCCAGGCGCCCGGCGACTTCGCAATGGCCTATGTCATCGCCCATGAAGTCGGCCACCACGTCCAGGACCTGACCGGAACGCTCGACCAGGCGCAGAACCTGCAGGCGCGGGCGAGCGAAGCCCAAGGCAATGCCGTCCAGGTCAAGGTCGAGCTGCAGGCCGATTGCTACGCGGGCGTCTGGGCCGCCAACGCCAAGGCGCCCGACGGCCAGCCGGTGATGGAGCAAGGCGATTTCGAGGAAGGCATGCGTGCCGCCGAAGCGATCGGCGACGATACCTTGCAGAAGCAGACGCAGGGCCGTGTCGTGCCGGAAAGCTTCACCCACGGCACCTCCGCCCAGCGCACCAACGCGCTGCGCACCGGATATCAAAGCGGCAACCCGGCCGCTTGCCGGTTCTAGAGCTCTGTGTTCGCCATGCCCCCGGCATGGCTGCGCTTAAAGCTTGACCAGCATCTTTCCGGTGTTGGCGCCGCTGAACAGGCCGAGGAAGGCTTCGGGCGTCTTGTCCAGCCCCTTGACGACCGTCTCTTCCGCCTTGACCGCGCCGCTCTTCAGCCAGCCCGCCATGTCGCGGTAGAATTCGTCCATCCGCGATTGGTAGTCGAACACCAGGAAGCCCTTGAGCTGGATGCGCGCAGCGATGATCCGCATGATGAAGCGAAGGCTCGTTGGCCCCGGCTTGTTGTAGCCCTGAATCATGCCGCAGATCGCGAAGCGCGCCTGGTTGCGCGCGAGCGCCAGCGCTGCGTCGAGATGGTCGCCACCGACATTGTCGAAATAGACGTCGATGCCGTCGGGCGCCGCGGCCCTCAGGTTCTTGAGCAACGGACCGGCGCGATAGTCGACGACCTTGTCGGCGCCGAGCGAGCGCACGAAATCGCACTTCTCCTTGCCGCCAGCAGTTCCGATCACCGTCATGCCCCTGGCCTTGGCGATCTGGACGACCGCCGAGCCGACCGCGCCGGCCGCCGCCGACACGAACACGACGTCACCTTCCTTCGCCGCCGCCGCGTCGAGCAGGCCGAAATAAGCGGTCGCGCCGGTGGTGCCGAGGATGCCGAGGAACTGCTCCGGCTTCGCGCCCAGCTCGGGCAGCTTGAGCGCTCCTCGCGCGGGCACCGCCGCCTCGTCGCGCCAGCCGCCCATGTGCAGCACCAGGTCGCCCTTGGCAAAGCCGTCGGCCTTGCTCTCGACCACTTCGCCGATCGCTCCGCCCTCGAGCGGAGCGCCGACCTGGAACGGCGGGACGTAGCTCTTCGCGTCGTTCATCCGGCCGCGCATGTAGGGGTCAACCGAAAGCCACTGATTGCGGACCCGGATCATGCCGTCCTCGACCTTTGGCAGGTCGAAGTGCTTGAGTTCGAAATTGTCCGCGGTCGGCATTGCTTCCGGGCGGCTCTTGAGGTGCCAGGCTTTGGCCATTTGTTCACTCTCCCTTTGCTCGCGGCATAGGTGCATGCGCGCCTGTAGAAAAGGCCCGGCCGGGAAGGGGACAGCCCGGCCGGGCCTCGCGTCAGCCTCCGTCGCTGGAGGCTCAGCTCTCCACCGCTTTAGCGGTAGGTGCCCTCAAAGCTTCGATCGAGCATCCGCGGGCCCATCTCGCCCTGCTCCTCGCGCTCGAACAGCGCGCGTCCGCGGCTCTCGTCGCGCCAGCGGTTGCGCGCCTGGTCGGCCGAGCAGTCGAGGATCACCCGGTCGCCCTCGACCCGGTCGATGTCCGAGCAGCTCAGCGAATGATGCGCGCCGCCGCTGTCAGGATCGGACTTGGCGAGGATGAGGCGGTCGCCGGCGACGCGATCGACGGTGCCGACATGTTCGTCGTCATTGCCGACCACTTCCATATGCTCGCGGACCTGGCCGAGCAGGGAGCGTTTCTGCTGCCGCCGCTCGCGCCAGGTGCCGAACTCGCTTTCAAAGCGCGACTGGTTCTCGCGGCGAAACTCGTCGTAATCGCGGTCGAGCTCGCTCAAGTGACGGTCGCGCCAGCTGCGATAATGCGGGTCCTGATCACGGCCGAAATCGCGCGATCCGGCGAAGCTCGTGCGGCGATATTCGTCGCGGCCGTAGGGCGTCTGCGAGCGATCGTAGCGCCCGAAATTCTCCGGTTCGCCGCGGCCGTAGTCGCTGCCGCTGAAGTAGCGTTCCGACCGTCCGTAATCGCCGGTGATCGGCCGATAGCCGCTGCCGCGCTCGCGCTCGACATCGCGGTCCGGGCTTTCCCACCGCTCCTGGCGTGAGCCCTCGCGGCGGCGCCGATCGGCGTCGTCGTCTCCGAACCAGGACGCAATCTCGTCGCCGGCGCGCTCGAAGAAGCCGCGATCCTCGCGGCTGGCGCGGCTTTCGGGGCGGTTGTCACCGCGCCAGCCGCGGCCTGAATAACGATCCTCGGACCATCGCGAACGATCGTCACGCGGCGTGTCCCGCGTGTCGTAACGGTCATATGCCATGCAAGTCCTCCCACGGTTAAAGGGCCGGCGGGGATACCGGCCGATACGCTTGGGAAGAAACGAACAGGCACTCGGGCCCGTTCCTGTCCGGGGGTGCGCAATTGGAGCCAAATCGGCGGGCCGAAGCTGTTGCGGGACAGGCGATTGCAAGGGCCGGGAATCGCCGCTAGTGGAGCCGCTCTCCGCGGCCCGATCCCATCGGGTCCACCGCCTGGCTGGAAGGCGCGGGGCTGTAGCTCAGATGGGAGAGCGCTGCAATCGCACTGCAGAGGTC
>JAZJZB010000118.1:0-2604 GCA_040390085.1 Pseudomonadota bacterium | reverse complement strand
CGTTGGCGCAGCTGCCCATCGAGATGACGTAGCGCGGCTCGCTCATCTGGTCGTAGACCCGCCGCAGCGCCGGGGCCATCTTGTTGCACAGCGTCCCGGCGACGATCATCACGTCCGACTGGCGCGGGCTCGCGCGCGGAGCAACGCCAAACCTTTCAAGGTCATAGCGCGGCATGTTCACATGGATCATCTCGACCGCGCAGCAGGCCAGGCCGAAGGTCATCCACCACAGCGAGCCCGTCCGCGCCCAAGTGAACAAATCCTCGGCCGTGGTGACCATGAACCCCTTTTCATTGAGCGACTGCTGGAGCTCGAGCAGCTTCTTCTGGTCGACTTCGCCCGGGACCAGCCCGGCAATCCGCGCCAGCTCCTCCTCGGTCGGCATCCGGTCTTCGTTGGGGCTGAGCATCACTCCCATTCGAGCGCCCCTTTCTTCCACGCATAAGCAAGGCCAAGGCCAAGCTCGATCAGGAAGATCATCATCGCCGCCCAGCCAGTCCATTTGGTGAAGCCGAGGCTGACCGCCCACGGGAACAGGAAGGCGGCTTCGAGGTCGAACACGATGAACAGGATCGCCACCAAATAGAAGCGGACGTCGAACTCGGCGCGGGCGTCCTCGAACGCCGGGAAGCCGCATTCATATTCGCTGAGCTTGGCCGGGTCGGGCCGGTGCGCGCCGGTGAAGCGCGCGACGATCATCGGCAGCACCACGAACGCCGCGGACAGACCGAGCGCGACGATCAGGAACAGCAGGATCGGCAGGTAGCCGGCGGCAACGCTTGCCAAGGGAAACTCCAGGGGCTCGAAACTTGGGGCGGGCTTTAGGGCAGCGAGTTGCTGGTCGCAACCGTCCGAAGCGGCATTGACAGCCGTCTGGTGCAGGAACAGCTTTGCATCTTCAACCGGGGGGATGAAACGACATGCTGTTCTTCAAACCGATCGCGGTCGCCGCGCTGGCTGCGGCGGCGCCCGTGGCCCAGGCTGAGATGGTGCGTGCGCAGGACCCGCAATCTTTGGTCAACGCAATGCAGGCCAACGGTTATGTCGCCAAGCTCGGAATCGACAAAGTGGGCGACCCGATGATCACCAGCGGTGCATCCGGCACCACGTTCCAGGTCTTCTTTTACAACTGCACCGACCACAAGGATTGCGCGACCGTGCAATTCCACTCGGGCTATGATTTTGCGCAGCCACTGCCGCTCGAGACGCTGAACGAGTGGAACAAGTCGGAGCGATTTGGACGCGCCTTCCTCGACAAGGAGAATGATCCGATACTCGAGATGGACGTCGATCTTGACGACGGCGGCGTCCCGCCCCTGTTGTTGATCGATAATCTCGAATTCTGGACGAGCATTCTCGCCAAGTTCGAGAAGCACATCGGCTATCGTAAGTAGCTAGCTTCTCAGCGCGCCGGCGACGAGCTTTTGCAGCTTGTTGTGGATCGCGCCCGAGCCGGCGACATATTCGCGCCGCTCGAACGAGCGGTCGCCACCGCGGTAATCGGTCACGAACCCGCCCGCTTCCTTGACCAGCAGCACTCCGGCCGCGCTGTCCCAAAGGTCGAGATCGTCCTCCCAGAAGCCGTCCATCCGGCCGGCTGCGATCCAGGCGAAATCGAGCGACGCCGAGCCGAACCGGCGGACGCCCGAGACCTGGGGAGCAACCGCGGCGTAAATCTTGGCCCAGCTCTCCGGATCGCCGCGGCCGCAATGCGGCATTCCGGTGCCGATCAGCGTGTCGCTGAGGTCGCGCCGGGCCGACACCCGCAGCCGGGCGTCCTGAAGCCAGGCGCCGCGGCCCTTTTCGGCCCAATAGCTGTCGTCGGTCAGCGGCTGGTAGACCAGTCCCTGGGTGATCTCGGTGCCCCCGCCGGCTTTTTTCTCCTCGACCGCGATCGAGATCGCGAAATGCGGGACTCCGTGAAGAAAGTTGGTGGTTCCATCGAGCGGGTCGACGATCCACCGCGGCTTGTCCGGATTGCCCGCGATCTCGCCGCCTTCCTCGAGCAACATGCCCCAGTCGGGCCGCGCATTGCGAAGCTCATCGACGATCGTCTCCTCGGCGCGCTTGTCGGCCATCGAGACGAAGTCGGCCGGGCCCTTGCGGCTGACCTGAAGCTGCTCGACCTCGCCGAAGTCGCGGCGAAGGCGCGGCGCGGCCTTGCGGGCGGCTCGGGTCATGACGGTGATCAGGCCGGAATGGGCTACCATCGATTAGTCCGCGCGGCGGACATATTCGCGGCTGTAGGTATCGACCACGATCTTGGTGCCGCTGGTGATGTGCGGCGGGACCATCACTCGCACGCCATTATCGAGCACGGCCGGCTTGTAGCTCGAGCTCGCGGTCTGGCCCTTCACCACCGCGTCGGCTTCGACGATCGTCGCTTCGATCTGCGCCGGCATCTGCACCGAGATCGGCCGCTCGTTGTAGAGCTCCATCACCACGTCCATGCCGTCCTGGAGGAAGGCGGCGGACTCGCCGATCAGGTCCTCGGGCAGCGACACCTGCTCGTAGGTGTCCTTGTCCATGAACACGAGCATGTCGCCGTCATGGTAGAGGTACTGATAGTCCTTGGTGTCGAGGCGGACGCGCTCGACGGTCTCG
>JAZJZB010000117.1:0-6789 GCA_040390085.1 Pseudomonadota bacterium | reverse complement strand
ACGCGGCGCCGCCGAGATCCT
Source organism: Pseudomonadota bacterium (assembly GCA_040390085.1). Taxonomy (GTDB): domain Bacteria; phylum Pseudomonadota; class Alphaproteobacteria; order Sphingomonadales; family Sphingomonadaceae; genus Sphingomicrobium. The sequence continues at coordinate 6,768 of JAZJZB010000117.1, read as the reverse complement.
CGACGAAATCGACCGCGGAGCCGCGCACCAGGTCGAGGCTGACCGGGTCGACCACCAACTTGACGCCGTCGGTCTCGGCGACCGTATCGTCGCTGTCCGCCGCCTCGGCGAGGTCGAATTTGTAGGTAAAGCCGGCGCAGCCGCCGCCGTCGACCGCGAGCCGGAGGATGGCGGGCTTGTGCTGGCGCTCGGCGATCCACGCCACGCGCCTGGCCGCATTTTCGGTGAGAATGATGTCGCTCACGACAGCGACATAGGAAGCGCCGCCCGTGGCGACAACCTGCGGCTTAGTGTGAGCCGCCCGGTCCGCCGATCGCCAGGTCCATCGGCGCCGCATTGGCGCGGCGCTGCATTGCGAGGACATAATCAGTCGATTTCATGAACGGGATCGGGTTCACCGCGCGCCCGTCGATGCGCACTTCATAGTGTAAATGGTTGCCGGTCGAGCGGCCGGTCGAGCCCATGCGGCCGATCTGCTGGCCGCGAGTGATATGGTCGCCGGCATTCACGAGCACCGCCGACATGTGGCCGTAGCGGGTCATGATCCCGCGACCATGGTCGAGTTCGACCATGTTGCCATAGCCGCCGCTGTTCCATCCGGCGCGGAGGACGGTGCCGTCGGCGGTCGCATAGATCGGCGTGCCGTAGGTGCCGGCAAGGTCGATTCCCGGGTGCATCGCGGCACCGGCGTGGAACGGATCGGAGCGGACTCCGAAGCCGCTGGTGAATTCGACGTTCATCCGCACCGGCTTGTCCGACGGGATCGCGATGACTCCGTCCTGCAGCTGATCGAGCTTCTTCCAGCTGTCGAACAGGGTCTTGAAGGTCGAATTGCCGGCGCTGACGAATGGGCCGCCAACGCCGCCGTCGTTGCCGACGCGGGCTGGCGTGATGCCCAGCCTCCTCAGCTCGGCGGCGGTGACTTGGTAGCGCACGTCCAGCGCCTTGGCGACGAGTGCGGCTTGCTCGAGCTGCTGCTGCTCGACCCGGGCAAGCGGTCCATCGCTCGCTGCGCGGCCGCCGCTGACGACCGCAGCGATCTGCGTTGCATCGAGCTTCTGCCCGGACAGCGCAGCTTCGATCAGCGCCTGGCGCCGTTCGATCATCTGGGCGCGGGCTTCGGTCGCTGCGGAAATTGAAAGGCTGTGTGGGCGGGTGATCAGGCGGGCAGTCGCATAGCTGGCCCAGGCGACGAGTCCGAGGAGGATGACGAACAGCGCGGCCTGGACTGGAGCGGAAATGCGAAAACGGCGCAACTTGGCGCCGTCATGCACAAACAGATCGCGGTCGCGGAACAACCCTGCGGTCGTGGCCAGAACTTGCGCCATGAATTCCCCGCTCCAAAAAAAATACCCGCACGCCACGCACGAGAGTGCGTCACGCCGGAGGTTCCATCCAAGTCAGGGCCCCCCAGCCCCCACTACCGACCTGCGACTTACCCATTCGCGAGGTGGTGAGCGGACACTGCTTCCGGATGGTTAACGAATTCAACCTTCCGATCGCTCTTGCGGGACGAACCGTCAGCTGAGCGCGGTGAATCGTTTTTCGGAGGTCGTCAAAGAGCCGAAACGAGCAAATTCAAGCCGTTGTGCGTTGCAGCATTGAGCGTTGGACGGATTCGGGCGCGAATCTTTCACGCGGCTCATTGCCTCACCCGAGTCATCCGTTACAGCCGGCAGCGGGCCACGCCGTCCCAACGCGGCGCGAGCTCTCTGTGAGGAGAGTAAGATTGACCGATACCATTGCCGCCGGCGCTGATCAGCGCCTGGCGAAACCCGACGACCGTCCGACCCGCCCGTATTTTTCGTCCGGCCCGTGCGCCAAGCCGCCCGGCTGGCTGCCGCAATCGCTCGACACCGGCGCGCTCGGCCGATCGCACCGCGGAGCGCTTGGCAAAGCGAAGCTGCAGGACGCCATCGAGCGCACCCACGCCTTGCTTGGCCTTCCCGCCGATTACCGGCTTGGCATCGTCCCGGCGTCCGATACCGGCGCGATGGAGATGGCGATCTGGTCGCTGCTCGGGCCGCGGCCGGTGACCATGCTCGCCTGGGAAAGCTTCGGCGCCGGCTGGGTCACCGACGTCGCCAAGCAACTCAAGCTCGACGCCGAGGTGCGCACCGCCGATTACGGCGTCATGCCCGACCTCGACGGAATCGACCCGGCCAGTGACATCGTCTTCACCTGGAACGGCACGACCAGCGGGGTCCGCGTCTCAAACGCCGACTGGATCGCCGACGACCGCACCGGGCTTTCGATCTGCGACGCGACCTCGGCCGCCTTCGCGCAGCATATCGAGTGGGCGAAGATCGATGTCGGCACCTTCAGCTGGCAGAAGGCGCTCGGCGGCGAGGCCGCGCACGGCATGATCGTGCTCAGCCCGCGCGCGGTGGAGCGCCTCGAGCGCGAGCCGGCGCCGCGGCCGCTGCCCAAGATCTTCCGCCTGACGGCGCCTGCCCCCGCGAAGGCGGGGGGCAAGCTGATCGAGGGCGTGTTCAAGGGCGAGACGATCAACACGCCCTCGATGCTGTGCGTCGAGGACTGGCTGTTCGCGGTCGGCTGGGCGGAGCGGGTCGGCGGGCTCAAGGGCCTGATCGCCCGCGCCGACGCCAATGCCGCAGCGCTCGACCGCTGGGTCCAATCGGCCGGCTGGATCGAGCATCTTGCCGACGACCCTGCGATCCGTTCGAACACGTCGGTATGCCTGCAATTCGCCGACCGCTCCGACCTCGAGGCGAACAAGGCGCGGCAGAAGGCGATCGCCAAGCTGCTCGATGCCGAGGATGCCGCCTACGACATCGGCGCTTATCGCGATGCGCCGCCGGGGCTTCGCATCTGGTGCGGCGCGACGGTCGACACCGCCGACATCGAGGCGCTCGGCCGATGGCTTGATTGGGCGTGGGAGATGACGGCGTGACCGAGCAAGTCAAAGTCCTCATCTCCGACAAGATGGATCCGCGCGCTGCAGCGATCTTCCGCGACCGCGGAATCCACGTCGATGAAAAGCCGGGCCTTGGGCCGGAGGAATTCGCGGCGATCATCGGCGGCTACGACGGCCTTGCAGTCCGCTCCTCGACGCGGGTCAACGCCGCGGCGATGGACGCTGCTTTGCCGCGCCTCAAGGTGATCGGCCGCGCCGGTATCGGGGTCGACACGATCGACGTGCCCGCCGCGAGCGCCCGCGGAATCGTGGTCATGAACACGCCGTTCGGCAATTCCATCACCACTGCCGAGCATGCGATCGCGATGCTGTTCGCGCTCGCCCGCGAGATTCCGCAGGCCGACCAGTCGACCCAGTCGGGCAAGTGGGAGAAGAACCGCTTCATGGGAGTCGAACTGGCCGGCAAGACCCTCGGCCTGGTCGGCTGCGGCAATATCGGCTCGATCGTCGCCGACCGGGCTCACGGCCTCAAGATGAAAGTCGTCGCCTACGACCCGTTCCTGTCGGCCGAACGCGCGGTCGAGCTCGGCGTCGACAAGGTCGAGCTCGACGAGCTGTTGGCCCGAGCCGACTTCATCACCTTGCACACGCCGCTTACCGATCAGACCCGCGGGATCCTCAGCCGCGAAGCGCTCGCCAGGACCAGGCCCGGCGTGCGCATCGTCAATTGCGCGCGCGGCGGGCTGATCGACGAAGCCGCGCTCAAGGACGCGCTGGAGAGCGGCCACGTCGCCGGCGCTGCGCTCGACGTGTTCCAGGAGGAACCCGCCAAAGCCAATCCGCTGTTCGGCACGCGCGGGCTCATCTGCACGCCGCACCTTGGCGCCTCGACCACCGAAGCGCAGGTCAATGTCGCGATCCAGATCGCCGAGCAGATGAGCGATTATCTGCTGCTCGGCGGGATCACCAACGCGGTCAACGTACCCTCGCTGTCTGCCGAGGAAGCGCCGCGGCTGCGGCCTTACATGGGCCTTGCCGAGCGGCTCGGGCGGCTAATCGGCCAGATCGCGGGCACCGAGATCCGCTCGCTCGACATCGAAGTCGAAGGCCATGCCGCCGAGCTCAACATCAAGCCGATTACGGGCGCCGTGCTCGCCGGAGTCATGCGCACCTGGTCGGACACGGTGAACATGGTCAACGCGCCCTACCTCGCGAAGGAGCGCGGGATCGCGGTGCGCGAGATCCGCAACGAAGGTGAAGGCGACTACCACACGCTCGTCGCGGTCACCGTCGGCACCGACCATGGCCCCAAGCGCGTCGAAGGCACCTTGTTCGGCAACCGCGCGCCCCGGCTGGTCAAGATCTTCGGAATTCCGGTCGAGGCCGAGCTCGCCGGGCAGATGATCTACATCGTCAACACCGACGCCCCCGGCTTTATCGGCGCGCTCGGCACCAGGCTCGGCGAAAACAAGATCAACATCGCGACCTTCAATCTCGGCCGGCGCGAGGGGGAAGGCGAAGCGGTCGCTTTGGTCGCGGTCGACGACCCGATCACGCCCGATGTCGCCCAGCAACTCAAACAGCTCCCGGGCGTCCGCGAGGTCGTTCCGCTGAGCTTTTGACGGTTACACGCAAAAAAAGGGCGTCCCGATCGGGACGCCCTTTGCCCCACCTGCGTGCGAGCGGGGACGGTAGCGCTTAGTGCTTGTTATCGTCCGCGTCGCGGACCTGGTCGGCGGCGTTGCGCGCGGCATCCGCCGCGTTCCCGGCGTTCGCCTGCATGTTTTCGGCGGCGTTGTCGGCGTTGGCCTCGATCGTGTCCGCCGTATTCTCGGCATTGGCCTCGATGTTGTCGGCGGTCTGCTCCTGCGGGCTCTTGTTGCACGCCGCGAGCGAGCCAAGGCCGAGGGCAATCGCCAGAACGGTGGTGGTTTTCATGATTAAACTTTCCCCTTGTGGTGGTCGCAGTCGTCCGCGCTCTCTCGTCGCGTAACGGAAGTGCAATACGCGCCAGCCGCATTTTCTGTTCCGCCGCGTCAACGATTGGCGCTCGGCTGGACGCGGGCGTGCTTCGCCCGTAGGAGCGCGCGGGCCGCACAAAGCTAAGGAATCATCGTGGGTAACGTGACCGTCATCGGCGCCCAGTGGGGCGACGAAGGCAAGGGCAAGATCGTCGATTGGCTTGCGAGCCGCGCCGACATGGTGGTTCGCTTCCAGGGCGGCCACAACGCCGGCCACACGCTGGTGGTCGGCGACCAGACCTACAAGCTGTCGCTGCTCCCGAGCGGGATCGTGCGCGGCACGCCCTCGGTGATCGGCAACGGCGTCGTGCTCGATCCATGGGCGCTCAAGGCCGAGGTCGAGCGTATTCGCGAGCAGGGCGTCGAAGTCACCCCTGACATCCTGAGGATCGCCGAAACCTGCCCGCTCATCCTCCCGATCCACCGCGATCTTGACGGTTTGCGCGAGGACGCCTCCGGCGCCGGCAAGATCGGCACGACCCGCCGCGGCATCGGCCCCGCATACGAGGACAAGGTTGGCCGCCGCGCGATCCGCGTTTGCGACCTCGCCCACCTTGGCGAGCTCGGACCGCAGCTCGATCGCCTGTGCGCGCATCATGACGCGCTGCGCGCCGGCTTCAACGAGCCGCCGGTCGACCGCGCGCGCCTGCTCAGGGACTTGAGCGAGATCGCCGATTTCGTCTTGCCCTACGCCAAGCCGGTGTGGCGCGACCTCGACTGCGCGCTTCGCGGCAACAAGCGAATCCTGTTCGAAGGCGCCCAGGGCGTGCTGCTCGACGTCGACCACGGCACCTATCCGTTCGTCACCTCGTCCAACACCGTCGCCGGCACGACCGGCTCGGGCAGCGGGATTGGGCCCTCGGGCGCCGGCTTCGTGCTGGGAATCGTCAAGGCCTACACCACCCGCGTCGGTTCCGGCCCGTTCCCGACCGAGCAGGATAATGAGATTGGGCAGAAGCTCGGCGAGCGCGGCCATGAGTTCGGGACGGTCACCGGCCGCCGCCGCCGCTGCGGCTGGTTCGACGCGGTGCTCGTCCGCCAGGCGGTCGCGGTCAGCGGAGTCACTGGAGTGGCGCTCACCAAGCTCGACGTGCTCGACGGCTTCGAGACGGTGAAAATCTGCACCGGCTATCGGATCGACGGGCAGGAGTTCGACTATCTCCCGCCCCACGCCGCCGACCAGGCGCGCGTCGAGCCGGTGTTCGAGGAGATCGAAGGCTGGCCGGGCTCGACCAGAGGCGCGCGCAGCTGGGCCGATTTGCCGGCGCGGGCGATCAAATATGTGCGCCGGATCGAGGAGCTGATCCGTTGTCCGGTAGCGCTGGTCAGCACCTCGCCCGAGCGCGATGATACGATTTTGGTGCGAGACCCGTTCGCGGGTTAGTGCCGAACCTCGAAGCGGCCGGGAGTCTCGCCTTCCGCGTCTTCGACAGTGAGTTCATCGACCCGCGCGTTGGCGGGACCGCGCCGCATTCGCTCGATCATTCGGTCAACGGCATTCTCGTCGCCGCCAAGATGAACTTCGACCGAGCCATCGGCGCAATTGCGAATCCAGCCGCTGATCCCCAGCTCGCGCGCCTGGCCCTGCGCCCACACCCGGTAAAACACGCCCTGCACAAGCCCCGTTAGTCGGACTCTGCGGGCAATGTCGGCCATCAGACGGTCGCGATGTCCGGCGCGTCCTCGGCTTTCATTCCGACGACATTGTAGCCGGCGTCGACATGGTGGATTTCGCCGGTCACTCCGCTCGCGAGGTCGGACAGCAAATAGAGTCCCGCGCCGCCGACGTCCTCGATTGTCACGTTGCGCCGCATCGGCGAATTATATTCGTTCCATTTCATGATGTAGCGGAAGTCGCCGATGCCGCTC
>JAZJZB010000116.1:4189-4745 GCA_040390085.1 Pseudomonadota bacterium | reverse complement strand
GTCCAGCTCGCTTCAATCCGGATCTGGTTGCGACATAATGAGTCGGTGGCCTAGAGCGCAGCCTCCAGCGCTGCGAAGTCGGCGAACCCGAGCGGCCCGGCGATCTGTTCGGCCCACATCTCGTCCATCCGCTGCGACAGCTGGGGCGAAAGCTCATCCTTGTGGCCGCCGATGCCGCCCTTGCGGACCTTGGCGCTGTCGCTGCCCGGCGGAATTCCGGCAAGCTGCTCTGAACAGGCGCGCATCATCGCGTCGTCGAACCGGTCCTTGTGGGCCAGCATGTAGGCAAGGCTCGAGCGCTCGAGCGCCAGCGCGAGCAGCTCCTCGTCGAGCGGGATTGCGGCGAAGTCGGCGAGGCGGCGGATATGGCCGGCCGGATCGCGCACCATGTTGCCGTAGGTGAACAGCAGCACGTCGCGCCGGCGCTTTTCACGACGCGGCCAGCGAGTTCGTCGAGCTCGAGCAGGTTCACGCCGGGAAACGACGCGCGCGCCACCGCCTCGATGACGTCGTGCAGTATTTTTCCGGAAGACCGCAGGGCTTTTTCCTCTTTGGC
>JAZJZB010000116.1:0-4179 GCA_040390085.1 Pseudomonadota bacterium | reverse complement strand
GCACGTCGCGCCGGTCGCGCACGGCCCACCAGCTCTTGAGGTGGCTCCAATAGCCTTCGCCCTCGGGCCCGCCGCCGCGCGCCCAGCCTTCGAAAAAATCCTCTATGCTGACCGTGCCGGGATCGATGAACCAGCCTTCCATGAAGCGGAACATCGACACGAACGCGTCCTTGGGATCGCGCAACGAAACGACGTAGCGCGCGCCCTTGGGCACCCTTGTGTAGCTCAAATGGCTTTTGAATCCGCGCGGGTCGGCCCGCTGCTCGGCGTTGAGGTCGATCCCCAACAGCGCCGAAGTCTCGATCCACGGCACCACCCGCGAAATATCGTCGAAATGCATGTCGCCGCGGGTGCGCAGGGTGTGGAAGGTCTGCTGGAGCCATGTGGTGCCCGATTTGCCGTAGGGCGAAATGACGACGTCGCTCGGCCGCGGCGCGAACGGCGCGAAATTGGCGGACGCGGCCTTGATCGCCTCGCCGAGCGCGCGCTGGCAGGCGCGGAACTCGTCCATGGTGCGGGCCCGGGCCATCAGTCGGAGACGTGCAGCGGCTTGGTCAAATGGAACTGCATGGAGCCCCCTCCTGGCGGTACTGTGGCACAGGTTCAGCCGCGTGACGAAGTGAATTCTGACCCGGGGGAAAGGGCCGTCATCGAGTAAGTCCGTGACGTCGATCGACACGCTTGCGTAACCCAATGCTAACCAAAGGCCGGTTAGGGAGCGGTGGTGATCAAGACTTCGAAACCGAGCAGCAAGAAGACCGTCGAGCTGGAGGCGGAGGCGCGGCCGTCGCGGATCCGGCGCGATCCGGTGCCAAGCGACAAGCCGGTCAGCCTGGTCAGCAAGATCCAGAACTCGCGCGAGTGGGAGATCAAGCTGGCGATCGCCGGGATCGTCTTCACCGCGCTGGCGATCAACGCCGTCGTGTTCGACCTCGGCGAGCTGCTGAGCCACTAGCGAAATCGAAACCTGTGCCGCCTAAAGCGGGCGCAATGAAGCGCCTGACCATCCTCCTCCGCTCCGTGAACCCGTGGGCCCGCCGCAGCGACCGGCAGGCGCGCCAGGTCCAGTCGCTGCGCAATCGCGACGGCGACGACTGCCGGCGCTGCCGCCGCCCGTTGCGATTCGACCTTCCCCACGGCCACGACCTCGGCCCCAAGATCGAACCGGTCCCGGGCGAAGCCGCAAGCGGCGAGATCGGCCTGTTGTGCCTCACCCACGGCCGCTGCAACCGGGCGATGGCCGACCACACCGGCGAAGTGCTGGAGCGGGTGCGGCGCAGGAACGAGGCCGAGCTGCTGGCCAAGCCCAAAAGGCGGCGAACCCGCTCCGCGGCGGCGTGAGCGATAACCGCTCGGTAACCGCGATCGCGTAACCCGGGCGGCGATGAGCAAGCCCTGGAACCCCGACGACGAGCTGGCGATGCTCCGCGCCCGGCGCTGGCCGCTGCCGCGCGGAGCGATCGCCGGCCTGCTGCTCGTCGCCGCGGCCTGCGCCGGTTTCGGCTTCGGAATCTACCAGGCCGCCGGCCCGCGCGACGTGTTCGAGGACGATTCCGGGATCAACTGGAGCGCGCTTCCCGACCAGCCTTGAGCGCGGCTGCGAAGCCGCTTGTGGGGCCGCGAATCCGACAGATCGAGAATTTGAAACCGGGGTTGTCGGATGTGTCGGATTCCTATCTCTAATTTGGTTGTAGATGAGTCACGCTAATTAACCAAACCGGTACGTGTAGGAAAGCCGAATCTCTCAATGAGCGGTTCCCATCTGCCGGCTCCCCGACCTTTTGTGCGGACAGCAGGCGCGCTTCGTGATACCCGAATCCCGGGGACAATCGGGGGATCAGCCATGCCTTATGCGCGGGCGCCATATTACATGCTGGCGGTGATCGGCGTGATCCTGATCGGCTTCTGGCCGAGCTATTTCGCGGTCGGCCGCGCATCGCCGTGGCAGTTCCACGCCCACGGCATTGCCGCCAGCCTGTGGGTGCTGATGGTCGCCGCGCAAAGCTGGACCGCGCACCGCAAGGTCCAGCTCCCGATCCACCGCGCAATCGGCATGGCGAGCCTGTTCCTGTTCCCGTTCCTGATCGCCGGCCTGGCTGCGATCATCACCATCCAGGCGAAGAACTGGATCGAAGGCGAGCCGCTTCATTTGTTTTACGGCCCCGGCTTCATGATCGGAACGATGGTCGCAATGGCGGCCTATGTGACGGTCTATTACCGGGCGATCAAATACCGGCGGAAGGTGTGGGTCCATGCGGGCTACATGCTGTCGACTCCGCTGATCCTGTTCGAATCGCCGTTCAGCCGGGCGGCCGCGTTCGTGTTCCCGCCCTTCATGGTCAAGGGCCCGGCGGACTTCCCCCACGTCATGGCCTCGATCGAATGGTCGTGCGCGATCGAGCTTGCGATCATCGCGATCATCTGGTGGCGGGTCGGCGAGAAGGCCCGGCCGTTCCTGGTCACCGCCGGCTTCATCGTCGTCGAGATGCTGGCCATGGGCTTCGCGACCAAGGTCGAGGCGCTCAAGCAGTTCGACACCTTCATCGGTCATGTCCCGGCGATGGCGATCGTGCTGACCGGCTTCGCGATCGGCGCTGCAACCAGCTGGGCCGGTTGGCAGGCCGGGAAGCGGCCCGCGGTGCCGGTTGCGGGAGCTGCGGTGCAGCCGGCGTGACGGACTCCGGGTGAGGCGCTAACCCGACGATAACTCGCCCCGCGTAGGTTGGGGCGGATGAGCAAGCATTGGCGCCCGCCGGGTGTGACGACGCCCTGGCTTAGCCCGGAGGCGTATGATGCGCTGAGCCCGGCCGAGAAGCGTCAGCTGTGGCGCAAACGGTAGGCGAGCCGCCTCGACCGGGGCGCGGTGCAGCGCAGGTTCAAGAGCGGGCGGTCACAACAAGGCATGGGGCTCGGACCATGGTTGGCCGCGGCGGTTGCCGCCGGCCTTGCGATCGGCGCGTATGGCGTGCCGTTGCCGGGCCTGGTCCAGCCCGCGTCCGCGCCGGTGCGCGCCAGCTTCAGCTATTGCAAATGGGGCGGCGGGACCAATTGCGTGGTCGACGGCGACACCTTCTGGATCGGCGGCGAGAAGGTGCGGATCGCGGGCATCGACGCGCCCGAAACGCACCCGTCGCGCTGCGATTACGAGGCGCAACTCGGCGATCAAGCGACCGAGAAACTGCACGCCCTGCTCAACAGCGGCGCGGTGACGATGACCAGCATCGACCGCGACCGCGACCGTTATGGGCGGCTGCTGCGGGACGTGGCGGTGAACGGCGCGGACGTCGGCAAGGCGATGGTCGGGGCGGGCGTGGCGCGGGAGTATGGGAGTGGGCGAAGACCTTGGTGCTAATTCGGTGATTTAGTAAACTGTCACCGCAATCGTGATTTAGTAAACTGTCACCGCAATCATTCACCGCAATCACACCCTATCCGGCTCGCGGATCACTATGTCGGGTTAAGAACGTGCCAAATGACTGCAACTGAGCTGTGAGGCTCAGTTCGTAAACGGTTACGCCGCTTTCCGCCGTTTCTTCAGCGGAATGACCAGGCGCGCATTGTCGAACCATTCGTCCGTCAGCTCCGGAGCCGCGTCCGGGTTGCTCGCGATCTGAGCGGCGATGTCTTCGTCGGTCAGCGAATCCAGCCAGGCGAGATTCTCCGGTGTCGCCCACGCCTTCGCCGCCTCGCGCGCCTCTTCAATCGACATTCGCCTGATATTTCCCGATTTCTCGCTCATTGGCTTTCCTGAAACTGATGATGCGTCTGATGCCTTCGCGCCACGTATATACCACGACGCATATCCGGCCGCCTAATGGCTCGATCGGTCCGGTCGCGACGATCCGCGTCTCGCCATAGTCGCGCCTCAGGTCCTCCTCTTCGATGAACGGCCCTTCGAAAATGAGCGGCGCAAACTCCAGCGGCAACCCGTGCTTGCGCTGGTTTTCAGCATCCTTCATTTCATCGAACTCGAACGGCTCCACTACTCCGCCGCGACGCCCGCCGCGCTGAACATGTCGCCGCCTTCGTCCTTCGCCTCGGCTTCCGCCGTTGCCGGATCATTCGCCGCTTTCGCCTTCTGCCGGCGGTCGAAATTGTCCCACACGCTGTTCCAGTCGCCCCTCGTCGCCGCCTTCGAATATTCGGTCGCGCGGGTTTCGAAGAAGTTGGCGTGCTCGA
>JAZJZB010000115.1:2252-15077 GCA_040390085.1 Pseudomonadota bacterium | reverse complement strand
CCGAGCGCTTCCAGGTCGGCCAGAAGTTCGATGCGATGGTCATCGGCTTCGACCGCAGCAAGAAGCCCAATTTCTCGATCAAGGCGATGCAGATCGCCGAGGAGAAGCAGGCGGTCGCGCAGTACGGAAGCTCGGACTCGGGCGCGTCGCTGGGCGACATCCTCGGTCAGGCGCTCAAAGAAGCCCAATCCAAATCCACCAAAAAATAGGCCAAGTTACTGTATGCGCGGCGTTCCTTCGTTGGGACGCCGCGCAAATCCTGCTTGCGCAGCAGCGACTTTCCTGACAGCCTTTCACCCACACGGCCCTTCAAGCGCAACGGGGGTGGGGGCCGGTTCAATCCTACAGCGGGGACGCCGATGATCCGTTCTGAGCTGGTGCAGAAGCTGTGCACCGATTTTCCTGACCTCACGCAACGTGAGGTCGAGGGCGTGGTAAGTGCCATCTTCGATTCCATCACCGAGCAGCTCGCCCACGGCGGCCGCGTCGAACTGCGCGGATTCGGCGCATTTTCGACCCGCCAGCGCGACGCGCGCGTCGGACGTAACCCGCGGACCGGTGAATCGGTCTCGGTCAACGCCAAGCGTGTGCCCTATTTCAAGCCGGGCAAGGAAATGCGCGAACGGCTGAATCTGCAGGATGCGCCAGCCGAGTTATGATGCGTCCATGCGGACGTGGCGGAACCGGTAGACGCTGGAGACTTAAAATCTTCTGCCCATGAAGGGCGTGCGGGTTCAAGTCCCGCCGTCCGCACCAACTCTCCACTAATGGCTGCGGCCAGGCGCTCGTTGGGCGGCCAAGTATCTCCAATATGGAGAGGAATTTATTAAGCCTTGGGCTGTAGTCCGGCGCTGTGTCAGGCGACGGTGAATCCAGCGTGTCCGAGGAGACAAGTTCACGGGTGCTGAGTGCGCGTCGGGATGCGATCGTCCTGACGGTCCTCATCGCCGCCGTGCTGCTCCTCATCTGGAACGGCAGCATTTTCTTCCACAAGCTGCCAATCGACGACGCGAATATCGGTCCCGGCGTTCGCGCCGCGAGCACTGCGCTGACGCTCAATGTCGCCCTCATCCTGTTCGGCTGGCGTCGCTACGTCGATCTCCAGCACGAAGCCGAATTGCGCGCTGAGCAGGAAAGACGAGCGCTTGTCCTTGCGACGACTGACTCGATCACTGGCCTGTACAACCGCAAGGGTTTTGCGGAGCGCGCTAGCCTGCTCGCGCAATCAGCGGACGAGCGCGGTGACGAGCTGGTCATCATCTCTTTCCAGATCCATCGGTTCAAGACGGTCAACGACCAGCACGGCTATGAAACCGGCGACCGGTTGCTGAAGTCGATCGCGACGGCGCTAACCGACGAACTCGGTCCCGATGCCGTGATCTCTCGCTTGAGCGGCGACGAATTTGCAGTCGCGCTGGCGCTTCGGCCGGGCGATCGGACCCGCGCCGAGGATGTCGCCGAGGCGGTCCTTCGTACCGTGACAAGACCGCTGCTGCTCGAGGAGCGGATCATCCAGGTTGGCGCCTTTGCCGGGATCGCAGCGACCAACGCCCACGACGTCAGGATCCCTGACATCCTCCGCCGCGCGGATATCGCAATGGACCATGCCCGCAGCGGCCGCGTTGCTCGGCCGGTGTGGTTCGATGCCGGCATGGAGCGCGCCCTGATCGCCCATGGCGAAATCGAGCAGGGCATCCGCTTTGGCCTCGAGCACAGCCAGTTCGTTCCTTACTTCGAGCCCCAAGTCGACCTCGCGACCGGCGAGATCGTCGGCTTCGAGGTGCTCGCGCGGTGGATCCATCCATTGTCCGGGGTCATCGGACCCGACATATTCATTCCAGTCGCCGAGGAGATCGGCCTGATCGGGAAGCTCTCGGAACATATCATCGCCGAGGCCTTGCGAGAGGCCGCGACGTGGGACCGCAAGGTGAAGGTTTCGGTCAACATCGCCCCCTCGCAGCTCGCCGACGGCTGGCTTGCCCAGCGCGTCGTCCGGATGCTCGCCGAGACTGGCTTCCCCGCTGACCGGCTGGTCGTCGAGGTGACCGAGAGCTCGCTGTTCGCCGACATCGACTTCGCCCGAAGCATCGTCACCAGCCTGAAGAACCAGGGCGTGCGACTGGCGCTCGACGATTTCGGCACAGGCTTCTCGTCGCTGTCGCATTTGCGGTCGCTGCCGTTCGACATCATCAAGATCGATCGGAGCTTCGTCAGCAACCTCAGCTCCAAGCGTGAAAGCGCGGCAATCATCCGCGCCGTGACCACGCTCGCCGCCGCTTTGTCGGTCCCTGTCTGCGTCGAGGGAATCGAAAACGAAGCCGCGTATGAAGCCGTCGTGCGGCTTGGCTGCGCGATCGGACAAGGCTGGTATTTCGGCAAGCCGATGCGGGGCGACGAGGCGCGCGAGTTGCTCGCCGCGCGGGCCCGTGACGGCGCAGCACCCTTGTCCACTGCCATCAATGGCTAATCACTAAAGGTTGAAGGTCTGCCAGTCCGTCCCAGCCTGGGACGGCGGGAGCCGCATCCGTACAATCGAGTTTTGAACATGGTAAAAATCGCGTTAAGGATTTTGTCATGCAGCTTGCTCGTCCAGCTTTCGCACTTCATCCAAGGTCGTTCGGCCGCGGCCAGATCCGTCAGCTGTCGGAGCCGGAGATGCGGGCCGGCTGGACGATCAGCAGCGAGGTGAAGCTGTTCGCGACGACGTTTGTCGCCGGCTTCGTCTTTGTGTCGGTCCTGCTCGCCTAGGTCAGTCGCAGGCGAGGTGGAGCTTCCACCCGAGCCATGCCGAGATCAGGCACATTCCGGCGACCATCAGCAATTGGCCGACCGGCCCGACGCCCAGGCTGCTCAACGCAAAGGCGAGCAACGAGCCGATCACCATCGCACCTGAGTTGACGATGTTGTTGGCGGCGACCGTCCGCGCAGTCTCGGTCTTCGGCACGGTCGTCGTCAGGAACGCATAGAGCGGGACGACAAACATCCCGCCGGTGATCGCAACCCCGAGCAGGCAGAGGATCATCAATCCGGCGAGCGGATGAAGCACGAAATTGCCGAGCGTGGTAAGCTCGGTGCTGTGCTTGCCCCAAGCGAGCGCGACAAAATGCAGCATGAGCACGAACACGCCCATGACGATCACCGAGACGGGCGCAAAGCGCGCCGAAACTTCGCTTTTCAACAGCCGGTTGATCAGCACGGAACCGATCGCGATTCCGATCGAGAAGATCGCGATGAACAGACTCGCGACCTGTTCGTCGGCGCCAAGCACGTTCTTCACCAGCGGCGGGAAGATGATGATCAGCACCGCGCCGATGGTCCAGAAGAAGCTGATTGCGAGGATTGCGAGGAACAGCCGGCGGATATGCATCGTCGCTCGGACGAGCTGGATCGATGCGTGAATGATGTGCCAGTTGAACGGAATTCGCTCCGCAGCCGGCGGGGCGGGGGGGACCTGTCGTCCGGCGAGGTAGCCGAGGACTGCAAAGCCGATCGTTGCAGCCGCCGCAATCGGCGGATTTGAGGACAGGGTGCCGGCGAGGATCGTTCCGAGCAGGATGGCGATATAGGTGCCGGCCTCGACCAGGCCCGTCCCGCCGAGGACTTCGTCGCGCTGAAGGTGCTGCGGAAGGATCGCGTATTTGATCGGGCCGAAGAACGTCGAATGAACGCCCATCGCGCAAACCGCGGCGAGCATCAGCGGGATGTTGGCGAGCATGATCCCGGCGCCGCCGAGGACCATGATCCCGATTTCGGCAAGCTTGATGATCCGGATCAGCCTAGCTTTGTCGTGGTCGTCGGCGAGCTGCCCCGACAGGGCCGAGAAGAGGAAGAAGGGCAGGATGAACAGGCCTTGCGCGATCGCGCTGAACTGGAACTCCTTCGCCGGGTTCGAATAGAGCTGGTAGGTGACGAACAAGACCACGGCCTGCTTGAACAGGCTGTCGTTGAAGGCGCCGAGGAACTGGGTTCCAAAAAGTGGTGCGAACCGCCGCGAGCGCAGCAGATGTGTGACGTTCTGGATCAAGGGCTATGCGCGCGGGGTCATTGGGGTTGTGAGCGGAATAGCCAGCTTTGCGCACGTCGCCAAACGCTATAACGGTCGTCGCCTGAATGATGCTGTCACTGCCCAACCTGCTGACTCTGTCGCGAATCTTCGCGGTACCGATCCTCGTGTTCCTGCTGTGGCGTCCGGCACCACTCGACTATGCGATCACGTTCGGGCTCTACTGCCTGGTCGGAATCACGGATTATTTCGACGGCTACCTGGCGCGCGCCTGGGGGAGCATCTCGCGGCTCGGCCAATTCCTCGACCCGATCGCCGACAAGATCATGGTCGTGGCGGTGCTGATCATGCTGATTTCGAGCCGCAAAGAAAATCCGGTGCCGGAGATTGCCGGCCTGCACATCATCGCGGCGCTGATCATCCTGCTGCGCGAGATCACCGTCTCCGGCCTGCGCGAATATCTGGCCGGGCTTCAGGTCTCGGTCCCGGTCAGCGCGCTCGCCAAATGGAAGACGACCTTCCAGCTGGTCGCGCTCGGCGCTTTGATCCTTGGCGGAGCAGTGCCGGAGCAACCTTGGGTACACCAGGTCGGCATCGCCTGCTTGTGGGCAGCCGCAGCGATGACGCTGGTCACCGGCTATAATTATCTTCGCATCGGCCTTCGGCACATGGACTAAGCTGCTGACAATCAACAGTCATCGACTGTCCGACTATCTCTGACGAACTTTAGTCGTTTCCCTCGACTGCCCCCATCCCTTAAGCGAACCTTGCAACCGGGGCCGCGGCGGTCCTCCCCAATGTCCCTCACCCGCGGCCCCAACTGCTCCGACAGCCGGCACTAATCGATTTTCCCGCACTCACTGACGAGAACAACTTGTTTTCGTCGATCAACGCGCGGTTCTAGGTCGCTGGTGACCATTCAATGGAGGGCCTCGAACAATGGATGCGAAAACTGGTGAGATGGGTTGCCCGATAGACCGGGCAACCGCTGTCCGCTCCCTGCTTGGCCGCACCAACCGCGACTGGTGGCCCGAATCCCTTCCGATCGACATCCTTCACCAGGGGGGCGTTTCGCCCGACCCGATGGGTGAGGATTTCGACTATGCGAAGGCGTTCAAGCAACTCGATTACCAGGCGCTCAAGCGCGACCTGACCGCGCTGATGACCGACAGCCAGCCATGGTGGCCGGCCGATTACGGGCATTACGGTCCCTTCTTCATTCGCATGGCCTGGCATGCGGCCGGCACCTATCGCACGGCGGACGGGCGCGGCGGCGCCAACAGCGGCCAGCAGCGCTTCGCTCCGCTCAACTCGTGGCCGGACAACGGCAACCTCGACAAGGCGCGGCGGCTGTTATGGCCAATCAAGCGCAAGTACGGAAAGAACATCAGCTGGGCCGACCTGTTTATTCTTGCCGGCAATGTCGCGGTTGAGTCGATGGGGGGCCCGATTTTCGGCTTTGGCGGCGGACGTCCCGACGTCTTCGAGCCGGAGCGCGACGTTTATTGGGGCGCCGAGGAGAAATGGGTCAGCGAGGGCGCGGAAACGCGCCACCAGCCCGAACGGGAGATGGAGCTCGAGCATCCCCTCGCCGCAGTCCAGATGGGCCTGATCTACGTGAATCCCGAAGGCCCCGGCGGCAATCCCGATCCGCTGCAGTCGGCGCGTGACATCAAGATCACCTTCGAGCGGATGGCGATGAACCACGAGGAGACGGTCGCGCTCACCGCTGGTGGCCATACCTTCGGCAAGGCGCATGGAGCGGGCGACGCGAGCCTAGTCGGGGCCGCTCCCGAGGGGGCGGATATCGCGCTCCAGGGGCTGGGTTGGTCCAGCACCTTCGAAAGCGGGATGGGCGAGCACACCATCACCAGCGGAATCGAAGGGTCGTGGGTGAATACGCCGACCCAATGGTCGGAGAATTATTTCCGCCTGCTGCTCGATTACGAATATGAGCTGGTGAAGTCGCCGGCTGGCGCGCAGCAATGGCAGCCGATCAACCAGAAGCCCGAAGACATGGCGCCGGCGGCGCACGACCCGTCGAAGCGCGTGCCGACGATGATGACGACCGCCGACATGGCGCTCAAGATGGATCCCGAATTCCGCAAGATTTCGGAGAAGTTCCGCAACGACCACGAAGCGTTCAAGGACGCTTTCGCCCGCGCCTGGTTCAAGCTGACCCACCGCGACATGGGGCCCAAGGTCCGTTACCTCGGTCCGGAAGTGCCCGCGGAGGACCTGATCTGGCAAGATCCGGTCCCGGCCGGGAACGCGCCATCGCCGGCCGATTTGTCGGCCTTCAAGGCAAAGATCCTCGATTCCGGATTCACCGTCGGCCAGCTGGTCAAGGCGGCCTGGGCTTCGGCCTCGACCTTCCGCAAGTCGGACTTCCGCGGGGGCGCCAACGGCGCTCGAATCCGGCTCGAGCCGCAAAAAAACTGGGCGGTGAACGAGCCCGACGAGCTGGCCCAGACCCTCTCCAGGATCGACGAGCTGCGCGGATCCTTGTCGATGGCCGACGCGATCGTGCTCGCCGGGACTGCGGCAGTCGAGAAAGCGGCGAAGGACGCCGGGTTCAGCTTCCAAATGCAGTTCACCGGCGGCCGCGGCGATGCGAGCCAGGATTGGACGGATGCCGAAAGCTTCGCGGTCATGGAGCCGGCCGCCGACGGCTTCCGCAACTATCTCAAGACCAAGCATTCGGTGAAGACCGAGGAGCTGCTGATCGATCGCGCGCAGCTGCTCGGCCTTTCAGCGCCGGAGATGACGGTCTTGCTCGGCGGCTTGCGCGTGCTCGGTGCCAATCACCGCGATGCGCCGCATGGCGTCCTCACCAGCCGAAAGGGCCAGCTGACCAACGACTTCTTCGTCAACCTGCTCGACAACGACACTTTCTGGGAAGTGGTCGACGAGAGCGGCGACGAGGAATTCATCGGCTACGACCGCGGCGGCAAGCAAGAGAAGTGGCGCGCGACCCGCACCGACCTGATCTTCGGGTCGAACAGCCAGCTACGAGCGGTTGCCGAGGTCTATGCCGAAAAAGGCAATGAAGAGAAGTTCGTGCGCGATTTCGTCGCCGCCTGGACCAAAGTGATGAACGCCGACCGGTTCGACCTCAAGCCGGCGTAGGCGCGAGACCGGCCGCCGGCTGGTCGATCGTCGCGAGGTCGGGAATCAGCTCGGCGGCGATCCGGCGCAGGGTGCTCGCAAGCAGCTGGAACTCGCTCTCGCGCGCGCTCGACTTGCGCCAGATGAGCGCGATGCGGCGGTATGGATGCTCCGACCGAAGCGGCCTGGCGTCGACTCCGGTGCCGGTCAGGATGCCGGCTTCGATCGCCATTCCCGGGACGAACGTCACGCCAAGCCCGTTGTCGACCATCTGCACCAGCGTGTGCAGCGAGGTTCCCATCATCGCCGCATGGGCCCTGAGCTCGGGACGGTTGCAAGCTGAAAGCGCGTGGTCCTTGAGGCAGTGGCCGTCTTCGAGCAGCAGCATGCGGTTCTCGTCGATCGCGTCGGCCGAAATGCTCGCGCCGCGCGGCGCCTCGCCGCGTGGATAAGCAATGTAGAGCGCGTCGTCGAACAGCGGAGCGCTGTCGACATCGCCGCAGTTGAACGGCAGCGCGAGCAGGACGCAGTCGAGCTGGCCGCGGCGGAGCGCTTCGCACGAGGCGGTGCTGGTTTCTTCGCGAAGGTAGAGCTTGAGGTCGGGCCACTGGCTGCGCAGCCGCGGCAGCATCGCCGGCAGCAGAAACGGGGCGATGGTCGGGATCACACCCATGCGCAGCTCGCCATGGAGTGGCTGGCCCTGCGCACGGGCCATCTCGGCAAGCTCCTCGACCTCGCGCAACACGCGGACCGCCTTGTCGGCGATCTTTTCGCCGAGCGCGGTGAAGCGCACCACGCGGCGGGTCCGCTCGACCAAGCTGACCCCGAGCAGCGTCTCCAACTCGCGAAGACCGGCGGACAAGGTCGACTGGGTCACGAAGCACGCTTCGGCGGCACGGCCGAAATGCCCGTGGCGGCGCAGCGCAACCAGATATTGCAGCTGCTTGATCGTCGGCAGGTGGACGATCATCTTCTAATCGGAAAACTCAATCACAGCGACCGCTATAATGGACTTGAACGATCTACGCCAGCCGCCTAGATCGCACCTGCGAACAAACACGCTGCATTGCAGCAACAGGAGAAACACGTTCATGCTTACCGTTGGTGACAAGCTTCCGCCGCTCAAGCTTCCGGTCCAGCAGGGCACGTCCGCGCTGCCGGCCGGCGAAACGATTGATCTCGGCCAGACCAACGGCAAGTGGAAGGTGCTCTTCTATTGGCCGAAGGATTTCACCTTCGTCTGCCCGACCGAGATCGTCGGCTATGCCGAGCTGAACCCGGATTTCGCAGACCGCGACGCTGAGCTGATTGGCGCTTCGACCGATACCGCCCATGCCCACTTCGCGTGGCGCCGCTCGGACGAAGAGCTGGCGAAGGCGGACTTCCCGTGGATCGCCGACAATAAGAAGGAGCTCGCCGAGGCGCTTGGGATCGTCGACCGCGAGGAAGGCGTCGCATTTCGCGCAACCTTCATCGTCGACCCCGACAATGTGATCCAGCACGTGACGGTGAACGGTCTCAACGTCGGCCGCAACCCGGCCGAAACGCTGCGGGTGCTCGATGCGCTCCAGACCGACGAGCTGTGTCCCTGCAATTGGTCGCCGGGCGAAGAGGTTCTCAAGCCTCAGGCCGCGTAACCACATCCTCCCCCTCCCGGGAGGCAAGAGCGAGGCCGGTGCTCCCCTTCCTGGCCTCGGATCGGAGGGGCGGGCTTGTCCCCAGGCCCGCCCCTTTTCTCATCCAGCGGAGACAACATGTTCCTCAAGCAATTTGCAGAGACCTTGCCCGATTATGCCAAGGACCTGCGGCTCAACCTCGGTTCGATCCTCAGCGACCAGCTAATCGGCGAAGAGCGCAAGCTCGCTTTGCTGCTCAGCTGCGCCCACGGCTCGGGCTACCGCCCGCTAGTGGCTGCGGCGGAAGCCGAGGTCGCCGGCCAGCTTTCAGACGCGCTTGCCAACGCCGCGCGCGGCGCTGCCGCGGTGATGGCGATGAACAACGTTTATTATCGCTTCGTGCATCTGGCCTCGAATCCCGAATATGGCTCCAAGCCGGCGCGCCTCAGGATGAACTTCATCGCCTCGCACGGCATCGCCAAAGAGGAGTTCGAGCTGTTCAGCCTCGCGGTTTCGGCGATGAATGGCTGCGGCATGTGCATCGACAGCCACGAGCGGGTGCTGCTCGAGCATGGCGTGAAGCCCGACGTGATCCAGTCAGCGGTGAGGATCGCAGCGGTGATGAAGGCGATCGCGACCGTGCACGCGACGCTCTAACCGGCGAGCAGCTTCACCGCGACGATCAGGAGAGTGATCGCCAGTACCGGGCGGAGAACGCTGTCGCGCGCCCGGCTGCCGAGCAGGCTGCCGATGATGATTCCGGGGATCGACCCGGCAAGC
The DNA here is from genome assembly GCA_040390085.1 of Pseudomonadota bacterium. Classification (GTDB taxonomy): domain Bacteria; phylum Pseudomonadota; class Alphaproteobacteria; order Sphingomonadales; family Sphingomonadaceae; genus Sphingomicrobium. Next base: position 5,570 of record JAZJZB010000115.1, on the reverse strand, counting down.
AGCGCGAACATCAAGGTGAAGTCGACCGAGCCCATCAGCCAATGGCCGATTCCGGCGATCAGGGTCAGCGGCACCGCATGGGCGATGTCGCTGCCGGCAATGCGGGCGACCGGCAGCCTGGGATAGAGGATCAGCAGCGCGGTCGTGCCAAGCGCGCCGGCGCCGACCGAAGTGATCGAGACCAGCACGCCGAGTGTTGCTCCAAGCAGGATCGTCCAGCGGGAAGTGGTGACCGCTTGCATCGCGTCGATGTGGTCACCCGCCCATTTGAGGATCCACGGCCGAAACAGGACCGCGACTCCGGTGAGTAGCAGGGAGAGACCGAGCAGCAGGTTGAGCACCGCGGTCGCGTGGGCGCTCATCGTCCCAATGCGGCCCATGATGACGAGGGTGATGATCGCCGCCGGGACGCTTCCGGTGGCAAGCGCTCCGACGATCCGCCAATCCACCGTTTGGCGCTTGTCGTGGACCAGTGTCCCGGCAGTTTTCGTGACCGACGCATAGAGCAGGTCGGTGCCGACGGCCGTTGCCGGGTGAAAACCGAACAGCAGCACCAGGATCGGCGTCATTAGAGAGCCGCCACCAACGCCGGTCAGCCCGACCAGCGCGCCGACCATGAAACCGGCCACCGAATAAAGCGGATTGTATGCGGAGAAGATCGCTTGCCCCCTAATTCACGATCGTCCGGGATGAAGCCCCAGTACCACGGTCTTGCTTAGCGCCTTGCTTGGCGAAGGGTTCCGGCTTCCGCAAGGGGCGGTCACCGACGCGGATTGAAGCCGCCTTTTATTTGCCGCGCGCCGCACTTAGATTGAGCGGCACCACGACAGGGAACTCGAACGCTTGCAATCCGGCCTGATCGCTTACCTCGACTCCGTTAAATCGCGCGATCCCGCGGCGCGTTCGCGCTGGGACGTGTTGTTCTACCCGGGCGTTTGGGCGCTCGGGCTGCACCGTCTCGCGCACTGGTTCTGGGAGGGGAAGCTCTATTTCCTCGCGCGGCTGATCAATCATTTCGCGCGATTCCTGACCGCAATCGACATTCATCCCGGCGCCAAGGTCGGCAAGCGCTTTTTCCTCGACCACGGCTTTAGCGTGATTGGCGAGACCGCCGAGATCGGCGACGACGTCACCATCTATCAGAGCGTCACTCTGGGGGGCACCAATCCGACCGCTGGTGTCGGCGGCAAGCGCCATCCCACGATTCGCTCAGGGGTAGTGATTGGCTCGGGCGCACAGGTGCTCGGCCCGATCGACGTCGGCGAGGGCGCCAAGATCGGTGCCAATTCGGTGGTCACCAAGGACGTCGCCGCTGGCTCGACCGTGGTCGGGATCCCCGCCAAAGCGGTACCGCTCGATACGATCCACTACAGCCCCGGCTTCATTCCCTACGGGACTCCGTGCGGCGAGGATTGTGATCCGGTGCGGGCCCGAATCGGCGAGCTCGAGCGCGAGATTGAGGAGCTCCGGGCCGAACTCAAACTAATCAAGGCTGCGCGGCAGCCCCAGCCGAAGGTGAAGAGCGCTTGAGCGTCATCGCGCCGTTCCCGCCTGTTTGGGACCGGCGCCCGATTGCCACATTCGACCGTAAGGAGTTGACCCGAATCCTCGACCTGTACGGGCGGATGGTCGCAGCCGGCCACTGGCGCGATTATGCCTTGAGGATCGACCCCGACATTGCAGTCTTCGCGGCTTATCGTCGCCACAGCGAGCGCCCCGAAGTCCGCATCGAGAAACGCCCCGCGCTTCGGTTGAAGCAGGGGGCGTTTGCACTGGTCGGTGAGCATGGCGCGGTGCTCAAGCGGGGCCACGAGCTTCCTGCCGTATTGGCCCCGCTCGAGCGCCGGCTTATGCGGCTGGTTGGCTAATCGCGACCGCCCGGTCGAGCACCGGCAGCGGCCCGCGCAGCGATTCCGGAAGCGGCCGGACGATCACGGTGCGCGCCTGGTGCCAGAAGGCCGACAGGAGCAGCAGGGTTGAGCCGATCACAAGCGCGGTCAGCGCGACGTTGAGCTCGACCGCGCCGAACCGCTTGAACAGGTCGGCGAGCGCCCACAGCACATAAGCCAGCGCCGAGACCAAAAGCGCGCGGCGGTCGACCGCAAGGGCGGTGACGCCAAGCGCGATGTAGAGGGCGATCACCACCAGGCCCTCGCTCAGGCTCGCGCTGCCGTTGTTGAGGCCAAGCAGGGTGAAGATCGGGTGGACGATCATCGGCGCTGCAAGCAGGTGCAGCCAGAAAGCGACGTCGGAACGTCGGGTAAGCCGCGCGCGGTCGGACGAATCCCACCACATTGCGAACAGGAAGATGCCGACGCCGAGGAATAGGACCAGGCCGAGGATCACATTCTTCGCCTGCTCGGGGTCTTGGCCTAGAGCTGCAAGCAGCAGTCCGACGGCGATCGCAGCGACGGCGGCAGCGCCGGCGGCGACGGTGATCGGTACGCGGAAACGGCGCCAATGCAGCCAGGCCGCTCCCGCCGCGATAGCTCCGCCGATTGCCGCGACGACTCCGCCGAGGGGCTGGTTGTTGTCGAGATTGTCCGCGCCGATCCCGAGGGCCATTGCGAAAATCGCTGTTGCGAACACGCCGCCGACGAAGGCGAGCAATAAGAGGATCGAGGGCAGGGCCATGCGACGCTTTGCCGTGAAATAAAGTGCTAGACCCCAAGAAGTGGCGGCGACTCCAAGCGGGCCGACGAAGGACGGGCCGTCGCCCTCGATTGACAGGCCCGCGGACTGACCGATGCTCTGGCCGATCCAGCCCACCGCAAACAACAGGATCGCAGCTGCAATCGACACGAAGATATCGTTGAATCCGGTGAGGAGCCGGAACTGTTCCTCATCCGCGATCGCGGTGGAACGCTGCGCCTCAAAATGAGCCCGGAGCGCACTCGCGGCATCCGCCGTGATGACCCCCGAGGCAACTGCGTCGTCTAGCTCTTGCTGACTGTACATGCTGGCCCTCCAAAAAATCTGGTGGAGACTAGCTCAAGGTGTATTATCATGTCAATACAGTGCAACAGTTGACGGATACGGCGCAGGCCGCGTGAGTTAAGATCCGAGCGGAGCATTAGGAGTAGAACGAATGGCAAAAAAGGCGACAAGCAAGCGCGCTTCGGGCGCTCGGTCTAAAACCGGCGCGAAGGGCAACTCGCGCTCCCTGGCCGTATCGGAACGGCGCAGCAGCGGCGGAAGGCGGGCTTCCGACACGGCCGGCGATGCGTTCATCAAGCTGCTGCAGAGCCCGCTTGCGGCCGAGCTCGTCGCGGTCGCTGCGACGGCGGCGCTTGCGGCGCTTGCCGAACATGGTTTCGC
>JAZJZB010000115.1:0-2242 GCA_040390085.1 Pseudomonadota bacterium | reverse complement strand
GCAAGGCGGTCAAGGAAGCGGGCAAGGCGGCAGCCGCCGCTGTCGGGCGCAGGCTCGGCACCGAGATCGACGAGATCCGTAAGGCAACGACGACTAAGCGCGGTGCAGGAGCGTAATCCGGGCCCGCCCGATTTCGCGGGTGGTCTCGAGCATTAAGCCACCCGGATCGATCCGCTCGTTTCGGCTGGTTTCGACGCTGAGCCAGCCCCCAGGCGCCAGCCAACCGGCGGCATTGACGGCCTGGACCGCGGCGGTTCCTGAGCCAGGGGAATAAGGCGGGTCGGCCAAGATGAGGTCGAACGGATCGGCGCGCGGAAGGGCGAGCGCCGATCCACCTAGCAGCTGGACATTCGCGCCGAGCCTTTCGGCATTGTGGCGGATGATCGCTGCTGCCTTGCGGTCAGTTTCAACGAAGGTCGCGCTTGCCGCGCCGCGCGACAGCGCCTCGAAGCCGAGCGCCCCGCTGCCGGCAAACAAGTCGGCGACGCGCAGCCCTTCGAAGCTGCCGAGCCGGCTGGCAAGCATCGAGAACAGAGTCTCGCGGACGCGGTCGGCGGTCGGACGGGTGGCGAGGCCGGGCGGCGCCTCGAGCGGCCGCCCGCGCCAGGCACCGGCGATAATCCTCACCTGAGCGTGCGGGTGAACGCCTGGAGCTCGGCTTCACCCACCTCGTCGGCATCGCACGGCTCGAGCCCTTCAAGGCTAAACGGGCCGTATGATGTGCGGATGAGGCGCGACACTTTGAGGTCGAGATGCTCGAGCACGCGCCGGACCTCGCGATTCTTGCCTTCGGTCAGGCTCATCTCGATCCAGCAATTGCGGCCGGTGCGCCGTTCGAGGTTGGCGTTGATCGAGCCGTAATGGATGCCGTCGATCGTAATTCCCTCGGCGAGTTTCTCGAGCTGCGCCTGAGTGACCTGGCCGAAGGCGCGGGCGCGATACGTCCGCACCACGCCCGTGCGGGGCAGCTCCAGCGCGCGCTTGAACTCGCCGTCGTTGGTGAGCAGCAGCAGTCCCTCGGTCATGAAGTCGAGACGGCCGACCGGCATCAGCCGCGGAAGTCCGGGCGGCAGCCGATCATAGATGGTCGCGCGGCCCTTCGGGTCGTTGGCCGCAGTGATCGTCCCTTGCGGCTTGTAGAAGCGGAACAGGCGGGTCGCCGCCGCCGGCTGGACTGCTTTTCCGTCGACGGTCACACCGGCAAGATCGACGAGCAGGGTCGCCGGGGTCGTCAGCTTTTCCCCATTGAGCGCAATGCGTCCTTCGGCAATCATCCGCTCAATCTCGCGCCGCGAGGCGACTCCGGCGCGGGCGAGCAGTTTGGCGATCCGCTGGGGCCCGCCGGCCTCCTTCTGTGGCGCGGCAGGCACAGTCCGGCGCCGGTTGTGGCGTGGCGGCACTGGGCGCCTGGTTGTTCGTTGCGGTGGCTGAGTCATTGGTCGGGGTATTGATGCTGTTCGGGAAGCGTAAGCAGGTCGTCAAGCGGATCCTCATCGTCGAGGACGAACCGCTGACCGCGTTCGACAATGAAAATATCCTCGGCGACGCCGGCTATGAGATCGTTGCCACCGTCGATGACCTGGATGAGGCACTGAAGGTGTTGGAGCGCGAGGCGGTCGATCTGATTCTCAGCGATGTCCGGCTGCGCAAGCAACAAACGGGCATCCATCTCGCCCGCGCGGCCAAGGACAAGGGTGTGCCAACGCTGTTTGCCACGGGACATGCTTACCCTGGGGCGGCGACCATTGCCGTCGGCTGCTTGATGAAGCCCTATACCGAGCGGCAGTTGTGCAAGGCGATCGACTGCGTGGACCGTCACCTGCAGGGCGAGAAGGTCGAGGCGCCGAAGGGCCTCGAGCTGTTCATTGGCGACGACGAGGCGAGCTAGGTTGGTTCATCCCGGGGCTAGGCAGTGCGTGAAACCTGACTAAGGTTTTAACCGAATAGCCAGGGAGGGCATGAGTGGCAGGCGAGCGACCCAAGGGATGGAAGCTGCTCAGAGCCGCGCTTGCGACGCGCAAGGCGGCGACCATGCTTGCCTTCGGCTTCAGCTCGGGACTGCCGTTCGCGCTGCTCATCGGGACCCTCAACGCCTGGCTCGGCGACCGCGAGGGACACGTGCTGGTCACGTGGAAAAACCAAACACGAATGGAGGCGTCGAAGAAAATTCGCCGCGCCCTCGGCCGCACGGGCGATCTCCCCGAACCCGGCCTCGATCCAGGTCTCCAGCCGTGCGTCGCTC
>JAZJZB010000114.1:0-17226 GCA_040390085.1 Pseudomonadota bacterium | reverse complement strand
CGGCCGGGTTGAGCCCTTCGATCCCGATCTGCTGGATATAGCGGAGCAAGTCCTCGGCGCTGACCACGTCCCATACCGCCGGCGGAAGCGGAACTGGCACCGGCGCCGCCTGCGGCGGAGCCGGCGTTCCAGGCGGCGCGACCGGAGGAATCGGCTTGGGCTGGGCCGCGGCGGGCACCGGAACGCCCATCGGGCGGATCTGCGCGATCGCCGGAGTCACGACCGTCGCGGCCAGCGCGGAAAATAGCAGCAGAGACTTTGAGGTCCGGCTCAACGGCACCAACAAGCTGTTCATTTTCAAATGATTAACCCCCGCTCCTCAAGCAATCAATACATGGCTTGGCGGCCCGCCGCCAGCCGCTCCGGCGGCACAATTCGACGGGCGTTTATCGCAAACCAATCCTTAAGCACGTCTGGCTAAGATCGGTTCGCCTTGTGGAGGGCGACAAGTGGCGTCAAATTTTTTCCTCGATGGAGCAATGATCCCGCGCGAGCAATCGCGCCGGATCGACGAGCGGTGCGAGCCGCGCTACGCGGCGGCTTCGAGCACTGCGGTGCTTGAGTTCCGCGACCGCAAGCACGTCGTTCGATTGCTCAACGTATCGGCCTCGGGGGCTATGGTGATTTTCCCACACCTCCCGAACATCGGCGAGCGGCTGCCGTTGCAGCTGCTTGACCGGGGCCTCGTCTCGGCACAGGTGAGATGGGTGAAGGACGGCCGGGTTGGCCTGTCGTTCACGCCTCCGCTGGAGTAGCGGCGTGGAGATGAGTTTCGTGACCATGAAGGCGAGAATCGCCGAAGACGAAAGTGACGACCGGCGCCAGTTCGCGCGCCGACCGGTCGAGCTCGAAGCGAAGATGCGCGAGCTCGGCGCGAGCGGAGTCGAGGCCCGGGTCCTCAACATTTCGGAGCGCGGCTTCATGGCCCTGGCCGAGGGTCATTTCGAGGTCGGCGCCCGGGTCTGGCTGATGCTTCCCGGCCGCGAGCGCGCCAATGCGGTGGTCAGGTGGACCGCCGGCGACAAGCTCGGCGCCGAGTTCGCCGAGCCGATCTCGCTCAAGGACCTGGGCCGCTAATCAGCCGTCCGCTGGTCTGCGGCCAGCCCCATTTCATCGTGAATGCGCTCTCGGTGAGCCGCATTAAACCTGGGCAAGGCCGTGCAACCGCTCGCAACGCCGCTCGTTAGGCGGGGCGAAAGGAAGGTCTGCGATGCCGATCATGTCCGGCGAATCCTGGAGGCTCGAGCGGGGTTATCACGCTGTCTACCGCGAGCATGAGGTCAATCACTGCCCGGGCTGCGGCCGAACCCAGTGGATCATCGGGCGGGTATCCGCGGAATGCGCATTCTGCGCCACCGCGCTGCCGCTCGCCGAGGCGAGCATGCGCTCGCACAACGGCCCGGTCGTCATCCAGCACAAGAACCGCGACGCCCACGCCTGGGCCGCGTGATCAGGCCTTCTTCCTGACCGGCACCTGGACGTTGCACAGGTCGACGCCGCCTGCCGGCCTGATGTAGAAATCGTCGTGCCGGTTGGCGCGGACCTTCAGATATTGCGCGAAGCTGGCGCTGCCTGTGTCCATCACTTCATAGGCCGGCCGGGCCGGCGCCGGAATCTCGCTCGCCAGCCGCATCCCGGTGATCGCCACGTTCTGCGCCTTGTCCTTGTAGAAGCCGAGGGCTTCGGTCCCGCGCGGCAGCGAGCTCAGCCGGTCGATCCCGTCGATCACCCGCCCGACCACCGCGATGTTGCGGTCGAGATGGCGCGGGGCGTGGCCGATCACCGCGTACAGCTCGCCGCCGGTCCCGGTGTCCGGCGAAAGGTCGCGGCCGACCCCGACGCTTCCGTAGCAATGGGCGAGGTTCGCCCATCCGCTTTTGGGCGAATAGGCCACCGGCCAGCCCTGAACGAAGCCGGCCGCCGGCGCATAAGGGTCGGCATAGCCGAGCGGCTTGACCGTCAGGCCGGCGAGCGGCCGCGTATATTCGGCCGGCGGCTTGGGCGTCACGCCCTTGGGCCATGCCTTGTCGCTGTCGTTCTGGCCCCATTGCGCGACATAATTGTCCTGCACGCGATAGATGCTCGCGCCGTTCCAATAGCCGCTCCTGGCGAGCAGCTGGATATTGGCGACATGGACGGGCGCGAAGGTCGGCGCGAGCTGCACCGCCACCCGGCCGCCGTTGGCGAGGTCCATGACCAGCAAGTCGTCGGCCGGGATCTCCTTCCATGCGCTTGCCGGCGCCTTGGCGACCACGTCGGCCGGAGTCAGCAGTTTCTTCGCCGGTGCGGCGCCGATGAGCAGCGCGGCCGCAGCGAACAGGAGAAGTGGTTTCATTCCGCCAGTGAACCAGATTCGTCATTCCCGCGAAAGCGGGGAATCGCAGATGACCGAAGGAAATCCCGCTTTTCTTAAAGCAGCGGGACCCCCGCCTTCGCGGGGGTGACGGATTGGAGCAGCAAAGCTATCGCCGCAGCCATGTATCTTGCCACCTTGATGTTGCTCGGCTCGGGCGAGCTCGGCCGGGAATTCGCAATCGCCGCCAAGCGGCTCGGCTGCCGGATCGTCGCCTGCGACCGCTATGAGAACGCGCCGGCAATGCAGATGGCCGACGCCTTCGAAGTCTTCCCGATGCTCGACGGCAAGGCGCTTCGCGCGGCGGTCGAGAAGCACGAGCCCGACGTGATCGTTCCCGAGATCGAGGCGATCGACACCGCGACCCTTGCCGCGCTCGAGGGCGAAGGCTGGCGTGTCGCGCCGTCGGCCAAAGCGGTACAGCTGACCATGAACCGCGACGGGATCCGCGAGTTCGCGACGAAGGAGCTTGGGCTGGTCACGTCCAAATACCGCTTCGCCGAAAGTCGCGACGAAGCGATCGCCGCCGCCGCCGAAGTCGGCCTTCCGTGCGTGATCAAGCCGGTCATGTCGAGCTCGGGCAAAGGCCAGAGCACCGCCAGGACGGCCGAGGATGTCGGCCGGGCGTGGGATTATGCGGTCGACAAGATGCGCGGCGACCGGCCGCGCGTGATCGTCGAGGAATTCATCGAGTTCGACAGCGAGATCACCTTGCTGACGGTGGCGACCAAGGACGGAATCCTGTTCTGCGCCCCGATCGGCCATCGCCAGGAAGCCGGCGACTATCGCGAAAGCTGGCAGCCAGCGGCGCTTGCCGAGGGCGCCTTGTTCTCGGCCCGCAACCAGGCGCGCAAGGTCGTCGCAGCGCTTGGCGGCCACGGAATCTTCGGAGTCGAATTCTTCATCCGCGGCGAGCAGGCGATCTTCTCCGAATTGAGCCCCCGCCCGCACGACACCGGGATGGTCACTTTGATCTCGCAATTCCCCAACGAGTTCCAGCTTCACCTGCGCGCAATCCTCGGCCTTCCGATCCCGTCGATCGAGCTTGCCGGCCCGGCGGCGTCGGCGGTGATCCTCGCCGACCAGGAAAGCGATTCGATCGCTTATGAGGGTATTGCCGAGGCGCTCGCGCTCGGTTCGCCCGGGAGCTCGGTCGACCTGCGCATTTTCGCCAAGCCCAGGACGCTCAAGAACCGGCGCATGGGCGTCGCACTGGCGCGCGGCGAGACCATCGACGATGCGGTCGCCCGCGCCAAGTCGGCAGCCGCGCGCGTGATCGTTCGTTACCGGCGCTGAAGGAGGACCAGATGCCCCGCTCGCTCGCCGCTTTATCCCTCGCCGCACTCGCACTTGCCGGCTGCGATCAGCCGCAACAGGCGCAGGGCAATGAGCCGAGGATCAAAATTCGCTCGAGCGAGCAGGAGCAATTGCACCAGCTCGACGCGTTCAATCTCGCAATCGGCCTCAAACGCGCGATTTACGACGCCGGCTACACCTGCAAGCGGATCACCGATGCGGGCTTCGTCGGCGCCTATCAGAACCTCGACATGTGGATGGCGCGCTGCGTCTATGAAAAGGGAACGCCGCGCGACTGGGCGATCTTCGCCGGCCCCGACGGCAGCGCGCAGGTGCGCGATTGCAAGGACGTGCCCGGGTCGGGGCTCCCCGAGTGCGTGATCAAGAAGCGTCCCAAGGGGTCGTTCGGCAACGCCAAATAGCCTCCACGTTGATTACTGTGGAACCGCAAGCCGCCCACCGGGCGACGGCGATCGTCTTCGTCGGCGCAGCGCTTCTTGTCGCGCTGTCGATCCTCACCCGCGCCGTCAATCACGACGAGGGCCAATATGTCGCCGCGATCGCAATGATGCGCGGCGGCTGGCCCTATCTCGATTTCCCTTATCTGCAGACGCCGCTGCAACCGTTGCTGCTCAGCACGTTGTCGATGCTTCCGGCCGGCTGGCTGCTGGTTGCGGCGCGCTGCGCCAATGGCCTGTTCGCGCTTGCGACGCTGGCGACATTGTTCGGCGCGCTGCGCGATCGCGTCCAACCGCGCAGCGCATTGATCGCCATCGCCGCCCTCGCCTGCACCGAGCCCTTCCTTCTCGCAAGCTCGCTGGCACGCAACGATGCGCTGCCGATGGTCCTCATCGCCGGCGGGATTGCCGCAATGGTTGGCGCAATCGGCGCGCAGCGAAGCGGACGCGCGCTGGCGCTCGCCGGCCTGCTCCTCGGCCTTGCCACATCGGCCAAGATCAGCGCTGCCGCACCGGCGGCTGCGGCAGGCCTGTTCGTGCTGCTGCGCGCGCGCCGGTTCGGGCTGCTCGGGCTTGGCGCCTTCGCCCTCGGCGCGCTCGCCGGACTTGCGCCGATTGCCATCGCCGCGATCGCCACTCTCCAGCATTTCTGGTTCGGCGCGTTCGCCTACAGCCTGGAAGCGCCGCAGCAATGGTGGACGATTGTCGGACGGGCGGCAGACCTCGAACCGCTGCACCGGATCGGTCGCCTCATCGAGCTCGCTTTGCTCGGGCCGATGCCGTTCGCGCTGGTTGCGGCGGCGCTCGATCGAAGGCGAAGCGAGGAGCGACTGCTGCTCGACCTGATGATCGTCTGCGGCCTCGTCGGGGCTTATTTGCCGGAGCCGCCGTTCACCCAATATCTGGTGCCGCTGTTGCCGCCGCTGTTCGCGCGCTTTGGGCTCGCGGTCGACGGCGGGCGCGAGCACTGGCGGCGGCCATTGCTGCTACTCTCCGTGGTTGCCGGGCTGGTCTATACGGGCGTCTACACGGTCGCCGGCTTGCCGAAGGGTGGAATTGACCTCGTCCAGGCCGTCCGTCAGGGGCGCGCAGTCGCTCGGCTCGCGGCCGGCGGCACGATCGTGACGCTCTCGCCGGAAGCGTTCGTCGGCGCCGACACGCATCTCGATCGCGGGTTCGTCACCGGCCCGTTCCTGTTTCGGACCTATGGCGATCTCAGCGCCACTGCGCTTCGCCTGGGCTTCGCCCCGAACTGGCAGCGGCTCGACACGGCGCTTGCAGCGCGGCCGCCGGCGGTCATTGTCACCGGGCGTGAAACCAAGCGCTGGCCGCCGCTATTTCCGAACGGCCTCGATGCGCCGCTTGCCGACTGGGCAGTCGCGCACGGCTATACGCCGGTGCGCCTTGCGGGAGGATCGACCGCGTTCGTCAGGCGGTCGGCTGCGCGCTAGAAGCGCTCAGCGCGGGTTGCACTGGCGAGTTTCCTTATACTCGCCGGACGCCGAGCGTTCCTTGATCGTCACGCAATTGCCCTGGCGCACTTCCTCGCGCCAGCTGCCGTCGGGATTGGTTACCCGGTTGCCCTTGGGCACCCGCTTGCCGTCCTTGATCTCGTAGTTCCAGCCGCTCGGGGTCTGCTGGTTCTGGGCGGAGGCGAACGTCGCGAAGCCCGCCGCCGCGATGAACGCGACCACGCCGACGATCAGCGTTTTGTCGGCGAAAGACTTCATCACACGACTCCTCATGCTCCTGACTAGCAGGAAGGATGTGAACCGGGGCTGAAACGACCGGTCAGGCAAAGCGCTCTAACCGCCCCGTTTTTCCAGCCTGCCATGTTGGATCGCGACCACCCGATCGCAATAAGCGAGCGTCGATTCGCGGTGCGCGACAATGAGCGCCGCGGGCCGCGGTTCGAGCGCCTTGAGCCGGCTCAGCAGCCCCGCCTCGGCTTCCGGGTCGAGCGCTGCGGTCGCCTCGTCGAGAATGAGCAGCGTCGGCCGGCGCAGAAGCGCGCGGGCGAGCACCAGCCGCTGCCGTTCCCCGCCCGACAATTGGCTGCCGCGGTCACCGACGCTTTCGTCAAGCCCGGCGGCGAAGGCGCGCACCCGGCCGGCAAGACCGACGGTTTCGAGCGCTGCCCACAGCGCTTCATCGCCGGCGGCCGCGCCCTCGGCGAGCAAATTGCCGCGCACGCTGTCGTTGAACACCGACGGTTCCTGCGCGGCATAGGCCAGCCCTTCGCGCCAGCGCCGAAGGGTCTCGCCGGATAGCGGCTTGCCGTCGACGGTCACCGAGCCGGCCTGGGGCGCGAGCAACCCGGCGACGAGGTCGACCAGGGTCGTCTTCCCGCTGCCCGACGGACCGGCAATCCCGACCCACGAGCCGCGCTCGACGACCAGCGAGGCGTCGCCGATTCCCAGGCCCTTCTTATGGTCGAAAGTGACTTGAGCGAGGGCCAGTACATGCCACTTGAGCGGCGCCGCATGTCCCGCCGTCGCTTCCGGCTCGGTGAGCGCGCCGAGCCGCTGCTCGAGCCCGGCGAAAGCGGGAGCGCAGCTCGCCAGCTGCTGCACCGACTGCTGGACCGCCTGGGCGGGCCCGGCCATTCGGGCGAACAGGGCCAGCGCGGCGATCAGCACCGGGAACGGCAAATCCAGCATCCGCACCCCAACGAACAGCAGCAGCGCGGCCGCGAATGCGGCCGCCAGCGCGCTCACCTGCCGGGTCCCCGACACGTCGCGGACATTGCCGACCAGGTGCGCCTGCGCCGCCGCCAGACTCGATCGATATTCGCGAAGGAACGCGCCGACCGTTCCCTGCGCGATCGCCGACTTGAGCCCAGAATGAAGCCGAAAGCCGCTGTCGGCGCTCTCTGCCATCGTGTGCACGATCGAGAATCCGCGGCGCGTGCTGCGCTGCAGCCAACCCTTCGACACCAGTGCGCCGGCGACAATGAAACCCAGCGCGATCGCGGTCAGCACCGGCGCCAGGACGGCGGTCAGCGCGAGCTGGACCAGCAGCATCGCGCCATAAATGCCGATCTGTTGGAAGGCGCTGATCCCGCTGCTCGCGCGCGGGACATCGCTCAGCAGCATCGACTGCATGCCGGCCTGCCCGATCCGGGCCGCGAAGCTCCACCCGCGGGCCGAGAGTGTTGCCGCGCAGCGCAGTTTCAACGAGGCTTCATAGCCTTCCATTTGCGCGGTGGTCTGGACGTCGCGCGCGAACAGCAGCGCCGAGCGGACGGCCATCGCCGCGAGGAACATGGCGAGCGCGAGGAACAAGCGCTGGTCGGCGGGAACGTTGGCCAGCCAAGGTGCGAAGCGTTCCGTTGTCGCCCCGCTTGCGCCGATCGCGATCGACGCCAGGGGCACGATCATCAGCAGGCCGAATCCCTCGGCCAGCGCGCCAAGCAGCATCAGCGCGAGCGACAGCCACAGCCGCGCGCCCGCATAATTGCGATAATCCTTGATGAGAGCGGCGATGCCGCTCGGGTCGGCCGGGCTCAATGCACGACCGGCGCGCTCGGCGCCTTAGCCCTGCCGCGCTTTGAAGCGACGGTTGGTCTTGTTGATGACGTACGTGCGCCCGCGGCGACGGATGACGCGGCAGTCCCGGTGACGCGACTTGAGCGACTTCAAGCTATTGCGAATCTTCATGGCCGGGCGCCTGCCTCGTTCTTTAATCTGCGTGTTGTCGGATAGGTCCAAGAACCGGCGGTTCCCCTAGAGGAGCGGGCATCCCCGAGTCAAGGTGCAGGGCACGACAAGCCGACTTTGCCGTTAATGCACCCAATGGCCTTCGACGTCCTCCTTTTCCTGATCGGCCTTGGGCTTGCCGGCCTGACCCTGCGCGACGTGTTCGAAACCGTCGTCGTCCCCGGCGGGAGCAAGGCGCTGCTCAAGGTCGCGCGGCGGCTGGTGCGGCTGCTGCTTCCGATCTGGAAAGCGATGCGCGGCCGCCGCCGCGGCTTGTCCGACAGCTTCGCGCCGCTGGTGCTGGTGCTGTCCTTCGTGGTGTGGATGAGCCTGCTCACGCTCGGCTTCGGCCTGATGGCCTATGCCGCCCGCTTCCACTTCCAGCCGCCGCTGAGGACTTTCGGCGACGGCTTCTATCTCGCCGGAAGCGCGCTGGTGACCGTCGGCCTGAGCCAGATCAACCCGGCCGGCGCCGGCCGCTGGATCATCCTCGCGGCGGGCTTTTGCGGTTTGGCGGTAATGACCATGGCCGTGACCTACCTGCTCGAAGTGCAAGCCAGCATCGCTCGCCGCGACACGGGAATCATCAAGCTCAACACCTCGGCGGGCGATCCGCCGTCGGCGCTGACCCTGCTCGAGCGCTTCGCCGCGATCCGCAACCAGGATGCGCTGCACGAAGTGTTGAGCGAGGGCCGCAACTGGTGCGCGACCGTCCGGCAAAGCCATGCGTCCCACCCGTTCCTGATCTACTTCCAGTCGGTCGGCGCAGGCGGCGGCTGGCCGGCCTCGCTCGGCACCTTGCTCGATCTCGCGCTGATCACCGAGCATGGCATCGACGACGATTCGCTCTACGGCCCCGCGATCCTGCTTCGCGAAGAAGGCGTACGGATGGCGACCGAGCTCGCCGAGCTGATCGGGGTGCGGCCAGGGCCGGTCGCCGAGAACCGGGCGGAGCTCGAGCAGGCGATTGAACGCCTGGGGCGCGATTATCCGCTTCGTCCGAAGCTCGATTTTGCATTGATGGCCCGCCAGCGGGCCGAGCTGCAGTCGTGCGTCCATGCGCTCGCCGAGCACCTCGGCAAGCCGGCCTCACTGCTGTTCCGGCCAAGCCATCCGGCAAGACGCGCCAAGGTTGCGAGCGGGTCAATTTCGTCTATTCAGCGCCGCGAACCTCCCAACCACCCCGAGTAATGCGCATGGCACTTACCATTTCGAGCTCGTTCGACGCCGGCAACATCCGCGTCGTCTCGCAGGACGGCGACCGCGCCGACCTCGAGATCGTCACCGATCACATGAGCGATTTCTACCAGTGGTTCTATTTCCGCGTGGCCGGAGTCGCGGGCCGCGAGATCACGCTACGGATCACCAATTGCGCCGGCTCGGCCTATCCCAACGGCTGGCCCGACTACAAAGCGGTGATGAGCCTCGACCGCGAGGAATGGTTCCGGATCGACGAGACCAGCTATGCCGACGGAGTCCTGACCATCAAGCTGACTCCGCCGCAGGACATCGCCTGGATCGCTTATTTCGCGCCTTATTCGATGGAACGGCACCACGACCTCGTCACCCAGACCGCCGACCTTCCCGGAGTCGGCTACCGCTCGCTCGGCAAGAGCCTCGACGGGCAGGACGTGGATTGCCTGACCATCGGCGAAGGACCGCTCAACGTCTGGCTCTACGCGCGCCAGCACCCCGGCGAGACGATGGCCGAATGGTGGATGGAAGGCGCGCTCGAGAAGCTGACCGACGACGACGATCCGGTCTCGCGCGTGCTGCGCAGGGAATGCACCTTCCGCGTGGTTCCCAACATGAACCCCGACGGCTCACGCCGCGGGCACCTTCGCACCAACGCCGTCGGCACCAACCTCAACCGCGAATGGCACGCGCCCTCGGCCGACAAGAGCCCTGAAGTGCTGTGCGTGCGGGGCGCGATGGACGAAACCGGCGTCGATTTCGCGATGGACATCCACGGCGACGAGGCAATCCCCGCCAACTTCCTCGCCGGGTTCGAGGGCATTCCCTCGATCACCGAGCGCCAGACCAGGCTGTTCGCCTTGTTCGGCGAAACGCTCGAGCGGCTGTGCCCCGACTTCCAGCGCAGCCAGGGCTATGAGATCCCGGCGCCGGGCCAGGCCAACATGTCGATGTCCACGACCCAGCTGGCCGAGCGCTACGGCTGCGTTTCGATGACCCTGGAAATGCCGTTCAAGGACAATATCGACCTGCCCGACGAACTCTACGGCTGGTCGCCGCAGCGCTCGAAATATCTCGCCTTCGCCTGCCTCGACTCGCTGCACGCGATCCTTCCCGAGCTGAAAAAGGCATCGGCCGAGCGCGGCAGCGCCAGGCGCGAGAAGGTCGACGCCTGATGCCCACTCTGGTCTTGCTGCGGCACGGCCAGTCGCAGTGGAACCTCGACAATCGCTTCACCGGCTGGTGGGACGTCGACCTGTCGCCGAACGGGGTCGATGAAGCGCGCGCCGCTGGCCAGCTGATGCGCAACCAGGGCGTCGACTTCGACTGCTGCTTCACCAGCGTCCTCACCCGCGCGATCCGAACGCTCCACCTGGCCCTCCACGAGATGGAGCGCCTGTGGCTGCCGGTGACCAAGGACTGGCGCTTGAACGAGCGTCACTATGGCGGATTGACCGGGCTCAACAAGCAGGAGATGATCGACCAGGTCGGGGCCGAGCGGGTCAAGATCTGGCGCCGCTCGTATGACATCCCGCCGCCGGACCTCGCCGCCGACAGCCCCTATGACGTGAGCAAGGACCGCCGCTACGCCGGGGTGGACGTGCCCAGCACCGAAAGCCTCAAGGACACCATCGCCCGCGCCGTGCCTTATTACGAAACCGACATCGCGCCCGCGCTCAAGGCCGGCAAGCGGGTGCTGGTCGCGGCCCACGGCAACAGCTTGCGCGGAATCATCAAATATCTGTCGGACATCGGCGACGATGAGATCGTCGGCCTCGAAATCCCGACCGGGAAGCCGATCGTCTACCAGCTTGCCGACGATTTGTCGGTCGAGCGGCGATATTATCTGGATGAAGGCCAACCAACCCGCTCATCCTGAGTAGCCATTGAGCTTGTCGAAATGGCGTATCGAAGGACGGTCCTTCGATACTGGTCTTCGATGCGCTTCGCTTACACAGCCCCTACTCAGGATGAGCGGGTGTGTGTGGAGCTTACGCCGCGGCCTTCCGCCGGTACATTTCCTCGTCGGCGCGGCTCATCACGGCTTCGGCAGTGTCTTCGGCGCCGATCGTCGCAACCCCGATCGCGACGCTGAGCGGAAGCGCGTCGCCGTCGTGCGTGAAGTCGCAATCGGCGATGAGGTCGACCAGGCGCGCGGCGGCTTCGTGTGCATTCTCCTCGTCCGAATGCGCAAGCAGGATTCCGAACTCGTCGCCGCCGATGCGGGCGACCACGTCGCTCTTGCGAACGCCGGTGACCAATAGCCCGGCGACCTGGATCAGCGCCTGGTCACCAGCCTGGTGGCCGAAGGTGTCGTTGATCATCTTCAGCCCGTCGAGATCGACGTAGAGCATCGCGGTCGCCTCGCCGTAACGGCGCGAGCGGTCGATGAACCGTTCGAGCGCGCGCATGAAGCCGCGGCGGTTGGGCAGGTTGATCAGCGTGTCCTGGTGGGCGAGCTGGTCGAGCTGCTCGACACGCTCCTGCAGCTTCGCGACCTTGCCGCGCAGCTGGTTGATCTCTTCGATGAGCTGCTCGACGTCGCCGACGTCGTTCAGTTGGTCAGACATGCCCCCGAGCCCCGTTTCGTCTGCGGCGCGTGCCATAGCCTGATTCCAACCCCTTGAAAATGCGGGCGCCCGGCCGTCGCCTTTGGTGCAAGAGACTCGGGCTGACCCAACCCCGATTGCCTAGCGAAAATCCGCACCCTAAACGAGGCGGCTTCTTGCAACTGGTTCAAGGCGGGACAATGGCCGGGCCGCTCGTCGGCATCATCATGGGCAGCACGTCCGACTGGGAGACGATGCGTCACGCCGCCGACACGCTCGATGAGCTCGGCGTCGAGCACGAAACCAAGGTGGTTTCGGCGCACCGCACGCCCAGGCGGCTGTACGATTACGCCCACTCCGCCAGGGAGCGCGGCCTCAGGATCGTCATCGCCGGCGCCGGCGGAGCGGCGCATTTGCCCGGAATGACCGCCTCGATGACCTCGCTCCCGGTGCTCGGCGTCCCGGTCGAAAGCCAGGCGCTCAAGGGCATGGATAGCCTGCTTTCGATCGTCCAGATGCCGGCCGGCATACCGGTCGGGACGCTGGCGATCGGCAAGGCCGGGGCGATCAACGCGGCTTTGCTTGCGGCGGCGATGCTCGCGACCACCGATGAGCCGCTCGCGGCAAGGCTCGAGGCCTGGCGCGAGAAGCAGACCGGATCGGTGGCCGAAGCGCCCGAATGATCATCGGACCGGGCGCCACCATCGGGATCATCGGCGGCGGCCAGCTCGGCCGGATGCTGAGCGTCGCCGCGGCGCGGCTCGGCTACAAATGCCACATCTTCGACCCCCACGATCACCCGCCGGCGGCGGATGTCGCGGCGTTCCAGACGGTCGCGCAATTCGACGACCGCGACGCGCTCGAGCGATTCGGCCGGCAGGTGGATGTCGCGA
Organism: Pseudomonadota bacterium; assembly: GCA_040390085.1. Taxonomy (GTDB): domain Bacteria; phylum Pseudomonadota; class Alphaproteobacteria; order Sphingomonadales; family Sphingomonadaceae; genus Sphingomicrobium. The sequence continues at coordinate 4,785 of JAZJZB010000114.1, read as the reverse complement.
CCTACGAGTTCGAGAATCTGCCGGTCGCGCCGCTCGAAGTGCTCGGCGACAAGCTGCGGCCAAGCGCGCGGTCGCTCGCGATCGCCCAGGACCGGGCCAAGGAGAAGACCTTCCTCGAGCAATGCGATGCGCGGGTCGCGCAATGGTGCCCGGTCGGCTCGCTCGATGAGGTGCGCGCGGCCGTTGCGGCGCTCGGCCTGCCGGTCGTGCTCAAGACTCGCCGCTACGGCTATGACGGCAAGGGCCAGGCCTGGATCGGCTCGGAATCGAGCATTGCCGATGCCTGGCGGGTGATCGGCGAGGAGCCAGCGGTGGCCGAGGCCGGAATCGACTTCATCGCCGAATTTTCGGTGATCGTCGCGCGCTGGGCCGACGGCCGCCGCGCCATGTGGGATTCGCCCGAAAACGAGCATGGCGGCGGAATCCTCCGGCGCTCGACCGTGCCCTGCAGCGAGCGGGTCGCGGCGCAAGTCGCCGAAGCGCGCGAGGTCGCGCATCGCATCGCCGAAGCGCTCGGCCACGTCGGCGTGCTCACGGTCGAGTTCTTCGCAAGCGCCGAAGGGCCGCTGGTCAACGAGATCGCGCCGCGCGTCCACAACAGCGGCCACTGGACGATCGAAGGCGCCGTCACCTGCCAGTTCGAACAGCACGTCCGCGCGATCTGCGGCCTGCCGCCCGGCGACACCGCCTTGGTCGGCCGCGGCTCGGTGATGGACAATTTGATCGGCGACGACGTCGACCGCTGGCCCGAGCTGGTCGCCGACCCCGCCCTCCACGTCCACATCTATGGCAAAGGCGAGGCGCGGCCCGGCCGCAAGATGGGGCATGTGACGCGGGTAAGGCCCTAGCCTGTCAATTCATTTGCGGTGCCGCGCAGCGCGACGATGCGGGGCAGCGGAGCGTTGCGACGGTCGCGCCGGCGGCGGCCGATAGACCAAAGCCGCGTTGCGGACGCAATTGTTGACCCCCATCCAGTCGACCCGGCCGCGATATCTGGAGGCGTTTCGATTGCACTGCTGAATGCGCCAGGTCGGCGGCTGGTATTTGGCGATATATTTGAGCGCATGCCGCATAGCGTGTCGTTGCGACGCCATGCACCTTTTGTCCCAGCCGCAATTGATGCCGATATTCAAGCTCACCGGATCATAAAGCGGAGCAGCAGAGTTCGTCGCCGATCCCGGCCCCACCAGCGCCAAACCCGCAAGGGTAAGTTTCAACAACCTACTCACCAAGCAGAATAACCCGCATGGTAGCCCAACGGGTCCGTTCAGGGCGCCTCGACCACTTCGATCGGGATCCCGAGCTTCTCGAGCTGCGGCCTGACCTTCGCCGCGTCGCCGACCACCACCCAGGTGAATCCCTTCGGATCGAGCGCCGACCGCGCCGCCTGGTCGAGCGCCGTCGTCGTCAGCGCGCGATATTCCGGCGCAAGCGTCTCATAATAATTGTCGGGCCGGCCGAGCATGTCGATGTTCATCATCGCGCCGAGCACTGCGCCCGAAGTCTCGAACTCGCCCGGCAGCTGGTTGATGCTGTTGGCGACCGTCCGCGACAGCTCTTCCTGGGTCACGCCCCTGGTCGTCAGGAACTCGCCCAGCTGCTTGTTGAGCTCGGCCAGCGCGTCGCCGGTGCGGTCGGCCTGGACCGGCGCCGAGACGACGTAGGGCACCGCGTGCATCATCACATTCTCGTTCCCGCTCACTCCGTACGACCAGCCCTTGTCCTCCCGCAGGTCCATGTTCAGCCGCGACAGGAAGGTGCCGCCGAGCACGTCGTTGGCGGTGTCGAAGGGGACGATGTCGCTCCTGGGGTCGATCGGCAGCAGCTGCGCGCCGACGATGCTCGACTGCGGCGAGCCGGGACGGTTGACGAGCAGGATCCGCGGGCTTGCCGGGCGCGGCGGCGGCGGCGGGAAGCTCTTGACCGGTTTCGGGCCGGCCGGCGTCGCCCAATTGCCGAACCGCGCCTCGAGCAATGGCTTCACTTCCGACAGCGGCCGGTCGGAAACGACGTAGACCTTGGCATTGTCGGGCCGCAGCCAGCGCTGCTCGAACGCGACCAGGTCGGCGCGGCTGAACTTGGCGATCGCCGCCGGGTCGCCGCCCGACGGCCCGCCATAGGGATGACTTGCGCCGTACAGCACGCCGGGGATGACCCGCTGCGCGACCTTGGTCGGATCCTTCTGGGTCTGGGCGATGGCGGTCAGCTTCTGCACCCGGATCCGCTCGATGTCCTCGGGCCGGAACGCGGCATCGGTCGCGACATCGCGCATCAGGTCGAGCGACGGCGCGAGATTGGCCGAAAGCGCGTTGAGCATCACGTAGGAGCGATCCGCGCCGTTGCTTGCGCCGACGTCCGCGCCGAGCCTCTCCTCGGCTTCCGCGAACGCTTGCGAGCTGAGCTTAGAAGTCCCCTCGTCGAGCAGGTCCATGGTCATCGACGCAAGCCCGCGCTGCTGCGGGCTGTCGGCCGCGCTCCCGGCATCGAACGACAGCGCGACCTGGGTCACCGGGACCGCGGTCCGCTGGACGTAATCGACCGCGATCCCGTTCGACAATTTGCTGTGGGTGATGTCGGGGAAGTCGAGCGCCGCGAGCTCGCCGACCGGCGGGATCTGGCGCGTTCCCTTGGCCGCCCCTTCGCTCTTGGCGGCGGCGGTCTTGGGCGGCTCGACGCTCTTGGCGTCGGTGTAGGCCTCGCGCTCGCCGGGCGACAGCGTGATGGTCAGCGCCGGGCGCCGCAGCCATTTCTGCATCGCGGTCCGCACCGCGGCCGGGGTGATCGCCGCGTAGGAGGCGAGCGTCTTTTTGTAGAAGTCGCTGTCGTGGGCATAGGTCTGGCCCTCGGCCAGCGAGACCGCCTTGCCGCCGAAGCCGCCGACCTGCTCGAGCCCGCGGATCCGCCCCGACACTTCGCTCATCACCGCGCGCTGGACCTCGTCGCTGGTCGGCCCCTTGGCGATATAATCGGCGAGGATCTGGTCGAGCCGCTGCGACACCTTGGCCGGGTCGAGGCCCGGCTTCACATGGACGGTGACGTTGAAGATTCCGGCGCGCTGCAGCGGGATCATCTGGGCGACGACCGCGACCGCGTTCTGCTCGTCGCGGACCATGATCTTGTCGAGCCGCGAGCTGGCCAGGCCGCCGAGCACCGAGCCGCCGATGTCGATCGCCGCGAGCTGCTTGTCGAGCAGCCCGGGGACCGCCCAGTAGCGCTGGATCTGCACCGTCGCGACATGGTCCTTCATGTCGACCGACCTCGGCTTGGCCAGCGTCGGAACCCTGGCCAGCGCCGGATGGTTGACCGGCCCGGCCGCGATCGGCCCGAAATATTTCTCCGCGAGCGGCTTCACCTGCGCCGCGGTGACGTCGCCGGCGACCACCAGCACCGCATTGTTGGGGCCATATTTGTCGCGGAACCATTGCTTGACGTCGCCGAGGCTGGCGGCGTCGAGGTCGGCCATCGAGCCGACCGTCACGTGATGGTATGGATGGCCTTCGGGGAACAAATTGCCGAACAGCTGGTACTGGACCAGCCCGCCGGGCCGGCTGTCGCCCTGCCGTTTCTCGTTCTGGACGACGCTGCGCTGGTTATCGAGCACCCCCTGCGTGACCGCGCCGAGCAAATGCCCCATGCGGTCGCTTTCCATGAACAACGCGCGCTCGAGCGCGCCGGCCGGCACCGTCTCGAAATAATTGGTCCGGTCGTAGGAGGTGGTGCCGTTGTAATCGGTCGCGCCGACCTGCTGGAGATAGGTGAAATAGTCCCCTGGCAAATTCTCCGAGCCGTTGAACATCAGATGCTCGAACAGATGCGCGAAGCCGGTCTTGCCCCTGGGCTCGTCCTTTGATCCGACATTGTACCACACGGTCACCGCGGCGACTGGCGCCTTATGGTCCTCGTGGACGATGACGGTCAGCCCGTTCTTCAAGCGGAACATGCTGTTGGGGATGGTGACCTGCTTGACCAAAGCCGCGACCGGCACCGACTTGGGCCCGGTCGCGCGCGCGGCAAGGACGGGCGGCGACAGGATCGTGGCGCAGGCAAGCAGCGCAAGCGGGCTCAAGATACGCATGGGGGTGGGAATCTCCGGCGAAAGCATTCGGCGGATGCGAGCTTAGCGGCGGGACGGCGCGGCGCAACGTCAGGCCTCCGAGGCGCGGCGATTTTCGACGAACGGCCGCTGAGACCGGCAGCACGATCGAAGCGCCACAAGAAAAGGGGCGGCGCGTCGACGCCACCCGTCCCCCCTTTTCGGACAGTCGATTACCAGCCGAAGGTAAAGCCGACGCGAGCGCCGGTCTTGCCTCCTTTGTTGAAACCGGTGGAGATGCCGGCGTTGAGCGAAACGCTTTGGCTCACCAGCGCCCCGATCTGCAGCGCTCCGGCGTAAGCCCCGCGGTAGGAGCCGACGTTGCCGGTGAGGTTGAACTTCTTGTCTGGCAGGAACGTCGCACCGCCAAGCGCGATTGCGACTGCGGTCCCGGCTTGGGCGCTACGGTCCACGCGCACCAGGTCGCTTTGGAACCCGGAGAGCGCGTCCTCGAGCGAGCCGACCCTGCCGTCGAGGGCTGCGACGTTGGTCTGTAGTGTACCGATCGCCGCCGTGTTCGCCGCGACGTTCTGGTTGGTCGCGTACAGCTGCGAGCCATTGACCGCATCGAACGAGCTGGCGCTGAGCGTCCCCGAAATTACGGTGACAGTGCACTAAACTCCAATTACGGTGACAGTGCACTAGGTCGCATACCCATAAACAGGATTCCCAAACTGGTTGAAGCGTGATTC
>JAZJZB010000113.1:2472-3582 GCA_040390085.1 Pseudomonadota bacterium | reverse complement strand
CCAGAGGGCGGTGCCTGCGATGCGCCCCCGTGGCGCTCGATCAGGTCCGGCCGCCATAGCCGTGTATCTTCGACCGCGCGTTGGTGTCGCCACGCCGCGATCTTCGCATGATCCCCCGATCGCAGCACTTCGGGGATCGTGCGCCCTTCCCATGTAACAGGCCGGGTATAGTGCGGATATTCCAGGAGACCTTGCTCGAAGCTCTCCTCCTCTCCGCTGGAGGCCGCGCCCATTACCCCGGGCAGGAGCCTTACGCAAGCGTCGAGCACGACCATCGCGCCAAGCTCTCCGCCGGACAGCACATAATCGCCGATCGACACCGGTTCGACCGTCCGGGCGTCAAAGATTCGCTCGTCGAACCCCTCGAAGCGGCCGGAGAGCAGTATTACCCCTTCGCCCGCCGCCAGCTCGCGCACGCGTTTCTGGGTCAGCCGTGCCCCGCGCGGAGTGAGAGCGAGCATCGGGCGGCCATCGGCAACGCTGTCCAGCGCGGCGGCCAGCACGTCGGGGCGGAGCACCATCCCGGCCCCGCCGCCCGCCGGCGTATCGTCAACACTTCGGTGTTTATCAGTAGCGAAGTCGCGGATGTTCCTGGTCTCGAGCGACCAAATCCCGTCCTCGAGCGCGCGGCCGGCGAGGCTCATGCCCAGCGGGCCCGGCAACATGTCCGGATAAAGGGTCAGCACGGTCGCTCGAAACGGCACCGCGGCCGCCTAGCACCGGAACTCGCGCACCAGAAGCGCGCTAAGCACCTTCATGAACGGAGACCTTCTCGACTGCCTGGTGATCGGCGGCGGGCCTGCGGGCCTGACCGCAGCGATCTATCTCGCCCGCTTCCACCTCGACATCCTGGTGGTCGACGGCGGCAAAAGCCGCGCCGCGTGGATCCCGTGCTCCCGCAACGTCTCCGGCTTTCCCGATGGGATCGCCGGGACCGAGCTGCGGATGCACCACGATCTCGGTCGCGGAACTGTTTCCGTGGATAGCCGGCCGCCTTAGATATTTCGCAACCGCCGGAAGGGCTACTAAGCGTCCGTCGGCTTCGGCTCGAAGATAATAGCGGAAGTAGATTGGCGTTCCACTATTGAGCAGATAATGCACAAGGGCGCC
>JAZJZB010000113.1:0-2462 GCA_040390085.1 Pseudomonadota bacterium | reverse complement strand
CGCGACCAGGCCTGCAAATATGGCGCAAAGACCGTGACCGAATTCGTCACCAAGCTCGAGCGCGACCCGAAAAGCGGGCTGTTCACAGCAACCTGGGGCTCGGGCTGCGCGACCTCGCGAACCGTCCTGCTCGCGACCGGGGTGAGCAACCGGCGGCCGCCGATCGACGAGGGACTGCACGACGACGCAGTCGCGCGCGGGCTGGTCCGCTACTGCCCGATTTGCGACGGCTATGAGGTCACCGACAAAAGGGTCGGGGTCATCGGCAGCGACAGCCACGGGGTGGCCGAGGCCCTGTTCATCCGCAGCTACACCGCCGACGTCACTCTAATCGCGCCGGACAAGGCGATGCGCCTCAAGCCCGAAGATCAGGCGAAGCTCAAGGAGGCGGGCATCGAGAGCGTGGACGGACCGGCCCAGGCGGTCGCCATCGCCAAGGAGTGCATCGTGGTCGATACCGCCGAGGGCCATTACGCGTTCGACACCATTTACCCGTCGCTCGGCTCGGACACCCACACCCAGCTCGCCGAGATGGTCGCCGCGGAGCTGTCGGCGGACCAGTGCATCAAGGTCGACAGTCACCAGCGGACCAGCGTGGCCGGCCTCTACGCGGCGGGCGACGTCGTCATCGGCCTCGATCAGATCAGCCATGCGATGGGCGAAGGCGGTGTCGCCGCGACGACCATCCGCAATGATTTGTGCGCCAAGAACCCGCGCTGGCGCGAACCGGCGACGCAAGTGCAGCAGGCGAAAAGCGGCCACTAGGCAAGGAATTCAGGGTCGAGGATGATCTTGCCATCCTCGAGGTCGGCGATTCCGGCGGTGAATGGGATGAGCGCGCGCTTGCCGCCCTCGCGTTCGATCTCGAGCAGGTCGCCGGCGCCGAAATTCTCGACCGCGACGACGGCGCCGATCGCGTTGCCCTGCTGGTCGACGGCCGGAAGGCCGATCAGGTCGACGTGATAATATTCACCTTGGGCGAGTGGCGGCAAAGCGTCGCGGTCAACCTCGACCAGCGAGCCACGCAGCGCTTCGGCGCCGGCGCGGTCGGCGACGCCCTCGAACCGGGCGACTGCCGCCTTGCCGGCGTTGCGCGCCGACAGGAGGCGCCGCTCGGCGCCCCCGACATACAGTTTCTGGTGGGCGGCCAGGCTCTGGGCGCTGTCACTGAACAGCTTGAGCCGGACTTCGCCCTGGACGCCATGCGCCCCGGCGACCGCGGCAAGAGCGATCCGGCGCTCACCACGGTCGCTCGAAGCGGCCAATTACTCGGCCTTCTCTTCAGTCTCGGCCTGGGGCGAATCCTCGGTCGGCGGAGCGACTTCGTCGGCACCCTCGGCAGGAGCCTCAGCGCTCGGCGCGGACTGTCCGACCGCTTCCTCGGCCGGTGCTTCGGCGGCGTCGGGCTCGGCCACGACTTCCTCTTCGCCGGCAGCGGCTTCGGCCGCAGCTTCCTCGGCGACCGGCTCTTCGGTCACAGCTTCTTCGGCCGCGGCTTCAGCGACTGGAGCCGCTTCGCCAGCTTCGGCTTCAAGGGCGACATCCTCGGCGACAGGCTCTTCGACCGGAAGGTCCGCGGTGTCGGCAGGAGCCTGCTCAGCCACCACTTCCTCGGCCTCGGTCACTGGCTCTTCCTTCGGCGCCGCGGCGGCCTCGGCGGCCGCGGCTTCCTTGGCTGCGCGCTGCTCGATGCGCTCCTTGGCCTTCTCGCCAGGCTCGGCCTTCTGCGGGTTGTTGCGCGCCGCGCGCTCGCGGATTCCGGCGGCGTCGAGGAAGCGCAGAACGCGGTCCGACGGCTGCGCGCCGACCGACAGCCAATGCGAGATGCGCTCCGCGTCGAGCTTCACGCGCTCGGGCGAATCCTTCGCGAGCAGCGGATTGTAGGTGCCGAGCTTCTCGATGAAGCGGCCGTCGCGCGGAGCGCGGCTGTCGGCGACGACGATGCGGTAATAGGGCCGCTTCTTTGCGCCGCCCCTGGTGAGACGAATTGCTAGTGCCATTTGTTATTTCCTTCCTTTCGTCATTCCCGCGGAAGCGGGAATCCATCTTGCTGAAACTGGATCCCGGCCTTCGCCGGGATGACGGGTTGTTGGACCCGTCATTTCTTTGAAAACTTGTCGAAGCCGGGTGGAAGGTTGAACGGCGAGCCGCCGCCGAGCCCGGGGAGCCCTGCCCCGCCCCCACCAAGGCCGGGCAATCCGCCGGGCGGCAAGGCGCCGGGCGCGATCCCGCCAAGCGCGCCCTCGAGCCCGCCCTTGCTGAACATCGCCGCGAGCTTGCCGAGGCCGCCCATCTTTTTGAGCCGCTTCATGGCGGTCGCCATTTCCTGGTGCATCTTGAGGAGCTTGTTGATCTCCTGAACGGTGGTCCCGCTGCCCTTGGCGACGCGGATCTTGCGCTTGGCGTTGATCAGCTCGGGCTTCGAGCGCTCCTTGGCAGTCATTGACGACAGCATCGCTTCC
>JAZJZB010000112.1:0-3946 GCA_040390085.1 Pseudomonadota bacterium | reverse complement strand
TGCAGCCAGTTCGCGAGGCAGCGCTCCGGAGAGAGCGGCGCCACGAGGCCGGCGGCGTCCCAGTCGGTGCACGGCAGCTCGTCGGGGACGCACGCATGGGCCTCCGACATGGCAAGGGCGAGAGTGCCAAGGGCGACTTCCGCGACCAGATGGCGGTGTTGTCGACCTCGTTGGAGAACCGCATGGTCGCGGTGCAACAGATCGAGTGGTGCCAGCAGCTTCTCGGTTTCGCCCTGGGCCTGGTAACAAGTGACGAGCAGTGCCCAGCCGTGGAAATCCGAGTCCATGGCCTCGACCGCGCGTTCGTAATGATGGGTCGCGCGCGCAATATCACCGCGAAGCCGGCATAGCCGCGCTGCTTCCTTGTTCACTTCCCAGGAGTCGGGCGCGAGTTCGATCGCCTTCTGCATCTCGGCGTCGGCTTCGGCATGGCGACCCTTCTCTTCGAGGCGCCGAACCATTGGGCAGTACGCCTCGGCGATGGTCGGATCGATCGCCAACGCGGTATGGGCGGCGGCAAATCCATCATCGACCTCACAGTCGAAATTGTAGCGCAGATTGGACTGCGCGAAGGCGAGCATCGCCCAGGCCTGCGCGTAATAGGGATCCATCTGCACCGCGCGGCTGCAGATGCGCATCACGCGCTCCTCGCGCCGCTTGTCGCCGTAATTGCCGGTCGTCCAATATTCCCGGGCAAGCAAATAGAGCTTGTAGGCTTCGACATCGTTCGTGCCCCGGCGCTCGATCGCCTTTTTCTCGTCGGGCATCAGCTTGATCTTGAGCGCTTCGACGATCGATTTGGTGATCTCGTCCTGGACCTCGAAAATGTCGGTGAGATCGCGGTCGTAGCGATCGGCCCAGACATGGTCGCCAGTCGCTCCGTCGATCAGCTGCGCGTTGATGCGGATGCGCCCGCCGGCCTTGCGCACGCTCCCTTCGAGGACGTGGGTGACGCCAAGCTGCCTGGCGACGTCGCACACGTTGACCGCCTGGCCCTTGAAGGTGAAGGCCGTGTTGCGAGCGGTGACCCCGAGCGCCGACACTTTCGACAGATCGGTGGTGATGTCCTCGCTGATTCCGTCGCTGAAATATTCCTGTTCGGAATCGCCGCTCATGTTCTGGAACGGGAGCACGCAAAGCGAGGCGCGTCCGGGACGCTTGGCCTGCGCCGGCCGATCCGGCCGCGGAGCGCCGGCGAGCGCGCGAACGCTTGCGTCAAGCTTGCGCCAGCCCGGTCCTTCGGCTGCGCCATCCCAGGCGCTTAGATCAGCGCACTGGATCTGGTTGAAGGGGAGCGGCGGGATGACGCCGTCGAGGGTTGCTTGGATCAAGGTTCCGGCCGAGCGCGCAGTATCCGCCTCGGCGCGGACCCATTGCGAACGGGCGGATTCAGCGGACCACAGCACGACGACGGCCTTTGCGCCGTTCAGTCGTTCCTCGATGACTTCGGCATATGCGCGGTGCGCGGGCAGGTCATCGACGCGCCACACGCGGTAACCCGCTTCCCGAAGCGCGTCAGAGACTTGCTGCGCCCGCGGCTCATCCGGCCGCGCGTAGGAGACGAACACGTCCGACATCCCAGACCCCTCTTCCCAAGGGATATCAGGACTCTAAGGGCGAGTCACCGCCAGCGCCCTAAAGCGCTTCGTCCATGCCGATCGGCATTCCGGGCGGTACTCGCGGAAGCCGCGCCGGGTCGGCGATGGCCTTGTCGAGCGCCTCGCGATCCTTGAGCAAAGCGGCAAACCCGCGCGCCCAATTCTGCTGCTGCGCGGGCCCGCGCTGCCGGTCGAGCGTGTCGGCAAGCCGGGCAATCCGGCCCGAAAGCTCGAGCGAAAGGGTCGGCGCCAGCGCCGGATCGTGCTGCACCCGGGCAAGCGCGAGGATGCTCGTCGTCGCGATCCGCCGTCCGACTTCGTTGCCGCTCGCAGCCAACGTCCGGTCGAGCAGCAGGTCGAAGATCTGCGCCGGCGCAGGGACTGAGGCGTCCGCGCCGTGCTGGGCTTCGAGGCGGTTGAGCCGCTCCGGCGGAAGCAAGGCGTTGAGCGTCTGCACCGCGCCAACCTCGGTCGCTTTGAGCGGGTCGAACACCGGCCCGCCGGCGGTGGGAATGATCTCGATGTCCGCCTGGCGGTCAGGGTCGCCGCCGAACCCGCCCGAAAGCAACGGCTGGAGTCGGGCCGGAACAGTCAGCTCAGACGGCGCGATGGTGTCCAGCAGCGCATAGAGCGCGGCCCGTTGGGTGCTTCCAGCGATGTTGCGGGCCGCTGCCGGCTCGCCGCTCACCGCATAAGGGAAATCGATCCCGCCGAGCGACTTGGCGGCTGCCTCGATCTGATAGCGATCGAGCAGCCAGACCGGCACGAAAGCACGGCGCAGGTCGGCGAGCTGCTCGCCCGCCGCAAGCGCACCGGTTCCGAAGCGGGCGAGCGCCACGCGGCGCACTTCCATCATGCGCCGAAGCTCGCCGATCGGATCGGCAGCGTCGTCCCACAGTGCGCCGAGCGGCTGGCCGGAGGAGACTGGCCTGGCATCCGGATCGGCGACGAACCGCAGCCGCTGCGCGCGGGCTTCGGCAATGGTCGGTGCGGCCTCGCCGTCGGTGCGAGCGCCATAGAGCCACTTGATCGCCCAGCGGTCCCACGGGCCGAGCCCGGCGCCGTAAGCGTCCTTCAGCGACAGCGCGCCATTTTCGAGCGTGATCCGCGGCGCCGGATAATCCATCACCGAATAGCGTCCCTGCGTGCTCGCGGCGAAATTGTGCGCGAGACCGATCGCGTGGCCGACCTCGTGGGCGCCGAGCTGGCGCAGGCGCGCAAGAGTCGCGGTGATCGGGTCGTTGGGGTCGCCGGTGCCGGTCAGCCCGGCCCCGACCAGCGACTGAAAGATGATCATGTCCTGGCGGGCGCGGAGCGAGCCGAGGACCACCGCACCCTTGATGATCTCGCCCGTGCGGGGATCGTCGATCGGCTGCCCGTAGGACCAGCCGCGGGTCGCGCGGTTGACCCAGTTGACCACGTTGTAGCGGATGTCGAGTGGATCGGCGCCGTCGGGCAGGACCTCGACCTTGAAGGCGTCGACAAAGCCGGCCGCATCGAACGCTTGCCGCCACCAGCCGACGCCGTCGAGCACAGCGGCGCGGATCGGCGGCGGCATCCCAGCGTCGATGAAGAAGACGATCGGCTTCCTGACCGGCGAACGACCCGCCGACGGATCGACCTTTTCGAGCCTGAAGCGGCGCGCCAGAGCGGTGACGATCGGCGCTCCAAGCGGCTTCGAGAAATCGACCTGCTGCCGGCCGATCGTATAGCCGTAAGGGTCGCTGCGCGGGACGTAGCCGGGCGCCGGCAGGGCAATCAGCGAATGGCGCTCGATCACGCTCAGGGTGTTGTCGCCGGGCAGGATGTTGTTCATTTCGTCCTTCGGCTCGTCCGAGCGAAAGGCGATCCGCGCGGCGAACTCGGCGTTGTTCGGGAATATTTTGACGAAGCCAGGGTCTGCAGCGCTCAGCTCGGGTGCGAACCTGAACTCGCCGCCGCCGACATTCTTGATGACCCGGGGAATCCCAATGTCGTCGCGCGCGAGGAATCCGGAAAGGTCGACCTGGTACGAACCATCCGGCAGGTCCTTGACGATATCCCCCATCCACAAGGGCGAGCTCGGAAAGCTGTGCGCGGTGATCAGCTGCTCGGCCGGATTGCTCGCCACGAATTTCGTGTTTTCGACGTCGGCGGTGACCTTATTGCCGACGCGGCGAAAGACGAGGATGCGCGAGTTGCTGCCAGCGCCGAAATCGAGCTGGGTCGGCGCCGATCCTAGGCCCGTCTCGAGCTGCGTCAGATAGATGTAGCGCGCCGAAACGCCGTCGGCGCCGGGCTTTGGGAAAGTGGCGATGATCTTGCCGGTCTTGGCGTCGGCCTTGACGTCGAGCAGCGGCTGCTCGGCA
>JAZJZB010000111.1:0-2497 GCA_040390085.1 Pseudomonadota bacterium | reverse complement strand
ACTTAGAAAAACTGACCGACCGGGCGCGCGGCTTCCTCCAGGCGGCGCAGACCATCGCGGTTCGCGAGCATCACCAAAGGGTGACCCCGGCGCATTATGCCAAGGCACTGCTCGACGACGAGCAGGGGATGGCGGTCGGGCTGATCAATGCCTCCGGCGGCGATGGTGCAGCGGCGCGGGCGGCGGTCGATGCGCTTGTCACCAAAGAGCCCGCGGTGACTGGCAGCGGCGCGACATCCGCTCCCGGCATCGACGGCGATTTGCTGCGCGTCCTCGACAGCGCCCAGCAGATCGCGACCAAGGCCGGCGACAGCTACGTCACGGTCGAGCGTATCCTGCTCGCCTTCGCGCTGGCCAAGGGCAGCCCGGTCGGCGACGCGCTGGCCAAGGCCGGGCTCACCCCGCAGAAGCTCAACGCCGCGATAGACAAGTTGCGCGGCGGGCGCAGCGCCGACACCCAAGGCTCGGAGGACCGCTACGACGCGCTCAAGAAATATTCGCGCGACCTCACCCAGGCGGCGCGCGACGGAAAGCTCGACCCGGTGATCGGCCGCGACGAGGAAATCCGCCGCACCATCCAGGTGCTCGCCCGCCGGACCAAGAACAACCCGGTACTGATCGGCGAGCCCGGCGTCGGCAAGACCGCGATCGCCGAAGGCCTGGCGTTGCGCATCGCCAATGGCGACGTTCCCGATGGGCTCAAGGACCGCAAATTGCTGAGCCTCGACATGGGCGCGCTGATCGCCGGGACCAAATATCGCGGCGAATTCGAGGAACGGCTGAAGGGCGTGATCGACGAGGTCAAGCAATCGGCCGGCGACATCATCCTGTTCATCGACGAGATGCACATGATCGTCGGGGCCGGAAAAAGCGAAGGCTCGATGGACGCCGGAAACCTGCTCAAGCCCGCCTTGTCGCGCGGCGAATTGCACGTCATCGGCGCGACCACGCTCGACGAATATCGCAAGCATATCGAGAAGGACGCCGCGCTCGAACGCCGCTTCCAGCCGGTGCTGATCGGCGAGCCGACGGTCCCCGACACCATCTCGATCCTGCGCGGCCTCAAGGAAAAATACGAACTCCATCACGGGGTGCGGATCACCGATGCGGCGCTGGTCGCGGCGGCAACGCTCAGCAACCGCTACATCTCCGACCGCTTCCTGCCCGACAAGGCGATCGACTTGATGGACGAGGCTGCGTCGCGGCTGCGGATGGAGGTCGAATCCAAGCCCGAGGAGATCGAGAATCTCGACCGGCGGATCATCCAGCTGAAGATCGAGCGCGAGGCCTTGAAAAAGGAAAAGGACGGCGCGTCGAAGGACCGCCTCGCCACCCTCGAAGGCGAGCTCGCCAATCTCGAGCAGCAATCGTCCGAGCTGACCACCCGCTGGCAGGCCGAAAAGGAAAAGATCAGCGCCGAGGCCGACCTGAAGACCCAGCTCGACGCGGCCCGCATCGAACTCGAGCAGGCCCAGCGCGGGGGTGATCTCGCGAAAGCCGGCGAGCTGCAATATGGCCGCATCCCCGAGCTTGAGAAAAAGCTCGCCGACGCCGCGGTCGCATCCAAGGGCGCGATGCTGCGCGAGGAAGTTACCGACCAGGATATCGCCTCGGTCGTCAGCCGCTGGACCGGGGTGCCGGTCGAACGCATGCTCGAGGGCGAGCGCGAGAAATTGCTCAACATGGAGTCCGCGATCGGCGCGCGCGTCATCGGCCAGGAGCAAGCGGTCAAGGCGGTATCGGCCGCCGTCCGCCGCGCCCGCGCCGGACTGCAGGACCCCGGCCGCCCATTGGGCTCCTTCCTGTTCCTCGGGCCGACCGGGGTCGGCAAGACCGAGCTGACCAAGGCACTCGCCGGATTCCTGTTCGACGACGACAGCGCGATGGTCCGCATCGACATGTCCGAATATATGGAAAAACACAGCGTCGCCCGACTGGTCGGCGCGCCGCCGGGCTATGTCGGTTATGAGGAAGGTGGAACGCTGACCGAAGCGGTCCGCCGCCGCCCGTATCAGGTGGTGCTGTTCGACGAGGTCGAAAAAGCCCATGCCGACGTGTTCAACATCCTGCTCCAGGTGCTCGACGATGGGCGGCTGACCGACGGCCAGGGACGGACCGTCGATTTCGCCAATACCATCATCATTCTCACCTCAAACCTCGGCAGCCAGTATCTCGCGTCGCTTGGCGAGGATGAGGATGTGACCAAGGTCGAAAGCCAGGTGATGGAGGTGGTGCGCGGCCATTTCCGCCCCGAATTCCTCAATCGCCTCGACGAAATCATCCTGTTCCATCGCTTGTCGGCGAGCCACATGGCGCCGATCGTCGACCTCCAGGTGGCGCGGCTCCAGCACCTGCTCGACGACCGCAAGATCAGGCTCGACTTGACCGACGCCGCGCGATTGTGGCTTGGCCGGGTCGGCTACGATCCGGTCTATGGCGCGCGGCCGCTGAAGCGCGCGGTTCAGAAATATCTTCAGGATCCGCTTGCCGACAAGAT
>JAZJZB010000110.1:704-8380 GCA_040390085.1 Pseudomonadota bacterium | reverse complement strand
GGCGCCGGAGCGGCGGCCTTTTTGCCGTCCTTTTCCTCGCCGGCCTTGACCGGGGACGGGCGCTGCTCGAGCCCGAGGCGGTGCGCCTTGCCGATCACCGCGTTGCGGCTGACCCCGCCGAGCTCCTCGGCGATCTGGCTTGCGGTGGCGCCGTCGTGCCACATCTTCTTCAGGCGCTCGATGCGCTCTTCGGTCCAGGACATCAGTACAATCGCTCCAATTCCGACGCCCCGCGCTGCCTTGCGGGGCTGGCCCTCAACCGATAGTCGGCGGGACCGTGAACGACCAACCCCTCAACGACCCTTCGGCGCAATGGCTGCGCTTCGCGCCGGGCAAGCCGGTGCTCAAAGGCGTGAATACGGGAGGCCTCAAGACCCTCTATATCAAGGAGGTGAGGCGGTTCTTCAAGGTCCAGATGCAGACCGTGTGGGCGCCGGCGATCACCACCCTGCTGTATCTTGCCATTTTCACGGTCGCGCTGGGCCGCGGCGGGCACAGCGTGATGGGCGTCCCGTTCGCCAATTTCATCGCGCCCGGCTTGATCGTCATGGCGATGATCCAGAACGCCTTCGCAAATTCGAGCTTCTCGCTGCTGGTGGGCAAGATCCAGGGCAATATCGTCGATTATCTGATGCCCCCGCTGTCGACTGGCGAGCTGATCGCCGGGCTGATCGGCGCCTCCGTGACGCGCGCGTTCCTGGTCGGCGGGGCGGTGTGGCTGGCGATGCTGCTGTGGCCGGGCGTGTCGGTCCACATCGCACGGCCGGAGCTGGTGTTCTGGTTCGGGCTGATGGGCTCCCTGCTGCTGTCGTTCCTCGGGCTGATGACCTCGATCTGGGCCGAGAAGTTCGACCATGCCGCCGCGGTCAGCAATTTCGTGGTCACGCCCTTGTCGCTGCTGTCGGGGACCTTTTATTCGGTCCACCAGCTGTCGCCGGCGTTCCAGGCGGTGAGCCACGCCAACCCGTTCTTCTACGTGATCTCCGGCTTCCGCGCCGGATTCCTCGGCGTCAGCGATTCGCCGCTGTTGGTCGGCGCGGTGGGCCTGCTGGTGCTGAACGTGCTCTTGTGGGGGCTGTGCTATTCGCTGCTCAGGAGCGGGTGGAAGATCAAGAGCTAGGGTTCGTGAGAAAGTTCTCGGCAGCTTAGCTCACGGGCACGATCAAGTGCGCGTACGGGGTCCCCGCCGACATGACGAACGGTGCCTTGGCCCCGGGCGAGACGGTCGGATAGCCGGTCAGCAGATCCGGCGCGCCGACAACCATCAGGTGCGGACCGACCCTCAAGCACGCCGCCGGCAGCTTGTTCTGCCCGGCAGCGGTGCCGACGCGGCCAATGCTCAGCATGTAGATCAAGCCAGCAGCCTTCGGTGGTGAGCCGCCGCTCATCCATGACACCAGCCACTTCATCCCGTTTGCGTCGGCGCACATCGGGTCGCTTCCGGGCGTCTTCACATTGTCGGGGATGCAGGTGAAATTGTTCGTGCCTCTGCGCAGCTGACGG
The DNA here is from genome assembly GCA_040390085.1 of Pseudomonadota bacterium. Classification (GTDB taxonomy): domain Bacteria; phylum Pseudomonadota; class Alphaproteobacteria; order Sphingomonadales; family Sphingomonadaceae; genus Sphingomicrobium. Next base: position 6,877 of record JAZJZB010000110.1, on the reverse strand, counting down.
ACGCTGCCGTCGGCCGCGACCGTCGCCACGGACGCCGCGCTCGCAGCTCCGGCAGGCGCCGCCGAGGTGGCGAGAGCTATGGGATCGTTGGTCTGCGGTTCGCCTCGGCGCGAACCGTTCGACGGCTCGTCGCCCGCGCCGCCACATGCGGCAAGCCCAAGAAGCACGGCTCCCAAGCCGAGCGCGCCGAAACCGTAGCAAAAGCGTTTGCGCATCTGCGTGAACCTCCCGCGTCGCCAGCATTCCACCAGAAGAACGCGCTTTCCCGGCATTGGCTGCATGCCCGGCGCACCGGCCACGGGCGAGGTCGGGCTTTCTTCTCGGGCCATCGCCTTGCCCATCGTGACATTGAGGCGCTGGAGCGAACATCCAGCCTTCCCCCAGGCAATCAGCCTATCCCCAGCAAGCGCAGTCTGCGGTGATGAGGCCCGCGGCACCCAAGAGGATGCGGGCAGTCAGCGTTGCCAGGTGGGTCCGAGCCCGTGGTGACTGTAGCCATGGTCGGCCATATCCAGCTGCAGCATGCAAAGCGCATAGCCCTCGCTGCCCGGCGCGAAGCCGTAGGAAGCACAGGTGGCGGCATGCCTGGCCTGCATCTGGGCCGGAGTGATGCAGCCGGTGAGGGCTATTGCCAAACCCAAGACTCCGATCGGCAAGATTGTGCGGCGAATGATCACAGGCTTACCTCAAGCTCACGCAATGTTGCGCGCCCGGTATGCGGAACGTGCGGGTCACAAGTTACTCGCATCGACAGGTTTACGCAAAGGCGCAACCGAACGCGGCTAGCACATCCAGTCCGGAAAGAGCGGCGCGCGCCGGTTGAACGGTTGATAACGGACGCGTTCAGACCCCGAACAAGCGAATCGGCGCATTGTCCACCCATCAACCGCTCGAAAGGAGAGCAACAATGCGTAAGGTCCTCATTTCCCTCGCCGCCGTTGGAACGGCTGTCGCATTCGCGAGCCCGGCCGCCGCCCAGATGTTCGGAATGCCGCAGGGCTACGCTTATCGCACCATGCAGGCGCCGCACGAGCGAGATGTCCGGGCCTATGCGGGCTATGGCGGCTATGGCGGCTATGGCGGCTATGCGATGCGCGGCCGCTTCGGCGGGTATCGCGGCCACGGCATGCAGGCCTGGTCGCGAGGCTATGGCGGAAACGGCTATTATGCCTATCGCGGGAACGGCGAGCACGGCCGCTGGGGCCGCGAGCGCGACGACTGATCGTCGGGCCATGATAGAAAGGCGCTGGGAAGCCATTCCCGGCGCCTTTTTCGCCGCGCGGCGGCGCGGCCGCTGATGGCGCTGGGTTAGAAAAGACTTCCGGGCGGCGCACGAAGACGGCCAGCCCTCCACGCGCTTCACCTTTTTGGGGCTGCTGGCTATAGCCCGCTGCGGCGCCCGGGGGGCGTTGCAAAATCGACCAGCCACGGAGCCGCTCACACATGGCCATCACGCCGCTCATGCCCGTCTATCCGCGTTCGCCGGTCCGCCCCGTGCGCGGCGAGGGAATCTATCTCTTCGGCGAAGAGGGCGAGCGCTATCTGGATTTCGCCGGCGGGATCGCGGTCAACATCCTGGGCCACGGCCACCCGCATTTGACCAAGGCGATCCAGGAGCAGGCGGCGCGGCTGATGCACGTCTCCAACCTCTACGGCTCACCGCAGGGGGAGGCGTTCGCCAAACGGCTGTGCGACCTGACCTTCGCCGACACGGTGTTCTTCACCAATTCGGGCGTCGAGGCGGTCGAGTGCGCGATCAAGACCGCGCGGCGCTACCACTACGCCAAGGGCAACCCGCACAAGCACGACCTGATCACCTTCTCCAACGCCTTCCACGGCCGGACGATGGCCACGATCAGCGCGACCGACCAGGCCAAGATGATCGACGGCTTCGCCCCGCTTCTGCCCGGCTTCAAGGTGGTCGAATTCAACGACCTCGACGCTGCGCTCGCCGCGATCGACGACAACACCGCCGGCTTCCTGCTCGAGCCGATCCAGGGCGAGGGCGGGATCCGCCCGGCGACGCATGAATTCCTCGCCGGCCTTCGCGCGGCGTGCGACGACAAGGATTTGATGCTGGTGCTCGACGAGGTGCAGTGCGGCGTCGCCCGCTCCGGCACGCTCTACGCCTATGAGCAATATGGCATCACGCCGGACATCATGGCCTCGGCCAAGGGCATCGGCGGCGGCTTCCCGATGGGCGCCTGCCTGGCGAGCGAGAAGGCCGCGGCCGGAATGGTCATCGGCACCCATGGTTCGACCTATGGCGGCAACCCGCTGGCGATGGCCGCCGGGCAGGCGGTGTTCGACATCGTCGCCAACGAGGAATTCCTCGGCCAGGTGAAGCAGAAGGGCGAGCGGCTGCGCTCGGCGCTCGAGCAAATGATCCCCAACCACGACCATCTGTTCGAAAGCGTCCGCGGGGTCGGGCTGATGCTCGGCGTCAAGATGAAGACCGACAGCCGCGCGTTCGTGAATTACCTCAGGACCAAGGGCCTGCTGACGGTGGCGGCCGGCGACAATGTGATGCGCGTGCTCCCGCCGCTGACCATCGAGCAAGAACATATCCGCGAGTTCGTCGACACGCTGTCGGCGGCGGCAGCGGAATATGAGGTGCCCGCGGCGGCGGCTTGAGCCGTTACTGGGTCGCCAGCCAGGCGTCGCTGCAGAGCAGGATCAGCTGCCGCCGAGCGTCGGGCTGCCCGAGGTGCGCCTCGAGAATCGGGCGGTCGTCCGGCGCAAGGTGCCGGAAAATTTCGGCGACGCTGCGGTACTGACCGGATTTGGCCAGCTCAAATGCCCGATCGATTGCCGATGTCATGCATCGAAGCGCTATCACGAACCGGCGGCAGAAACGAATGGCAGGTTTCGAGCCGTGCCGCTTAAAGTTCGTCATTCCCGCGAAAGCGGGAATCCCGCTATTCATTGAAGGCAGCGGGACCCCCGCTTTCGCGGGGGTGACGAGTGGTTGTGACAGAAGCGGACCACCCCTATCTTCCCTCCCATGCCTTCAGTTCAGCTCTCCACCGACGTCGCGCTCGGCGTCGCCATCCTCTCGCGTGCCGCGCGCGGCCGGATCGCGCGCCTTGGAAGCGTGATCGACGCCGTCCTCGCCAATCACGGCTATCCGCCGCTGATCGAGAAATTGCTCGCCGAGGCGCTGACCCTGACCGCCTTGCTCGGCTCGCTGCTCAAGGAGCAGCAGGGCCAATTGACCTTGCAGGCGCAGACCGAGGGCGGGATCGTCGATTTGCTGGTGTGCGACTATCTCGGCGGCGAGCTGCGCGGCTATGTCCGCCACAACCCGGACAAGGTCGAGGGAGCGTCCGAGACCCCGATGCTGCAGGAGCTGTTCGGCAAGGGTTATTTGGCGATCACCTTCGACCAGCCGGCGTCCAAGGAGCGCTACCAGGGCATCGTCCCGCTCGAGGGCAAGAACCTTGGCGACGCCGCGCAGAGCTATTTCGCCCAGTCCGAGCAGATCCCGAGCCTGGTCCGCCTCGCCGCCGAGAAGCGCGGCGACCATTGGTTCGCAGGCGGCCTGCTGCTGCAGCATTTGCCGGAGGGCGAAGAGGGGCGCGAGCGGCTGCACACCCGGCTCGACCATCCCGACTGGCCGCACGTCGCGATCCTCGGCGGATCGGTGAAGGCCGGCGAGCTGACCGACGCTGCGCTGCCGCTCGACGACCTCGTCTGGCGGCTGTTCCACGAGGAAGAGGAGGTTCGCACGCTGCCGGAGACCAGGCTCAGCCGCGGCTGCCGCTGCGACCCCGATTATGTGCGGTCGGTGATCGCCCGCTTCCCGGCCGACGAGCGCGAGGCGATGGTCGGCGAGGACGGAATGATCCGGGTCGATTGCGCCTTTTGCTCATCGAGCTTCGCGATCGAGCCCGGTGAACTTGCTTGAACAAGTGTGAAAAAGTGTCTCGTGTCTCCAACCGCTAACCGAGCCGTGCTAAAGGCGCGGAGATGACTCACAGGAACCGCATCGCGCTGATCGTGCCGGCGCTCGCTGCAGCGCTTGCGCTCGGCGCCGCCGTGCAGCATCCGTCGGTGCTCGCCCAGGCGATGCCCGGATCGTGGGAAGTCAGGGGCGTGCCCGGCAAGGGTCCGGTGCGCGAATGTGTCGCGGACCTCACTTTGTTTGCTCATTATGAGCACCGCCATGCCGACTGTTCGCTGGGGGTGACCCGCGAGGCGGGGGATTCCGCCGTGATCGACTATAGCTGCCGCGACGGCGATTTCGGCCACAGCAAGCTCACCCGGATCACGCCGCGCGCGCTGCGCATCGAGACTCAGGGCATCTCCGACAATCTTCCGTTCAGCTACGTGCTCCAGGCGCATCGCGTCGGCGATTGCCCGGCGGCCGCGAATCTCGCCCGCCATTAAGGCGGCGTTTAACCATCTTGCGCTAAACCTGTGCCTGTGCCGGATTTTGGCACGCTTTCCTCCCAATCGGGCAAGTATGCCCGATAACTGGGCCGCCTCGTCTTCGGACGGGCGGCCCTTCTTTTTTTATCCTCCCCGAGATTTCTCGGGGGAGGGGGACCATTCTCCGAAGAGTGAATGGTGGAGGGGTCCCTGAGCGCATAGAACCCCCCACCATCCTTCGGATGGTCCCCCTCCCCACGAAAGCGTGGGGAGGATATGGGGACCCGTGCTTTACCTGATCATCAAGGCCGCCGTTTCGGGCATGATCGTCGCCGCAGTGTCGGAGATCGCGCGGCGCTATCCCGGCTGGGGCGGGCTCGTCGCGTCGCTGCCGCTGACTTCGCTGCTGGCGATGCTGTGGCTGTGGCGCGACACCGGCGATGCCGAGCGGGTTGCCGAGCTGTCGGTCAGCACCATCTGGTTCTTCGTGCCGTCGGTCCCGTTGTTCATCGCACTGCCGATGCTGATCCGCTCCGGCGTGGGGTTTTGGGCGAGCATCGCTCTGTGTGTCGTGGGAACATTGGCGCTCTACGCATTGATGTTCTGGGCAGCGCCGAAGCTGGGGCTGAAGCTGTGACCAAGAGCGCGGTGGTTCTCCTCTCCGGCGGGCTCGATTCGATGGTTTGCGCCGGGCTTGCGCGCGAGGCGGGCTTTGCGGTCGTCGCGCTGACCGTCGATTACAACCAGCGGCACCGGGTCGAGCTCGAAGCGGCGCGGACCATCGCCGCCGAGCTCGCCGAGCGGCACATCGTGCTTCCGCTCGACCTCACCGCGTTCGGCGGGTCGGCGCTGACCAGCGACATCGCAGTACCCAAGGACGGGGTCGGCCCGGGAATCCCGGTGACCTACGTGCCGGCGCGCAACACCATCTTCCTCAGCCTCGCGCTTGGCCTCGCCGAGGCGAGCGGCGCGCGCGACATCTTCATCGGCGTCAACGCGCTCGATTATTCGGGCTATCCCGACTGCCGGCCGGAATTCATCGCCGAGTTCGAGCGGGTGGCGAAGCTGGCGACCAAGGCCGGCGTCGAGGGCGACGGCTTCACCATCCACGCGCCGCTCCAGCACATGAGCAAGGCCGACATCGCCCGGGAAGCGCAGCGCCTGGGGCTCGATTCGGGGCTCAGCCACAGTTGCTACGACCCGCAGCCGGACGGACGCCACTGCGGCCGCTGCGACGCCTGCCGCCTACGTGCCAAGGGCTTCGAGGAGGCGGGCATCGCCGACCCGACGGTATATTCCCTCCCCCCCCGGGACGGGAGAGAGGGAGGAGGCGCGCAGCGCCGAAGGGAGAGGGGGCAGTGACTAAGCTTCGGCCCCCTCTCCCCGCTCATGCTTCGCATGAGTCGCCCTCTCCCCCCTCTGGGGGGCGAGGGAAATATGCGGTCAAGGAATGCTTCCTCACCATCCAGGGCGAAGGGGTGCAGGCCGGCAGCCGGGCGGTGTTCCTGCGCTTTGCCGGCTGCAATTTGTGGTCCGGCCGCGAGCAGGACCGGGCGACCGCCCAATGCAATTTCTGCGACACCGATTTCGTCGGCACGGACGGCGAGGGCGGGGGGAAGTTCGCCGATGCCGAGGCGCTCGCGGCGCGGGTCGAGCTGCTGTGGGGTGAAGGCGCCGATCGGCGGCTGGTGGTGATTACCGGCGGGGAGCCGATGCTCCAGCTCGACGATGCGCTGGTCGAAGCGCTGCATGCGCGGGGGTTTCGAGTCGCCGCCGAAAGCAACGGAACGCTTCCGGCGACT
>JAZJZB010000110.1:0-694 GCA_040390085.1 Pseudomonadota bacterium | reverse complement strand
GCTCGAGCGGTGGAGCTTCGACCATTTCCTCGTCCAGCCGATGGACTGCTCGCGGCGCGAGGAAGCGGTGGACGCGGCGATCCGCCTGGCGATGGAGCGGCCCAAATGGCGCCTGTCGCTGCAGGCGCACAAGGTGGTCGGGCTGCCTTAAGCCGCTACTGCTCGTTGCTGGTCGCGCTGTTCGCCGCGCTGTTCGCCGCGGTGTCCGTCGCGGGCTTGGCCGGCGGGGTCACCCTCTTTGGGCCGGCCTTGGTGCCTGGCGGAGCGCTCGGATTGTTTTCCGGCGCGACCGCGTTGAGCTCGTTGAGGTCGGCAACCGGAGTCTCGGCGGCCATGTTGGCGGCATCGCCGGTCACTGCGTCGATCGCCGTCACGTCGTTGGACACGATATTCTCGGCCGACAGGTTTTCGTCGACATTCTGGCTGTTGTCCGACTGGTCGTTATTGCCGCAGCCGGCGAGTGAGACGGCGGCGACGAGAAGAAGCAGGGCGCGCATCACGGAACTCCGATAGTTCGGACCAAAAAAAGAGGCTGCCGGCAATACCGGCAGCCTCTTCAAAACGCCAACGCCTCCACAAGGGGGGCGCCATATTACATCGCGTTGTTGGTCGTCGCGTCGGTGTGCGCCGTGTTCGTGTCCGGCACACCCGCCGCGTTGGTGTCCGTCATGTTCATTGCGTTCATGTCGGTCGC
>JAZJZB010000109.1:0-6401 GCA_040390085.1 Pseudomonadota bacterium | reverse complement strand
TTCTAGCCCAGCCAGCCTCCTGAAAATCCGGCGCGCTTCAGCCCGCGCCGGATCGCCGGCACCCGGCGCATGGTGCGCCACACGAAATCGTCGCGATAATTGGCTGCCTGGAGCAGGATCGGCCCCTGGTCGATTCCGAGATAATCCTTCGCCACCCAACCGCTTCGGGCGTCGACCGAACCGGTGTCGATCCCTAGGCGGGAATCGGTGAAACTGGGGTTGAAGCTGTCCTTGAAGCCGTAGCGATCGAACAGCCGCGGCTGCGTTCGCAAGGCTTGCGCTGCCGGGATCACGATCTCCGGCGCGAACGGTAGCGAGCCGAGCGCCGCGGTCGGGGCGATGGTCCCATCATCGCGGCCGTCCGGTTCGCCGACCGGGCCTCGCGCGGCATAGCCGAAGAACGTCCGGACCTGGCCGTTGTATGGCAGTCGAAGGTCGCCCGGCCCGTCGCTGGCGGTCAGTCCCCAGACATCCCTGGAATAGCCGCGCCAGCCCATCGCGTTGGCGATGCAATAAGCGCGGTTGGCGTAGGTTTCGCGGCGGCTGTTCTCGAAATAATCGAAACCGGCCGCCCGCATCGTCGAATCGCGAATTCCGCGGAAATCGATGAAGATGTGGCTGTACTGGTGGCCGAACAACGGCGCGAAGGCGAGCCGGCGGGTCGGGCCCTGCCCTCGCCAGAAAGCCGGATAATAAGCGGTCCACTGCTGCCACAGATTGGCCGGCGCCGGATGGGTCGCCGAGCCGAGCGCGAGGATGTTGACGAACATCCCTTCGTTGAACCCGACCCAATTGGCGGGAAGCAGCCCGCGCCCCGGGTGCCAGCCCATCGAGATCGCGGCGCGGCCGTCGCTGCGGAAGAAATTCCAGTCGGCCCGTTCGTAGATCGCATTGGCAAGCCGACGGATATCCCGCTCGCGTGGATCCTGTCGATCGAAATATTGGCCGGCAAACAGGACGCCCATCAGCAGGATGGTGGTGTCGACGCTCGACAGCTCGACGTCGCGGAAGCGCAGGCCGGTTTCCATGTCGAGGAAAGGGTAGAAGAAGCCGGCATGCCCGGTCGTGCCAGTCTGCTGTGGGCCCTGCGGCGCGTTCCAGAAGAAACGCAGCGTGGTCAGCGTCAGGTCGCGTGCGTCGGCGCGTGAGCACCAGCCGCGCTCCGCTCCGACCGCATAAGCCGGAAGCGCGAAGCCAACCGCGGCAATGCTTGCGAAGCTCGGCGTCGGCCATCGGTCCGGGACCAGGCCGTTCTTGCGGTTCGCATGGTCCCAGAACCAGCAGAAGGTGCGGTGCTCGATGTCCTCGTAAAATGCAGGGAGCGAATGAACCGGCGACCGCACCGCCGCCAGTGCCTGCGCTGGCAGCGCCACGCCGCCGACAATCAACGACGACGCCTTGAGCAGCTCGCGCCGGCCGATCTCCATCAGGCTTCGGTCGTGGCCCGGATGACGAGCTCGGGCGCGTGCAGCTCGTCGCCGCTTTGCGGCCCGCCGCCGATGCCGTCGAGCAGGCGCGCGAGCGCCCGCTGGCCCAATTCGGCGATCCGTACCCGCACTGTCGACAGGCCGAGGTGCGCCGAAATCGGGATGTCGTCGAAACCGACCACCGCCACATCTTCCGGCACGCGCAATCCCGCCCGGCGCAGGGTCTCGAGCGCGCCGATCGCCATATTGTCATTGGCTGCGAACACGCCGTCGAACCGGTGCCCCGCGGCAAGCAGCGCATTGATCGCGGCCGCGCCCGACTCCTCTTCGAAATCACCTTGCACGATCATCGATTCGAGGCCGTGCTCACCCGCGCATTTGCGGAACGCGTCGGCGCGCTCAAGCGCGTCGATATTCTCCGCAGGGCCGGCGATATGCACCAGGCGCCGCCGCCCGAGCCCGGCCAGATGATCGACCACCGCGCGTACCCCGCTGAAATTGTCGAGGTGGATCGCGGGATATTGGCCGGTGAGGCCACGCGTGTTGACCAGCATCGAGGGCAGCCCGGCGGGAAGTGCGCGGGCAAGCTCCTCCTCGCTGAGGTGCGGCGCCATCACCACCAGCCCGTCGACCCGGCCGCGCATCGCCTTGAGCGCCAATATTGCGCGCTCGGTCCCGCCGTGCAGGTTCGACAGCAACAGCAAATAGCCGCGAGCGCTCGCCTCGCGGTCCATGCCGCGCACGATTTCCGAGAAAAACTCTCCGTGCAGGTCCGGAAGCACGACCCCGATCGCGTTGGTCCGCGCAAGGCTCAGGCTGCGCGCGCCGGCGTGCGGGACGTAGCCGAGGTCGCGCACCGCGTCGGCGATCCGCTCACGCGCGCGCTCGCTCACATTCTCAAATCCGTTGAGTGCGCGCGACACCGTCGCGACCGACACTTCGGCGCGCCTTGCAACATCACGAATGGTCGCTTCGGCCATCATCATCTTATCGGCAGCAATCGGATCAAAAGTCACGCGCGCAGGCAATTGCAATTGCCCGGCGCGTGGCTAATGTAACCGGTTACATCAGCCGTCAAGGCAGCATAGCACGTGGGGAAGACGCGGGGTCTTGCGCTCGGTCCGCGCACGGTGAAGGGGTGGCCAATGATCGACACGCGCATCTCGCGCAGGGCGGCACTGATGGGCGCGGGCGCGGTCGCTGCGTGGCTCGCAAGCCCCGCTCGGGCGCTGCTCCAGGCGGCGGGCGCGCTCGAGGTTCCCGGCTTCGTCGACGCCTTGATCGCGCGCATGACGCTCGAGGAAAAGGCCGGACAGCTCACGCTGATGGCCTCGGCGTGGGGCGGCGGAACAGCCTTGGCACTCAATCCGCCGAGCGGAAACGGCGATTTCCCGAAACAGGTCGAAGAAGCGCGGCAGGGCCAGCTGACCGGCGTGTTCAACGGCAATGGGTCGCGCATGGCGCGCATCCTCCAGACGGCCGCGGTCAGGGAATCGCGCATGAAGATCCCGCTGATCTTCGCCGCCGACATCATCCACGGCCACCGCACGATCTTCCCGGTGCCGCTCGCCGAGGTGGCGAGCTTCGAGCCAGACCTCGCCCGGCGCACCGCGGAAGCCGCGGCGTTCGAAGCGGCCGGTTCCGGGATCGACTGGACCTTCGCGCCGATGGTCGACGTCGCCCGCGACCAGCGCTGGGGCCGCGGCGTCGAAAGCGCCGGCGAGGATGTGCTGCTCGGCCGGCTGTTCGCCGCGGCGCGAGTCGAGGGCTTTCAGGGCGGCGACCTTCGCTCGACCGAGCGCATGCTCGCCTGCATCAAGCATTTCGCGGCCTACGGCGCCGGCGAATCCGGCCTCGATTACAATGTCGTCGACATGTCCGAACGACGCCTTCGCGAAGTCTATCTGCAACCGTATAAAGCAGGGTTCGATGCCGGCGCGCTGTCGGCGATGGCGTCGTTCAATGAAATCAACGGCGTCCCGGCGACCGGCAATCGCTGGCTGATGACCGACTTGCTGCGCGGCGAATGGGGTTTTCCGGGCTTGGTCGTGTCCGATTACACCGGCGACGAAGAAATGATCGCCGCCGGCTACGCCAGAGACGGGCGCGACGCGACCAGGCTCGCGTTCCTCGCGGGCGTGGACATGAGCATGCAAAGCGGCCTCTACCGCAAGCATCTTCCCGACCTCGTCCGCAGCGGCGAAATTCCCCAGGCCCAGCTCGACCAGTCGGTCCGGCGAGTGCTTGCGATCAAGGCGAAGCTCGGGCTGTTCGAAGACCCGTTCCGCCGCATCAGCGAGAAACGCGAAGCGGCGCGTTCGATGCTTCCGAAAACGCGCGCTCTGGCGCGCGAGGCCGGACGCAAGTCGATCGTCATGCTCAAGAACGACGGCGACCTTCTGCCACTGCCCCGCTCGGGCAAGAAGATCGCGCTGATTGGGCCGTTCGCGAGCGGGCAGCACGACCTCGTCGGACCGTGGGTGGTGTACGGCGACGATGCCAAGGCGGTGGATTTGGCGACCGGCATTCGCGCCGCGCTGTCCGCCAGGGATTCGCTGATCGTCGCCCAGGGCTCGGGCGTCGAGGAACCGATCCCCGGCGCGCTTCACGAGGCCCTCGCGGCGGCCCAGGCCGCCGACATCGTCATCCTCGCGATCGGCGAAGCGCAGAACATGTCGGGCGAGGCGCAATCGCGCACCGAAATCACCGTCCCGAAGGCACAACAGGCGCTGGCCGAGATCGTCGCCACCGCGGGCAAGCCGATGGTCGTCGTCCTCAAGCATGGCCGGGCGCTTGCACTGGAGGGCGCGGTCGCCAGCGCACCGGCGATCCTCGCCACCTGGTTCCTCGGCACCGAAACCGGCAATGCGATCGCCGACGTTTTGTTCGGGTCGTACGGCCCGTCCGGACGCTTGCCGTCGAGCTTTCCCCGCTCGTCCGGCCAGGAGCCCTATTATTACGCGCACAAGCCGACCGGCCGCCCCAATCCGTCGGGACCGCTCGAAGCCTACAAGGCGCATTTCCGCGGCATCCCGAACAGCGCGCTCTACCCGTTCGGCCACGGCCTCACTTACGGCAAGATCGACTATGGCAATCTGGCACTCAGCGCCTCAGGGATGCCGATCAATGGCGAGATCCAGGTGAGTGCGACGATCAGCAACCGCGGCACGCGCGCCGCCGAGGAAGTGGTCCAGCTCTACACGCACCAGCGCACCGCAAGCGTCACCCAGCCGGTGCGCGAGCTCAAGGCCTTCCGCAAGGTCGCGCTGGCGCCGGGCCAGTCGGAGGTCGTCCGCTTCACGCTGCGCGCGGCTGACCTGTCCTTCTATGGCCGCGACAATCGCCTGGTCGCCGAGCCTGGAACGATCGAGGTGTGGATCGCGCCTTCCGCGGAAAGCGATGGAGTCCGCGGCAGCTTCGAGCTGACCGCTTAGGCCACAGCCCCGGCAGTCTCGGCAGAGCGCTGCGAGCGCCGTCCGAGCGGGTTCCAGATCATCGCCACGCATGACAGCGCAAGGAACGCCAACGGCACCAGCGCAACGGTCAGCCGCATCCGCGCCAGCGTCTCGGCGCTCTGCTGCACGTTTGCGACATAGCCGGCCGAAGCGAAGCTCCAGCCGAGAATGGCGGTCGCGATCCCGATCGCGATGCGCTGCAGCAGCGCTGCCACGCCGAACACCGTGCCTTCGACATGAAGCCCGGTCTCGCGCTCGCCATATTCGATCGTATTCGGAAGCATCGCCCAAAAGACGAAATTGAGCCCGATGATGATCACCTGCATGCCGACCAGGAACAGCTGCATCGCCCGCACTCCGTCGAACTGCTCGGCGGTGAACACGAGCAGCCCCGCCATTCCGAGGCCGGATGCGATCAGCCAGATGGCGCGCAGGCCAAGGTACCGCCCGAGCAGCATCCACAGCGGAATCGCGATCCCGCTGACCAGCCCCATCGATGCCAACGCAAGCTGGCCGGCATCCGGGTCCTCGAGCAGATATTTGAAATAATAGAGCACCGATTTGTTGAGCACGGTGATCGCGACGATCATGGCCATCATCGCCGCGTTGAGCGCGACGAACGCGCGGTTGTGCGCCAGGCTCGACAGCGCCGACTTGAGGCTGGCCGGCAATGGCCGGTGGGGTTGAGTGCCCTCGCGATAGGACATTCCAACGACGACCAGGACCGCGGCCCCAACCGCGGCAAACAGCATCGCTGCGCCGAAATAGGCCTGCGCCGCGCTCGACCCGGTCAGCCAGCGCCCGACCGGCACCGTCGCAAGCGCGACGGTGACCGCCGCGGCGGTTCCGAACAGCATCCGCATTCCGGCGACGAAGGCGCGGTCGGCGGGATCGGCGCTGATCCGCGCCGACATCGCAAGGTAGGGCACATTGACCCCGGCATAAGCGGTCCGGAACAGCAAATGCGCGCCAAGGATCGTGACGATCGCCCATCCGCCAGGTGCGAGCGGGGGCATGTAGGTGAGCACGAAGGTCAGGCCGAGCGGCACCGCCCCCGCGGCGATCAACGCGCCGTAGCGAAAGCGGTCGTGCCGACGGTCGACCAGCACCCCGGCGATGAAATTGGCGATCCCGTCCCAGATCGAAGCCACCATGTAGGTGGTCGCGGCGACCGCGATCGGAAGCTCGAGCGCGTCGGTATAATAGAACAGAAGGAAGAGCATGATGCTCTGCCAGAACAGGTTGAACGCGAAGTCCCCGAACGCGAACAGCAGCAGGCGGGGCTTCGATACGACCATCGGCCAAGGTTAGCCGAATTGCCTGCAATGCCTAGCACTGCTCCCGCCGGGAGTTCCAACGCGCAACTGGTCGAGATTGGCCGGGGCGGCAGGATTCGAACCCCCGCGGGCGGACGCCCGCACAATCAAAGACTCAGCAGGTTCGAATGCGGCAACTTTGTCGAGATTGGCTGGGGCGGCAGGATTCGAACCTGCGAATGCCGGTACCAAAAACCGGTGCC
>JAZJZB010000108.1:0-1858 GCA_040390085.1 Pseudomonadota bacterium | reverse complement strand
CGACGAGTCCTTGCGGCTTGCCGGCGGCTTGGCGTGCTTCACGGTGGTGAAATTGCGCTTCAGCTCGGCGACAAGCTCATGGTCGGCGCCGCCGGCGAGGACCTTGGCGACGAACGCGCCGCCCGGCCGCAAAATTTCCCTGGCAAAGTCGAGGCCCGTCTCGACCAGGCCCATTGTGCGCAGATGGTCCGTCTGCGGATGCCCGACCGTGTTCGCGGCCATGTCGGAGAGGACGAGGTCCGCCGGGCCGCCGAGCGCCTGCTTGAGCTGATCGGGCGCATCGTCGGCGATGAAGTCCATGTGCAGGATCACAACGCCCTCGATCGGATCGGTCGGCAGGAGGTCGATTCCGACCACCCTCGCCTGCGGCACCTTGCGGCGCACCACCTGGCTCCAGCCGCCGGGCGCGATGCCGAGGTCGACCACCGCCTTGACGCCCTTGAGGAGTCCGAAACGCTCGTCGAGCTCGAGCAGCTTGTAGGCAGCGCGGCTGCGGTAATTCTCCGCCTTGGCGCGTTTTACATAGGGATCGTTGAGCTGTCGCTCGAGCCAGCGCGTCGAGGACGCCTTGCGGCCTTTGGCCGTCCTGATGTGCTTCACAATTGCCAGCCGTCACGCGCCATGAGCGCGCGCAAGATCCCTTCGCGGATTCCGCGGTCGGCGATTCCGAGGTTCTTGGCCGGCCAGATTTCGATGATCGCCTCCAGGATCGCGCAGCCGGCGACGACCAGATCCGCGCGCTCGCTGCCGATGCACGGCAGCGCCGAGCGTTCCTCGTAATCCATGTTGGCGATCATCGCGCTGATCTTCTGCATCGCCTCGATCGGGACATGTAGCCCGTCAACCATGCGGCGATCGTAGGAGGGAAGCGCGAGGTGGACGCTTGCAAGCGTCGTCACCGTCCCGCTGGTGCCGAGCAGGCGGATACCCTCGCGGTCCGCCGGAAGCATGGTCGCGAAGCGCGAGAAGGCATGCCGAGCCCGCTCGCGCATGCGCATGTAGGCCTTCATCCGGTCGGGCCCCTCGATCGCTTCCTTGCCCTCGCTTTCGGTGAGCGAAACCACGCCCCACGGAGCGCTCCACCAGGCGCGGATCCGCGGCGTGCCCTCTTCCTGGTCGACCAGCACCAGCTCGGTCGAGCCGCCGCCGATGTCGAAGATCAAGGCCGGTCCGTCGCCGGGCTCGAGCAGTTTGTGACAGCCGAGGACCGCCAGGCGGGCTTCCTCATGCGGCTCGATGATGTCGAGCACGATTCCAGTCACGTCGCGGACCCGGTCGGTGAACTCGCGCCCGTTCTTGGCGCGGCGGCAGGCTTCGGTCGCGACAGCGCGCGACAGCGAGACGTTGCGGCGGACCAGTTTTTCGGCGCAGACCGAGAGTGCGCCGACCGCCCGGTTCATCGCCTCTTGCGACAGCTCACCAGTGCGCGACAGCCCTTCGCCGAGGCGGACGATGCGCGAAAAAGCGTCGATGACGGTGAATCCGCCGTCGCTCGGGCGAGCGATCAGCAGCCGGCAATTATTCGTTCCAAGATCGATTGCGGCATAGGTGTGGCGGTGCTGGTCTCGCCGCCGCGGAGAGCCCTGATCCGATGGCCTGCCCTGCTCCTTGAATCCCTGCTGCAGAGCTGGCGCACTGGCGACACCCTGCGCCATATTACACGCCCGTTTCTGTCCTTCACCGCTGTTGCCCGATGCGGCTGACTTGAGCCGGTTTAATCACAATTTTAGGCGGTTAGGCAAGTCGCGCAGCCCACGGCGGCCGCGTTGACAGTGGGAAGCAGCCTTTCTATCTCGCCGCGACCCAAGCTGCCCCGTCGTCTAATGGTAAGACTACGGACTCTGACTCCGTCAATCGA
>JAZJZB010000107.1:16451-16697 GCA_040390085.1 Pseudomonadota bacterium | reverse complement strand
ACGACGCGGCCGGAGCCATCGACGAGCTCGAGGTCGAGCCCTTCGAAGCCGAGACCGCCGCTCTTGACGATCGCGCCTTCGATGTCGCCGCCGCCGACCAGCCCGATCTGGACATCGGCCGGGATGCCCGGCCGCGGAACGACCACCTGGATGGGTTTCTTCGGCACCAGCATGGGATCCGCGAGGCTGGTCGAATCGATCCCCACGGCCAGCGGCTGGTATGCGGTGAGGCCGCCGATCGTCACC
>JAZJZB010000107.1:12965-16441 GCA_040390085.1 Pseudomonadota bacterium | reverse complement strand
AAGTTTGATGGGTGTTACGCCGAGTTGATTTGGCGAATCGGTCGCTTGGTCGGAAGGGCGCCCCCCAGTCGTGATCAGCGCCCCCTTTTCGACCGGTTCTTCCCTATCGCGCACGCCATTGTCGTTGAGGTCTCGATAGACCAGCGCATGGACGATCCCGGCCTGCGCCAGCGGTCGCCGCGACAAGGTGATTCCGTTCCTCGCATCGAGCGAGAAGTTGAGGTTGAAGCCGACCGCAACCGAGCCGTCGCTCGCGGCCTCGCCGATCAGCGCGATTGCCATGCTGTTGAGGCGCCGGATGTGCGAAATCCGTGCCCGCGCGCGATGATTGGAGGCTTCATAAGCGAGCGCGCCCTCCCAATTGGCGTTTTGAGATGCCGACCAATAGGCCGAGACTTGTGCCGTTCGGAGCCGGCCCTTGGGCGCGACGTCGTAGACGGCCTCGCCGCGCAACCGGACGTCGCGGACGTGGCCCGATCCGATCAGCCCGAGACTGAGATTGGCCGGCGGCGCAGGCCCGGAGACCAGATAATCGCGCTGATAGCGAACATCGCCGGCGAGGTTGAAACGGTTGATGTTGGCCGACAATCGCGCGGCCGCGTCAAGCCGGCTGGTCCCATCGCGACGGTCGACCCAGCGGACGTCGGCGTGCGCGGGAATGACCGCCCGGCCCAGTTTGAGCGGCGCATCGGTGCTCACGCGAAGGTCGCGAATGCTTTGCGCCTTGCCGCCTTGCAAGCGAAAATCACTTGCAAGAAGGGCTTCGGCGCTCACGCTGACACCCTTGAACTTCGCCAGAAACTGCGCGCGGGCAGCCGTTCCGCCATCGGATTCACGGGCCGCGCCCAGCTCGATCATCGCCGGCCCGATCGAGCGGCGGACGCTTCCCTCCAGGAAGGTCAAATGCTTGTCCGCGAACAGCATTTCGCGCGCAAGAAAGCCGACCGAAGTCCGCTCGTCGAGTCCGTGCTCAAGCGAAACCGTGGCCTGGGCGGTGGATTGGTTGATCAGGTCGAACGGCTTGGCGAGCGTAACGATGTCGCGCCCAGGCTGATTGAAGCCAGCCCAGTACCAGGTCTTGCCGGGTGGCACGTTGTTCCGCCCGACATTGATGTCCTCGGCGCGGGTGCGGACCTGTCCTTGCGGGCCGTAGAGCCGAACCTCGACATGATTCTCGCCATAAACGAGTTGAACGTTGTCGAAGATGTAGCGCTGGCTTCCGTCCGACTTGGCGAAGCCGAGCAGCTCGTTGTTGCGGTAGATTTCGGCTTCCCAGCCAACCGGCAGGTCGCCTTCGAAGCGAGTGCGATCGAAGGCGGTCTGTGCAGTGAGCGGACGATTGGTGACCACGGCTCCCCGGCCGGCGGCGCCGGTGCCGGTCAGGCGGGTCGAATAGCCTTCGACGTCGCCGAAGCCGAAGTGAGTCGCCTTGAGCGGACCCAGCATGGTGCCGTCCGGGTCAGACCGGTATGCGCGCAGGCGCAGCAAATTGGGCTTGCCCTTCTGGTTGGTCCCAGCCTGCGCGTCATAGGAAAGGTCGGCAATTTCGCCCGCCGCATAAACCCAGGTCCGGCGGTCGACCCGAACGCCGTCCTTGGCGCGGTACGTGACTCCGCCGCTGACGACGAAGTCGAGGGCGGGGGCCCGCCACATCCGGTACGGCACTTTCACCTGCGGCAGCGATTTGAGGTCGAAGCTCGCGGGATGGATTCGCGCCGCGCGCTGCTGGCGCTCCTTGGCCATCTCAACCGGGAGCTTGACGGTTGACTCGAGCACGAGCACCGAGCCCGTGGTGACAGGCTTCACGCCAATGCCGAACCATCTTGTCAGGGCGCTGGTCTGCACGCACCAGCCTTCGGGAGTCTCGCGGATCGCGCCAGGTGCGATCGTCTCGGCCTTGCCGGCATAGCTGACCGCCATCGCTCGATAGTCGATGGCAATCCTGTTGCTTTCCTTGAAGGCCCACCCGCTCGCCTTTTTGGCGCTGATGTCGATGTGCATCGGCACGTCGAGCGTCGTCAAAAAGTCGCCTAAGACGACACAAGTACCCTCCGGCGTGTTGTAGGCGCGCACTCCGTCGCCGAGACGAAGTTGGTGGATGTTGACGTCAAGAAGGAATTGCTCGTCGGGATCCGCGGTCCAGCCACTATCGCGCAGCTCGGGCGCAGATGCGGCAACGCTGCCGGCGCATAGCGCCAGCAGCATTGCGGTCCTGCGCAGCCAGTTCCGGCCGCCAGCCATGGTTGGGTTCCCGAGCGCTCGTTCGGCCCTAGCGAAGCACCGCCTGGGCCTGCGCGATCACTTTCGCGCCGTCGTCGTTGGTTTCGACATATTCGACCGTCACCGGCCCCTCGACCGGGCCCTTGTAGCTCTGCGAGATCGGGATCGTGACCTCGCGCTTGTTGAGCTCGGTATAGACCGCGACGCCCTTCTGCAGCGCGATCGGCTCTTTCACGCCCGCTTTCAGCACGCGCACTTCGCCAAAGGTGGACCGCGTTCCCGAACGGTCGAGCTCAAGGGCGACGGAGGTGTTGCCGTCCTTCTTTTCGAGGTGGACTCCAGCGATCGCGGCTTTCGCCTCGAGATTGCCGAGCCGGACGATGACTGGGATCGTCACTCCATAGACCGGAGTCAGCTGGAAATGGACGCCCTTGACCTCTTCCTTCGGCCCAGGCGTGACCGGGGTCGCCGGTGGAATCGCGCGGAACAGCATGTGCACGCGATATTCGCCGTCGGGCAGCCCCTGCGGCGGGCGCGCGGCAATTCGAATCGCCTGCGGCTCATGCGGCGGCAGGGTGACCTTGCGCGGAGCGTAGATGATCATGTCCTGGGCCGCCTTGTCGGCCGTGCTCAAGACGGAGACGTCCTCCAGGCTGCCGTCCGGCTTCATCCGGCGGAACTCGACCGACACCCGGTAGGTCGCGGGCTCGTCGCCGATATTGTTGAGGATGATTTCGGCTCCCCGGCCGCCGTCGAGCACGAGGCGCGTCGGTGCGACCAGCAGGTCGCCGACGCCGGCTTGCGCGGCGGTTGGAAAAGCGACGAGCGGCGCCGCTGCAAGGCAGGCGGCAAGGATGGACCTGGTCCAGTTATTCATGTCGGCGATCCCCACAAAGCTCCACTGCGGAGCGGTCGCCTCGTCTTAGGTCCAGAATGGTTTATTTTCGGTCAACCATGACCCGTGAACGTCTCGAATCCGGCGAGATTCCCGCAGTCAGCCCGGTCAATAGTCGCAGGTGACGTTGAACGTCCCGACATAATTGCCGGCCTGGGTGGTCGAGTTGAGCGTAATCGTTCCGCCGATCGAAAAATCGACCCCAGGAACGCCCGAAGAGGTTAGCAAGACGCTGGCCGGAGCGTCGGTGACAAGCGTCAGAGTCTGGCTGGAGTCGCTTTGATTGACCATCGTCACGTTGGGCGCGCTGATCCGGACCGTCTGATTGTTCGAGCCCTGGACGTTATATTTGGCGACTTGC
>JAZJZB010000107.1:0-12955 GCA_040390085.1 Pseudomonadota bacterium | reverse complement strand
CCGTGCAAACGAGATTGGTGCTACCGCAGCTGAACACGCCGGCCCTGGTGATCGACACCGTAGCATTGCTCCAGCTGCCGGGACCGAGCGTGATGGTTCCAAGGTCGAGGCTTTGGATCAGCGTGACAGTCAACGGCTTGATGACATTGGCCTGCACCGTCGCGGTCTGGGTCGCGGCAAGCGCCGGCACTCCGACCGGCCCCAGGCCGATCAGCGCTGCCAGCGCCAGCAGTGACAACTTCCGAAGACGCACCAGTTCTCTCACGCCAAACGCATTGGCTCCAGGGTGGATGTACAACCGAAATGGTTGAATTTTGGTCAATCATCGACGCCCAATTAACCCTGTCCGTTGGCGGTGGACCCGACCCATGCACAAAAAAGGGGCCGCCTAACAGGCAGCCCCTTTCCCCACTTCGCGGCCGTGGCCGCTATTGGTGTAAGCTCACTGATAGTCCGCGGTGACCGTCCAGGTGCCGGTGTAGACACCGTCCGGGGTCGACGAAGCGAGCGAGATCGAGCCGCCGAGCGGAACGTCGAGACCGGTCGTGCTGCCAGCAGCGCCGAGGTTGACGTTCTGGCTCACCGAGCTCGGAGTCACCGTTAGGGTCGACGGGCCGGTTAAGTTGAACGCGGGTGAGCTGACCGTCACCGCGGCGTTGTTCGAGCCGACCAGGTGAAACTTCGCCGCCGTCGGCGAACCGCCGCAGCTGACGTTGGTGCCGCCGCCGCAGGTCACCGCACCGGCGGTGCTGATGCTGACGACTTCACCCGTGAAGCTCGAACCGACGAGCACAATGGTGCCGAAGTTGAGGTCCGAGGTCTTCGAGATGGTGAGCGGCTTGTAGATCTTGGCCGTGGCATTGGCCTGGGCCGACGGCGAGGCCGCCTCGGCCGGAGCCGCAGTCATCGCCAGCACCGCAATCGCGCCGGCAGTCGCGAGAAATTTCTTCATCTTAATCCCCACTGGTTCTGAACATGCGGCTGCCGAGCATGCCGGTCATCCGTGGGTGCCTCATTAACCTTGATCGCTTTCGGCTTTGCTCAAGGACATGGTTAAAATGCTCTTAGGCATTGGTCCGGATTGGACCCTATTCCGTTCAGAGATATTCGACGGTGATTGGCAGGTCGCCGCGGAATTGCCCGTCGGCATCGCCGGTGATGGTCACTCGCCCGCCGAATCGGAAGGTCAACGATCCCGAGGCATCGAGCCGCGGAAGCGAGGGCAGGTCGCTGGTCACGTCTTCCATCGTGATTCGGCTGCTCCCGCCCATCGAATAAAGGTCGATCCGCTTGGGCAGCTCGACGCGCACCGATCGGCCGGGATCGCCGTGGACCACTGCGCTTCCGACCATCGCTCGTGCGCTGATGCTGGTGACCGCGCCCTCGGCGCTGTTGGATCCGTCGGGGCGGATCACTGCTGCTCCGCTACTCTGGCCAAGCAGAACCAGCCGGTCGAAATTGATCCCGCTCTGGATTTCCAGGGTGATCTTACCGCCGGCCGACGAATCGTCGGGGCTGGTGGTCGGCTTGTCGCACAGGCGGCACTGCGCATTCGCCGGCCACATCGTGGCGGCGGCCGCGGCACCGGCCGCGAGCAGCAGGGCAATGATTCGGGTAGCGCCCATCCCGCCGGCTGTAGGCGGCAGCCCCTAAAACAAGGTTAATGCAGCGCTAACCCTGGCGTCGGCACGAATGCGGCACCGCCGAACACGCCTATTGTCGCGCCGCCCGCACCTTTCTATCCCCGCAGCCCGAATGCCCAGCACCCGCTCCAAGCCCGCTTCGACAGGACGCTCCACCTTCATGGGAATCATCAAAGGGCTGGTCTACGCCGGGCTGCTTTCGCTGCTGGCGCTGATCGTCGCGGTCGCGGTCGCGACCGCCTACCTGCCAAGCTACGGCGAACTCACCAAGCGCACCGACCTTGGCCAAATGATCCGGGTGAGGGCCGCCAATGGCCAAGTCCTGGTGCAGATGGGGCCGAGCTTCGGCCAGTGGCTGACCTACGACCGTATTCCGGCCGAAATGCGCGCTGCGATGATCTCCACGGAGGATCGCCGCTTTCGCAGCCACATCGGCGTCGACCCGATCGGAATCGGCCGCGCGCTCGGCTCGGCGCTGGTCAAAAACCACCGGGTCAGCGCCACCTCGACCATTACGCAGCAGCTCGCCCGCAACATCTTCCTGACCAACAACCGCAGCTTCGTGCGCAAGTTCAAGGAAGCGATCCTCGCCCTCGCCCTCGAGCGCAAGTTCAGCAAGGACCAGATCCTCGAGCTGTACCTCAATCGCGTCTATTTCGGGGGCGGCGCCTACGGGATCGACGCCGCGTCGCGCAAGTTCTTCGGCCACGGCGCCGACCGCCTGAGCCTTGGCGAAGCAGCAATCATCGCCGGGCTGGTCAAGGCGCCGTCCAATTACTCGCCGACCGCCGACGTCGAAGCCGCGCGGACCCGCTCGAGCGTCGTCCTCCAGACGATGGTCAAGAACGGCTTCATCACCGCCGACACCGCGGCTGCCGTCAATCCGGCCGACGTGCGCATCCAAGAAACCGCTAATCAGAATAGCGTCCGCTACTTCACCGATTGGGCGCTTCCGCAGCTCGACACGCTGATCGACGAAACGTCGGACCCGATCGACGTCTGGACGACGCTCGACCCGGGGATGCAGGTCGTCGCCGACCGCTCGATCCGCGCCAACGCCCCCAACGGCGCGCAGGGCGCGCTGGTCGCGATTGACCGCGACGGCGCGGTCCGGGCGATGGTCGGGGGCAAGGACTACGTCGCCTCGATCTACAACCGCGCGACCCAGGCGCAGCGCCAGCCGGGCTCGGCATTCAAGCTGTTCGTCTATCTCGCGGCGCTCGAATCGGGGATGAAACCGACCGATACGATCGTCGACGAGCCGGTGACCATCGACGGCTGGAGCCCGCGCAATTCGACCCGCACCAACCTCGGTCCGGTCACCCTTCGGGAAGCCTTCTCGCGCTCGATCAACACGATCAGCGCCAAGATCGGCTCGCAGGTTGGCTTCTCGACGATCGCCGATATGGCCCGCCGCTTCGGAATCACCACGCAGATTTCGACCTATCCCTCGATGGTCCTGGGAACGAGCGATGTCCGGCTGATCGAGATGACCCGCGCGTTCGCTTCGGTGGGGAACAAGGGAGTCGCGGTCACGCCCTACGGAATTCGCCGCGTGGTCACCGCCGACGGCCGAATGCTTTACCAGCACGACACCGCCGAGGAGCGGGTGCTGGTCGCCCCCTGGGTCGCGGCGGAAATGACCGACCTGCTACAATCGGCGGTCCTTTCGGGCACCGGCCGCGCTGCGCAGATCGGCCGCCCGGTGGCCGGAAAGACCGGAACGACCAGTTCCAACAAGGACGGCTGGTTCATCGGCTTTTCGAGCGGCCTGACGACCGGGGTGTGGATGGGCCGCGACGATGCCCGGGCGATTGGCGGCCTCCAGGGCGGAACCGCGCCGGCGCGCGCCTTCCACGATTTCATGGCCGTGGCGGTCGCCAACCGCCCGGTCGAGCAATTCGAAACCCAGGTGCCGATCCCCGACTGGCAGCTGACTCCGGAGGAAGAAATCTACGGCGACACCGCGATCGACTTGAACGGCATGGCGCCGATGGTCGACGAAAACGGGATGCCGATCGGCACTCCCCCGGTCGACCAGGGCTATCCCCAGCAGCAGCCGATGATCAGGCCGGATGGGACCGGCGATCCAAGCCAGCAGGAGCTCGACCAGGCGTTTCCGCCGCATCAGCAACCGCGTCAGCCGATCCCGCAGCCGACCCCGCCACGCCAGCCGCAACCGGATTCAACGCAGCCGCCCGATCCGACGGAGCCCCGGCCCCACGTCGCGTAGCGCGGCTTTCGCTGCCGACAGCCCGGGCCCGAACAGCCGCGCTTCGAGCGCCTTGAACTCCGGGCCGTGATTGAGATGGACCAAATGTGCGACTTCGTGGGCGACGACGAAACGCCGGACTTGCGGCGGGGCCAGGATCAATCGCCAGCTCAGCCGGATCCGCCCCTGCGATGAGCAACTTCCCCACCGGCTGGACGCATCGCCGACGCTGACCGAGCGCCCCGCGACGTCCGCGGAAGCGGCAAATTCGGCGACCTCCTGGGACATCAATTCGAGCGCCCGGCGCTTGAGGAAGAGCTCGATCCGCCGCGCAAGTCCCGCTTCGGGCCCGCCGCAGCGCAATTCGCCATCCAACAGCCGCGGAGTCCTCGGCGCGTCCTCTCGCCACGCGATCAGCGTGGGCTCGCCTTCGACCGGAATGATCGCGCCGGCGGCCAACGGCTGCGGCGGCTCGGCGCGCGCTAGTTGCGCCTCGATCCATTCGCGCTGGTCGAGCGCCCATGCGAGCGCGGCCCGGCGGCTGGTCCGCCACGGGCAAGTCAGCTTGAGCACTCCCTTCGCCTCGTCCAGCCGAAGCCGCAGTCGCCGCGCGCTTTTGAGCGGGCGAATCTCGATCGGAAGCGGCAGCGCCGCTTCCAGCGCGGCGTCAGAGCGGCCGGTTGACCACATGATATTCGAGCTCTCCGGCATCATCCTCGCTGACGGTCCAGCCGCGCGTCGACTGGCCCGCTTGGTGGACGGTCTCCCGGCTTCCGGACACCAGGTAATGCCATTCGCGCAGCGGCTCGCCGGCTGCGCGCAGCCGATAGGCACAGGTCGCCGGCAGCCATTCGAGATCGCCCAGGTTGCGCCGATCGAGCTTCACGCAATCCGCGACCAGCTTCATCCGGTGCTTATAGTCGAGGCAGCGGCCGTTGCGGCGGTCGAGCAGCTTGCACGCGACGTTGGTCGGGTAGAGCAGCCCGGTCTCCTCGTCCTCGAGCTTGTGGATGCAGCATCGCCCGCAGCCGTCGCACAGCGCCTCCCACTCGCCGTGGTTGAGCTCGGCGAGGGGCTTTTCCCAAAATGGCGTGCTGCCGTTCATGACAGAGCGAGCCTTGCTCTGCTAAGGCGGCGGGATCAAGCGGGATCCTCGGGGCTAAGATCGTGAAACCACTGCGTTTTGCAATTTATCTGATGGCAGCGGTCGCCGCTTGCGCCCCGGCGGCCGCGCAGCAGTCCGGCGTCGGTTACGACGGTTATGCGTTCGTCGACGCGGTTAGCAAGAGCGATGGCGACAAGGCCACCCAGCTGCTGAATTCGCATCCCTCGGGTTTCGTCAATTCGAGGGGTTCGGACGGCCAGACCGGCCTGATCGTGGCAATCGGCCGGACCGATGAAACCTGGACCGCATTCCTGATCAACAAGGGTGCCGATCCGAACCTTGCCGGAAAGGGCGGCGACACGCCGCTGATCACCGCCGCCCGGGTCGGGTTCGAGGAGGCGGCCGAATGGCTCGTCGCCGCGGGCGCGAGGGTCGATGCGGCGAATAGGATGGGCGAGACCCCGTTGATCGTCGCGGTCCAAACCCGCCAGCCCCAGATCGTCCAATTGCTGCTCGAGCACGGCGCCAACCCCGACAAAACCGACAGCGCCGCCGGTTTTTCGGCACGGGATTACGCGACGCGCGACCCGCGTGCCCGCGACATCCTCAAGATGATCCAGGACAAGAAGCCCAAAACGGCCCCGGCGGCGGCGGCTAAGTAGCGTCGCCGAGCGATGGGTCGATCTGCGCCGACAGGCGGCGGGCGGCCCGCCGGGCGAAGCGCAGCAGCTCCGCCTTGCGCCGCGCCGGAGCAAGCGGCCGATGAGCGGCCTCGCGCACCACCGCCGCATCATAGGGGTCGGCAACGATCAGGCCCGCCTCGCCGGGCAGATAGCGCTCCTCTTCGAGAATCCGCGCCAGGTGCGGCGGGACGGCCCAGTAAAAGCGGTCGCAATAATCGAGATAATCGAGCCATTTGCCGTCGCCGACCAGGTCCGCCTTGGCGACCTTGATCTCGACAATTGTGAAGCCGCCCTTGCCGTCGATCGCCATCAGATCGGCGCGCCGGCCGTTGGGCAGCGGCATTTCGCAGACCGCGAACAGGTCTTGCCGGCACAGCAGGCGCGTCACTCCGCGCGCGACATCGGCGGCGATGGGTGCGTCAGTAAAGCAGAGAGACTCGGGCAAAGTGGCCATTGGCCTAGCTAGAACAAATCGTGGCCAAAAAGAAAGCGGGCGAGCCGAAGCCCGCCCGCTGCCCGCCCACTTCTGAATTAAAGATCAGCGATAAAAGACGTGATTGCCGATGGAGGCGACGCGCTTCATTCGCCAACCCGGCGAAACGTAGCGCGCATGGAAGAACAAGGCATTGCCGGCGACGGGTTCCTTGAGGTCCTGGTCGACGATCTTGGCGATCGCGACCGCCGTCTGCCATTGCTTGTTCGACCGCGCGACGGTCGGCAGCGAATGGCCGTGAACGAACGAGAACTGCCCGCGCTGGAACAGCACTCCGCAATAGGTCGACGGGAAGCGGCCGCCGCTTGCCGCGCGGTTGGCGATCACCTGGCCGACCGCGAGCTGGCCGGCGAGCGGCTCGCCCTTCGATTCGAAATAAATGCCAGTCGCGAGGCATTCGAGCTCACGGCTGCCGGCTTCGGCGCCGCGCAATTGAGCAACCATCGTCGGCAGGTCGCCGCTCGGCTTGACCACCGCGTCGACGAACTTTGAATCCTGGCTGGCGGATGGGGCCTGTGCGTCCGACGGCGCCTGGGGGGCCGTCGAATCCGGCTGTGACAGGGTCGGCTCGCCCTGCGGGTCGAGCAATTCGGGGACCGCGACTGAAGGAAGGGTCGCATTTGCCGCCGGCAACAAAGGCTCGGCGGTGGGTCCAGCCTTGGCTGGAGCAATAGTCGTCGCGGATAGCGCAGCGATCATCAGCAGCGCCGAGCGAAAAGAAACCAAGATACTTACCGTAAATTTGCGGTGAACCGCCAAAAATCGAGCGCGTATTACTTGCGAATACTAACGCTAGCGCTCGATGGCTGTACCCCGTCTCGCGTGGCATCCTCGGCATTTGTGCCTGAGGAATGCCCCCCGCTCTTGTTGTTCATCAGGCTTTCGCCCGCATGAACAGCAGGGTCAACCCGCGGCGGTCGTTTCAGCGATGAACCGTTCAGGGTCCGCGATATCCAGTTCGATCGCCCACAAATCCTCGTCGAACCGTGCTCGGCGAGCGAGGAAATCCCGTATTTCCATGGAACTCGCCGAATCAGAGGGACCGACGCGCTCCCAGCGAAAGCCGCCGCCGCTCGCCAGCGACGGCATGCGTTCGAGCATTGCGACGTGGGTTCCGCGGCTGGTGACCACCAGCAGCAGCGATCCGCGTTCCTCATCGCCTTTCTGGATGACGGTCGCGAACCCGCCGGCCGAATTCACCCGGCGGAGGATCCCGGCGGCCTCGACATGGGTTGGGAGCCGGTCGCTCAGGCGGCGTCCAGCTCTTCGGCGCCCATCAGCACTGCGGCCAGCGCATCGCGGGTGCGTGCGCCGCGCAGCCGCTCGAGAGTAGCCCCGTGGCGAGTGACCCGGCTGATCGCCGCAAGCGCCTTCAGATGCTCGGCGCCGGCATCGGGCGGCGACAGCAGCAGGAAGACGAGATCGACCGGGCGTCCGTCGATCGCCTTGTAATCGACAGGCTCGCCGAGCCGCGCGAACAATCCGTAGATCCGGTCCAGCCCCTCGATCTTGCCGTGCGGGATCGCAACGCCTTGGCCAAAGCCGGTCGAGCCAAGCGCTTCGCGCTCCGCCAGGCTGGCCAGAACAGTCGCCGAATCGACCTCGAGGCGCTGGGCGGCGAGGTTGGCGAGCTGTTGCAGCAACGACTTCTTGTTCCCGCCGGGCAGCGAGGTCTTGATCGCGTCGCAATCGAGGAAATCGGCAAGTTGCATTGGGTTACTCGCTAGCGGGTGCGGCCGCCCCGCACCTGGCCGCGTCGTTTCTCAAATGGTCTTAGTTGGCGTGCGGCTCAACCCAGCCGATGTTCCCGTCTTCACGGCGGTAGATCATGTTGAACTCGCCGGTCGCGCTGTTCTTGAACATCAGCGCGCTGGTGTTGCGAAGGTCCATCAACATCACCGCGTCGGAAACGCTTGCTTCGGGGATGTCGACGCGGGTTTCGGCGACGATTGCCGGATTGTCGGACTGCGCCTCGCTATCGCCGCCGGCCGCCGAAAACACCCGATAATCGGCGTTTTCGACATAAGGCTCGGAAGCTTCGTCGACCTTATGTTCCTTCAGCCGGTTGGTGTAGCGGCGGAGTTGCTTTTCCAGCCGGTCGGCGGCGCCGTTGAAGGCCATCTGCGGCTCGCGGGCGCTGTATGACGCCTTGAGCACCACCCCCTGGACGACTGGAGCGACGATGTCGCAGGTGAAATCGTTGTTTGGGCCGCGCCCGAAGGTGACGTTGGCGCCGATCGACCGCGAGAAATATTTCTCCGTGATGTCGGCGATCTTGCGCTGAGCATGCTCGCGCAAGGATTCGCCGGTGTCGACTTGATGACCCGCGACCCGAACATCCACTGTGACTTGCTCCTACTTCGGCGGCGCGGCTTAGGACCGCGCCGAACCCCCCGTCAACCGGCCGCTAACGGATCGGCGCGAAGCGCGCCCAAAGCGGATTGGCGAACTGAGCAATAAACGCGCGGTGGCGTTCGAGTTCCTCGTCGGCGGCGCTGTGCGGCCGCGCCGGACGCAGCTCGCGGACCGTCACCGGACCCGCCGACTGGCGGATTCCGACGCTACCCGTATCGGCGACCAGGCCGAGCCCGATCTGGCGCCCGCCGGTCAGCTCGACATAGACCTGGGCGAGCAATTGGGCGTCGAGCAGCGCGCCGTGCTTGACGCGGTGGCTGCGGTCGATTCCAAAGCGCACGCACAAGGCATCGAGGCTGTGCTTGGCGCCCGGATGCTTGCTCCGGGCGAGGGTCAGCGTGTCGACCATCCGGTGCATGGCCACGGCGGACCGCCCGCACATCTCGAGCTCGGTATTCAAAAAGCCGAAGTCGAAGCTCGCATTGTGGGCGACCAGCGGCGAGTCCTCGAGGAACTCGAGCAGCTCCTCGGCCGTCTCCGAAAAACGCGGCTTGTCCGACAGGAACATGGTGCTGAGCCCGTGCACCGCCTCGGCTTCGAACGGCATTTCGCGGTCGGGATTGAAATAAGCGTGGAAATGCCGCCCGGTCTCGATCCGGTTGAACATTTCGACGCAGCCGATCTCGACCATCCGGTCGCCCCCGGCCGGGCTAAGTCCCGTTGTTTCGGTGTCGAAGACAATTTCCCGCACGGGTAAATCTATCCACCCGTGGGCAGGCCCAGACAAGCAAGAATGTCGCGCACCTGAGCTTCTGTTGTGGATAGGTCGGCGCCGGTATCGACGACGAAATCGGCCCGCGCGCGCTTCTCTTCGTCGGGACTCTGCCGCGCGAGGATCGAATCGAGCTTGGCCGCGCTCATCCCCGGCCGTTCGAGCACCCGGGCGCGCTGGACGTCGGCCGGCGCCGAAACGACGATGATTTTGTCGAAATCCTTCTCCCCGCCGGTTTCAAACAGCAGCGGAATTTCAAAGACGAGCGCGGGCGCGTCGGAATTGCGGTCGATGAACGCCTGGCGGGCCTCGCGAACCGCCGGGTGGACGATCTTTTCCAGCGCGGCGAGCTTGGCCGGATCCTCGAGCACGATCTGCGCCAGGCAGTCGCGGTCGAGCGTTCCGCACCGCACGGTGCCCGGAAACAGCGCGCCGATTCGTTCGATCAGCACGCCGCCCGGCCCCTGCAGCCGCCGAACCTCGACGTCGGCGTCGAACACCGGGATTCCGGCGCGAGCGAACATCTTGGCGACGGTCGACTTGCCCATGCCGATCGAGCCGGTGAGCGCGATTCTGATCATGCGAGCAGCAAGCCGCGGTCGCGCAACGCGCCGAGCAGCGGAACCAGCGGCATCCCCAGGATCGTGAAATGGTCGCCCTCGATCGCCGAGAATAATTGCACGCCGCGCGCCTCCAACCGGAATACGCCGACAGTGTAGCCGACCTCGGGCCATTCGGCATCGAGATAGTCGGCGATAAAGGCATCGGACAGCCGCCTTACTTCGAGCGAGGCGCTCTCGACATGGCTCCAGTCGAGCTTGCCGTCGCGGGCGAGGGCCACCGCGCTGGTCAGCCGCATCTGCTTGCCCGAAAAGAAGCGGAGGTGCTCGGCGGCCTCGTCGCGATCGCGCGGCTTGTCGAACAGGCGGCCGCCGGCGCTCACCACGCTGTCGCTGCCGATCACCCATCCGCCAGTGACACTGGTCGCCTTGGCCGCAGCGAGCTCGCTGGCAATTTGCAAGGGGTCGTCGAGCCGCGCCTTCACCGCATCCTCGTCGACTTGGGGCTTCCGCGCTTCATAGACGACCCCGGCCGCGTCGAGCATCTGGCGGCGGATTGCGCTGGTGGAGGCGAGAATGAGGGTCAAAGTACAACCTTGTGGAAAAGCGGCGAACCAACGCTAGCCCGGGGCTGGGGACGGCCTCAACCGGCGATTTGGCTGCCGCTCGCCGCTCGCCGTCCGAGGATTCATCCACGGGGACGAATTCAATCCCCAGCCTGTGAATCACGGGCAGGACTCATAGCGACTCGCCGTATCCATACGGGAAGCTCAGACTTCCGGCTGTTTGCAATTTGGGAAGCCGCGCCTAAATCCCGCTATCCAGCGCCCAACTACATCATCAGTCTTATCTATTTTAATTTAATAAAAGAGAGAGAAGAGGGTGACCTCGATGCCGGCCGAGCTTTCGAACATGCAGGCCGACAAGCCATTGCTCTCGGTGCTCAAGGGTGAGCGGCGCGACCCGGTCCCGTTGTGGATGATGCGCCAGGCCGGCCGCTACCTGCCCGAATATCGCGAACTTAGGGCAGAGAAGGGGAGCTTCCTCAATCTCGTCTATGATTCCGACGCTGCGACGGAGGTCACGCTCCAGCCGTTGAAGCGATTTCCCGAGCTCGACGCGGCAATCCTCTTTTCCGACATCCTGATCGTTCCGTTCGCGATCGGGCAGAACCTGACCTTCGTCACTGGCGAGGGTCCGCGCCTGACCCCGCCGCTGAACGGCAGCGGACTTGATCGCCTGCAGCCGGTCCAAGCGCGGCTCGATCCGATTTACGAAACGGTGCGCAAGGTCAGGCAGAATCTCGCGACGGAAAAAACGCTGATCGGTTTTGCCGGAAGCCCGTGGACCGTCGCGACCTACATGGTTGCCGGGCAAGGCAGCCGTGAGCAGGCGGAGGCGAGGCGGATGGCCTATTCGGATTCGGGCGCCTTTGGAGCGATCATCGAGCGGATCGAATCGGTCACGCTCGATTATCTGTCGGGCCAGATCGAGGCTGGCGCCGAGGCAGTGCAGTTGTTCGACAGCTGGTCAGGCAGCCTGTCACCGACCCAGTTCGAACGCTGGGTGATCGCACCGACCGCGCGGCTGGTGTCGGCGCTCAACCAGCGCCACCGCGGTGTTCCGATCGTCGGTTTCCCCAAGGGGGCGGGCGGCAAGATGATTGCTTACGCCCGGGAGACCGGAGTCAGCGCGATTGGCCTCGACGAGACGGTCGACCCGCTGTGGGCGGCCAAGCAGCTGCCTGCCAAGCTCCCAGTCCAGGGCAATCTCGATCCGTTGGCGCTGATTGCCGGCGGCGACGCGCTGGAGTCCGCGGTGCGGCCCATCCTTGACGCCTTCGCCGGCCGCCCTCACATCTTCAATCTCGGGCACGGAATCCTGCAGGACACGCCGATCGCCCATGTCGAGCAGCTGATCGCGTTGGTGAAGGGGGGACGGTGACGGATCTGACCGGATTTCTTGGTCCCGCTTATCTGTGGGTCAAGGCCGCCCACGTTACCTTCGTGATCTTCTGGATGGCCGGGTTGTTCCTGTTGCCGCGCTTCTACGTCTACCACCAGGAAACGGCCGTCGGCTCTCCCGAGGATCGGGCATGGATCGAGCGCGAGGCGCGGGTCCGCTCGATCATTCTCACCCCCGCGATGCTGGTGGTTTGGGCGCTCGGCCTGATGCTTGCCTTCCACCTCGACGCCTGGGGGCAGCATTGGTTTTCGGCCAAGCTCGGGCTCGTCGTCCTGCTCACCGGCTACCAGGGCTGGCTTGGCGCCTACGGCAAGAAGCTCGCCGCGGGTCAGCGTCCGCTGTCGGGCAAGGCCGTGCGGATGATCAACGAGATCCCAGGGATCGCCGCGGCGCTGATCATCGCCCTGGTGATCGTCCGTCCTTTCTAGGATGGACGACAGCGAAGACTCCCGTCCATTCTAACCGGTTCGGCGCTGTGTGCGCTTCCGACTGATTGACAGCGGGCGCTCCGAGCCATACCTCCAATCAGGAGCGGCTCCGGCGGGTTAACCAATTTTGCCGACCGCCCATCTCCACAGAAGCGCGGCGTCCTGCCGCCCTCCGGCTTTATCGACCTAGAAAAGCTTCGAGCAAATCTTCCCCAAGAAAAGACCAATCAAATGCATTTGAAAGAACTGAAAAAGAAATCCCCCGCCGATCTCGTTGCGATGTCGGAGGAGATGGGAGTCGAGGGCGCGTCGACGATGCGCAAGCAAGACCTCATGTTCTCGATCCTCAAGATCCAGGCCGAAAACGGCGTCGAGATCATGGGATCGGGCACCATCGAGGTGCTCAACGACGGGTTCGGCTTCCTTCGTTCGCCCGAGGCCAACTATCTCGCCGGGCCGGACGACATTTACGTCGCTCCGTCGATTGTCCGCCGCTTCGGGCTGCGCACCGGCGACACCGTCGAGGGCGAGATCCGCGGCCCCAAGGAAGGCGAGCGCTATTTCGCGCTGACCCGCGTCACCACGATCAACTTCGACGACCCCGAGGCCGTCCGCCATCGCGTCAATTTCGACAATCTGACGCCGCTCTATCCCGACGAGAAGCTGACGCTCGACAGCGCCGATCCGACGATCAAGGACAAGTCGGCGCGGGTGATCGACATCGTCTCGCCGCTCGGCA
>JAZJZB010000106.1:0-9329 GCA_040390085.1 Pseudomonadota bacterium | reverse complement strand
CCAAGCTTACGACGAGGGTTCGATTCCCTTCGCCCGCTCCAAAGCCGACATGCCGGGGGCATGTCGTAGCTTTGGAGCGCCCGGAGCGGAGCGGAGGGGCGACAGCCACCACGCCAGGGGCATGCTGAAGCGCCGGAGCGCACGCCTGAAAGCGTGACGCGAGCCCCGGCCAAGTCGCACCTCAACCTTCGCCCGACCCAGCGCCGCGCTGGCGGCCCCTCTGAAGCCGAGCACACGAACCCGGCGACAAGGGACTTCCGCGGTGGCATAACAGCTTTGGGGGGAAAGCCACATGCAGATGTCGTTGCCGCTGCTGTACGTGCTCGCGTTCGCCGCTCAGGCACCGGCCACCAAGCCGCAGGAAATCCAGGGCGTGCCGTGGCAGGCGCAAATTTACTCGACCTTCCAGGATTGGACTCCCGAAGAGCTCGAAAACCGCGACGGGTGGGACCTTGCACACAAGTGCGGCGGCTCACTGATCGCGCCGGGCTGGGTGCTGACCGCGGCGCACTGCATCAACGCCGAGCGAATCAAGAACGGCCACCGGGTCCGGCTCGGCGCCAACACTATCGATGCCGACGAAGGCGTGACCTACCGCATCGATCGCATGGTCCGCCATGCCGACTGGAACAAGGCCAGGCATCTCTATGACATTGCGCTGGTCCATTTCGTCGCCGACGACCAGACCGATGACAGCGCGGCGGTGGCTAAGCCACAGCCGATCGAGCTGTACGACGGACCGCCGCTCGATCCGGGCGTTCCTGTGTTCGCGACCGGCTGGGGCCAGGCCGAGGCGGGCAAGGACACTGGCTTTTCCGCCGAGCTCACAGAAGTGGATCTGGTCAGCGTCGATTGCGCCAATTACCCCAAATATTCAGGGAAGATTGCGCCGTACATGATGTGCGCGACCGGTCGCGGCGAGGCGGCCACCGCCGCCAACGACACCTGCACCGGAGACAGCGGTGGCCCACTCGCGCTCGACAACGACGAACCGGTGCTGGCCGGAATCGTCAGCTGGGGCATCGGTTGCTACGAAGACGACAGCGCAGGCGTCTACATTCGCATCGACCACGATCATTTCCTCGACTGGATCCACCGCGCAATGGCTGCGGACCCGTCGGTCAGCGAATTGCGCTAGCGGTCGTCGCCGCTCCCGCGGTCGTCACCGGAGCCGCGATCGTCGCCGCTTCCGCGATCATCGCCCGAGCCGCGGTCGTCGCCGCTGCCCCTGTCTTGCTCGTCTTCCGGCGGACGCTGCTGCTGCTCGGTCATCATTGCTCTCCTCAAATAAGCGTGCGCAGAGTCTCACGAACCGCGGACATTTGATAGGCCGCTCAGGCAAAGCCGATGTCGCGGACGAAGCGGGCAAATCTGGGGTCTTTGGAAATCGGGTCGAGCAGCGGGTCGGTCGTAGTCGCGGTAAGCCCCGAATCGCCGACGCCGTGCGCCTTGGCGAGCAGCGCGAACGCCGCGTCTGTCCGCCCCCATTGGGCCATCACCTCGGCCTGTTGATACAGTGCCGAATCGCCTTCTTTCGCGACCAGCAGGTCGAGCGCCTGCTGCGCCGCGCCATTGTTCCCGGCGCGATGCTCGATCGACGCCAGCGCGGTCAGGCCGAACATCGCGCTCTTCTCCGCTTTCGCAGCGGCTCTCGCCTGATCGAGCCGACCCAGCTGCATCAGCGCAAGCGCGATCCCTGCATTGGCGCTGGTCATCTGCGGGTTGAGCACCAGCGCGCGGCGGTAATGACCGATCGCCTCGTCGTACCTGCGCGAAGCAAATGCGATCGATCCCGCGGCGCGCTCCGTGCGCGGATTGAGCGGGTCGAGCGCTAGCGCGCGCTCGATCGCGTCGCGCGCTTCGCCAAACCGGCCGGCGCGCACGCAATAGAGCGCGTAGAGGAGCACGATGTCGGCGTCGCCGCGGCCATATTGATAGGCCCGGTCAAACGACGGCCGCGCGCCCCGCACGTCGAGGAAACCGGCGAACTTGGCGTAGCCGAGCGCAAGCTGTCCCTGCGGCATGGTTGGCGCCAGCGCGATCGCCCGTTCGGCCTCCGTAACCGCAGCGCCGTACAATGGCTTCAGCTCGCTCGCCTGGGCGCTGTTCGAGGCAATCGACGCGAGCGCTCGCGAAAGAGCGGCATGGGCCAGCGCAAACTTCGAGTCGGCTGCGACCGCGATCTCGAAATTGGCGCGAGCTGCCCGGTCGGTTTCCTCGCCGCTGGCCGCGTTATACAGCGCCTTGCCCCGCAAATAGGCTTCATAGGCCTGCGCGTTGCGCGTGCCGCCAGGCGCCGGCGCGTCGGTCGCCATCTCCACCGACAGGGCATTGGACACCGTTCGCGCAATCTCGCTTTCGAATGCGAAAATGTCCTCCAGCTTGCGCTCGACCTGCTGCGACCATTCGCTGAAGCCGGTCGCGCCGTTGGTGAGATTGGCGCCGACCCGCACGAGGTTGCCGGCGCGCTGCACCGAGCCTTCGAGCAAATAGGTGACGCCGAGCCTTGCTGCGATCGCTTTGGCGTCACCGCCCTTGTCGCGCGCCGCATTGGACGATGTCCCGGCAAGCACCATCAGGCCAAGGTTGCGCGCGAGGGCCGAACGAATCTCCTCGGTAACCCCGTCGGACAAATAGGCCTGGCCGCTGTCGCCGCTGAGATTGCGGAACGGAAGCACTGCAATGCTTCGCGGCTGCGCCGTGCCGGCGAAGATCCCCGACCTCCAGCCGACGAACGCGCCGCCACTGGCTATGGCCGCGACGGCCAACGTTCCGCCAGCGACCGCCTGCCTGCGCGTGAACCGCGCCGCTGCGGGTCCCTGCAGCGGCGCGGGCTCCTCGCCGAGCGCAGCTGCAACAGCGCGGCGGACCGCGACGAGCTGCGGAGCGTCCGCCCGTCCGCGCCATCCGGACAGGTCGATCATCTGATATTGGCGGAAGCCGAGCGGCGGCAGGCTGCCGTCCAGCGACAACGGCACCAGCCGGTGGCGATCGCGACCTTGCGCCGCCTCGTCGCGCACCCAGTCGGAATCGATCGATGCTTTCGACCACAAAACGAGCACCGCGTCGGCGGCTGCGAGCGCCTCGTCGATCGACTTGGCGTAGCGGGTGCCGCCCTCGATCAGCGCGTCCCACCATACGGTGTAGCCGTTTTCCCCGATCACCGCCGCCAGCCGCTGCGCTTTGGCGCGATCGGAATGCGCGTAGCTCAGAAAAAGCGTCGGACCGCCCGCATCGTGCGCCATCAGTTGATCGCCCCCCAAGCGGGACAACTTAGCCCCTGGCTGTCGCGCTTGGAATAGCGCTCAGAGCCCGCCTTCGACCGGCTCGAACCCAGCCTCGCGCAGCTTCTGCGCCAGCTCCTCCCCGGTCGCCCGCGCCAGCTCACCGTCCTGCGAGCGGATCACGAAATTGGCGCCATAGCGCCCGTCTTTGAAGAAGGGATAGCTGCCGATCGCGACGCCGGGATGCGCGGCCTCGGTCTCCCGCAGCAAATCGGCGACGTCGCTTTCCGGCGCGCGCGCGCCGACCGTCACCGAGACCACCGGACGCCCGCCCTCGAGCTTGCCGGTCAGCGCCTCGAGCATGCTGGCCGCGATGTACGGCACGCCGGCGAGGATGAAGACATTGCCCATGCGGATGCCGGGAGCGCCCGAGCTCGGGTTGGGCAATAGCTCCGCGCCCTCGGGTACCCGCGCCATCCGGAGGCGCGCGTCGGTCAGGCCGCCCGGCCGGTCACGATAATAATCCCCGAGGATTGCGCGCGCCTCGGGGTGGACGACGACAGGGACGCCGAACGCCGTGGCGATTGCATCGACCGTGATGTCATCGTGCGTCGGCCCGATGCCGCCGGTCGTGAACACATAATCGTGGGCGGAGCGAAGCGCGTTGACCGCTTCGCCGATCCGCTCGCTGACGTCCGGCACGATGCGCACCTCAGCGAGCCGGATGCCGTGATCGTTGAGCCATAGCGCGATCTGCGCGACATTCTTGTCCTGCGTCCGGCCCGACAGGATCTCGTCGCCGATGACGAGCAGCGCAGCGGTCCAGATTTTCGATTCGCCGCTCACTCGCCCTCCGTGACTTCGCGCGTCCGAATGCCTATTTAGGCCGAATGACTCAATACGTTACCGTCGCTCCCGACGACCGCGCCGAAGCCCGCAACGGGACCATCAAGCTCCACGGGCCCGGTGGCTTCGAAGGCATGCGCAGCGCCGGCCGCCTCGCCGCCCAAATCCTCGACGCGCTCGTGCCGCACGTCGTTCCGGGCGTGACGACGCAGGAGCTCGACGACATCGTTCATCGGATGACGCTCGACTCCGGCGCGCTCCCGGCGACCCTCGGCTACCGCGGCTACACCAGGAGCAGCTGCATCTCGATCAACCATGTCGTCTGCCACGGAATCCCGAGCGAGAAGACGCTCAAGGACGGCGACATCGTCAATATCGACGTCACCCCGATCGTCGACGGCTGGCACGGCGATTCGAGCCGCATGTACCTGGTCGGCGACGTCGGCATCAAAGCGAAGAAGCTGGTCGACGTCACCTACGAATGCCTGATGCTCGGGCTCGAGCAGGCCAGGCCCGGCAACCATCTCGGTGACATCGCCAACGCCATCCAGCGCCATGCGGAGGCGCACCGCTACAGCGTCGTGCGCGATTTCTGCGGCCACGGAGTCGGCCGCGTGTTCCACGACAGCCCCGAAGTCGTCCATGCCGGCCGTCCCGGCACCGGCCCCGAGCTCAGGCCGGGCATGATCTTCACCGTCGAGCCGATGATCAACATCGGCCGGTCGGACGTGAAGCTGCTCGACGACGGCTGGACCGCGGTCACCCGCGACCGTTCTCTTTCGGCCCAATTCGAGCATTCGATCGGGATTACCGACACCGGCTGCGAGATTTTTACGAAGAGTCCCAAGGGCCTCGATAAACCGCCTTACTAGCGCGCTTCCAAAGACGGCGGCGATTGGGCATTAGCTTTCCAGCCAAAGCCGTGAGGACTTCCGCGTGAAGAAGATCGAGGCGATCATCAAGCCGTTCAAGCTGGACGATGTGAAGGACGCGCTGCACGAGGTCGGCGTGTCGGGGATCACCGTTGCCGAAGTTAAGGGTTTCGGCCGCCAGAAGGGCCATACCGAGCTCTACCGCGGCGCCGAATATGTCATCGACTTCCTGCCCAAGGTGAAGATCGAGGTGGTGGTCGAGGACAGCCTCGTCGACAATGTCGTCGAAGCCATCGAAAACGCCGCCCGCACCGGCCGCATCGGCGACGGCAAGATCTTCGTTATCGACGTCAGCCAAGCGATCCGGATCCGTACCGGCGACAGGGGAGCGGACGCGATCTGATGGCCTCGCAGATGGACGAACGCCTCGCCTCAATGTCGCCCGACGAGCTGCGCTCGGCTATGCGCAGCCTTGGCTACCGCACCCAGAACGACCTCGCCCAGGCGATCGGCGTGTCGCGCTCGGCGGTCAGCCTGTGGCTCGAAGGCAAGGTCGGGGTCCCGCGGCCGGTCGCAATGCTCTTGCGGATGCTCGTTTCCGCGCAACGCAGGGTTTACTGAGGCCCACCTCGCTCGTCGGCGGTGAGAATACCGTCGTGGTTGGCGTCCATCGCATCGAAATGGGCCAGCATCGCCTGCTCGAATTGCTCGCGCGTGACGGTCCTGGAACCGGCGAATCGATGCTCGAAGAAGCGCATCGTGTGCCCGCCGATGCCGTGCGCGATGTCGCGGTGAAGCGATGCGCCGAGGGTCCGCAGCCGAAGGCCCGACCGCTGCGCCTCGCCGCGGGTGAGAATCCCGTCATGGTTGGAATCGAGCAGCTCGAACAGATTGTCGGCCCGCCCAAGCGCTTCCTCGCGGGTGATTGAATCGCCCGGCGTCGCCACCGGTGCGGGCGTCGCCGCCTGTGCGCCAGCCTCGGCCATCAAGGCAGCCGTCAACGCCGCTGCCAACATCGGCCTCTTCATCCACGTCCTTCCTGGTGGTTGAGCTGCGGCGATTATGCCCGCGCACCTGTCCGGACCATGATCGGCGGCGGAATTTTCGTTCAGCCTAGGGTATCGCCACCGCTTGCCTCCGGCGCGCGAGGCTCGCAAATGGCGCCCAATGATTGACCTCGACGACCAGCAACAGGCCGCCCGCGACTGGTTCGAATCGCTGCGCGACCGGATTTGCGCCGAATTCGAGGAGATCGAGCGCGAGGCCGGCTCCGACGCCGCGTTCAGTTTTGCTCCATGGGACCGCGAGGACCCGGCGGGCCAGGCCGGCGGCGGCGGCGTTCGCGGGCAGATGGCCGGCAAGGTGTTCGAAAAGGTCGGGGTCAACGTCTCGACCGTCGGCGGGGAGTTCTCGCCCGAATTCGCCAAGAGCATCCCGGGCGCGGCCGAGGACCCGCGCTTCTTCGCCACCGGGATCAGCCTCGTCGCCCACATGGCCAACCCGCACGTTCCCGCGGTGCACATGAACACGCGCTTCCTCAGCACGACCAAGCGCTGGTTCGGCGGCGGCGCCGACCTCAACCCGGCGATCCCTTATAAAGAGGATACGGACGCCTTCCACGCCCGCTTGCGCGCCGCCTGCGCAGCCCACGACCCGACCTTCTATTCGCGCTTTTCCAAATGGGCCGAGGAATATTTCTGGCTTCCCCATCGCGGGGTCAGCCGCGGCGTCGGCGGCATTTTCTACGATTATCTCGAGGACCATTTCGACGAGCATTTCGCCTTCACCCGCGAGGTCGGCGAGGCCTTCCTCGACGTGGTTCCGGCAATCGTCCGCAAGCGCATGGACACGCCGTTCGACGAGGCCGATGTGGAGCGCCTGCTCGAATTCCGCGGCCGCTACGTCGAGTTCAACCTGCTCTACGACCGCGGCACCCTGTTCGGCCTCAAGACCGGCGGCAACGTCGACGCGATCCTGATGAGCCTGCCGCCGGCGGCGAAGTGGAAATGAAAGTTCCTCCCCATCACGAATGGGGAGGGGAACCACCCACCGAAGGGTGGATGGTGGAGGGGTAATTGGCGTCGAGTCAGTCACCCCTCCACCAGCTTCGCTGGTTCCCCTCCCCACCGGCTTTGCCGGCAGGGAGGAACCAATGAGTTACGAACCCCTCCCCGACACCGAGCTCGCGGCGGTCGTCACCTATCTCGAAATGCAGGCGCCGCCCGAGCATTCGGTTCCGCCGTCTTCGCTATCCTTGCGCCGCGTCGAGGTTCCCGAGCCCGACCATTACCGCCGGCTGTTCAAGCTGATCGGTGGCCCATGGCTGTGGTTCTCGCGGCTGATCCTCGACGATGCCCATCTGGCCGAGATCATCCAGCATCCCAAGGTCGAGCTCCACTCGGTCGCCGACGAAGCCGGCCGCGAGGTCGGGATGATCGAGCTCGACTTCCGTGAACCGCACCAGTGCGAGCTGGCCTTCATCGGCCTCCTGCCCGAGCTGTCGGGCAAGGGCCACGGCCGCTGGTTGCTCGCCGAAGCGGTCCGCCTCGCCTGGCGTGAGGGCGTCGAGCGGGTCCACGTTCACACCTGCTCGCTCGACCATCCGGCAGCGCTCGGCGCCTACCGCCGCGCCGGCTTCACCCCGTACAAGCGGGCGGTCGAGCGCTTTCCCGATCCGCGGCTGCTCGGCATTTTGCCGAAGGACTGCGCGCCTCAGATTCCGGTGCTCGGAACGCTCGGTTGAGCTTCGCCGACGCCGGCCAGCTGGCGGTAGATCCGGGCAAGCATCACGAAGAAGATCACCGAGATCAGCGCGCTCAGCAGCTGGGCGACCAGGCGCACCAGCAGCCACGCCACGCTGTTCGCCTCGGTGCCGCCGAACACCAGGTTCGCGGCCATGCCGAACACCGATTCGGTCGCCCAGAACAGCACGATCGCGCCGATCATGAACGCCAGGAAAAAGCCGAACAGCCGCCACCAATTCCCCTTGGTCAGCGCCCAGCTGCGCCCGAGGATCGCGACCGGCCCGATCGCTTCCGCGCTGGCAATTGACGAGGTGAGGATCAACCGCACCGCGACGAAGGTCATCACAATCACCAGTGCAAGGAAGGCCAAGGCCGCCCCCGGCGAGGGTTTTGCCGGATCGGCGGCGATCTGCCCGAACAGGATCACTCCGAGGACCAGGAACGGAAGCATCCACATCAGCACCGCCGCGAGATAGGGCAGCAGCCGCCGCGCGCCGTGGGACAGCGCTTCGCCGACGGTCAGGTGTGGCCCCATCGCCAGCCGGATGACCGCCAGCTGCCCGACCAGCGAGACCAGCGCCGCAAGCGAGGCAGCCGCAATCCACGGACCGGCGGGCGGAAGCTGGCCGGCAGTGCCTTCGGGCACGACCAGGTCGACCAGGATCCCCGGAAGCACGAACATCGCCAGCGCGACCGGCACCAGCAGCCGGCCGTCATGGGCGATCACCTGCTTGCTCTCGTCCCACGCCTTCGACACCGACAGCTTGGTCATTCTCATCCCTCACGCTTGTTCCAGCGCGTTATGCGGAGCCAGAGCCGCGCATGCAACGCGCTTGCCGTGGGGCGCTCGCAGCGCCATCTGCCCGGCGTGGACGAGATCGAATGGCGGATCAGCGACGGCCCGGTGCCCTATCAGGAAGCGCTCGCCTTCATGGAGCAGCGCGCAGCCGCGATCCGCGACGGCGCCGCCAGCGAGTGCATCTGGCTGCTCGAGCACCCGCCTCTGTTCACCGCCGGCACCAGCGCCGACGCCTCCGAGCTCACCAACCCCCAGCAATTCCCGGTCTATGAGGCCGGCCGCGGCGGTCGCTACACCTACCACGGCCCGGGCCAGCGGATCGGTTATGTGATGCTCGACCTCGAACGGCGCGGGAAAGACATCCGCCGCTTCGTCCATGCGCTCGAGCAATGGATGATCGATACGCTCGCGGAGCTCGGCGTCGCTGCGCACCGCGCCCCCGGCCGCATCGGCATCTGGGTCGGCGAAGGCGCGGATGAGGCCAAGATCGGCGCGCTTGGCGTGCGGGTGAAGCGCTGGGTCACGCTCCACGGTTTCTCGCTCAACGTCGCCCCCGACCTTTCGCACTTCGGCGGGATCGTGCCCTGCGGCATCGCCGAATATGGCGTGACGAGCCTCGCCGATTTGGGGAAACAAATGCCGCTGACGGCGGTTGATGCCGCCTTGAAGCGGAACTTCTGGCTGTTTCTCAAGGCGTTGGAACAGCCGTGTAAAGAGTCTTGATGCAGTGTCCCGCTTCAGACTATTGTCCGCGCGATTTGCGGGACGGGATCACCCGTTGCAGATCGCAAATAAATAGGGAGTCTTGAATGCGTGCTCTTATCCTGGTCGCTGGTGCGGCCCT
>JAZJZB010000105.1:9307-12644 GCA_040390085.1 Pseudomonadota bacterium | reverse complement strand
ACGTCGCTCCAGTTCGACGGCATCTTGTCGATGAAGTAGCGGGCGTCGGTGCGGCGGTGCATCGCCGCGCGGCGCAGATATTCGGCGCCGAGCGCCTGCTTCTCTTCGGCGCTCAGCCGGGCAACATATTCCGGCACGGTCAGCGGGCCGCGGCGCATGTGCATCTCGAGCGATGAGCGCATCAGCGCACGGACGTAGGGCAGCTCTCCGGTCGGTTCGATGTCGGGATGCCGGCCGAGGATCTGCTCGAGCAAGGTCGATCCCGAGCGCGGCAGGCTGACGAGGAAGACTGGAGCGCGGCCATCGGCCTCGGCGTGCGCGCCGAACTGGCCCGGCCGGGTCATGGCGATGAAGGCGTCGACCTCGCCGGTGAGCTCGCGCGGGT
Source organism: Pseudomonadota bacterium (assembly GCA_040390085.1). GTDB lineage: Bacteria > Pseudomonadota > Alphaproteobacteria > Sphingomonadales > Sphingomonadaceae > Sphingomicrobium. The sequence goes on along the minus strand of JAZJZB010000105.1, from coordinate 12,259 downwards.
CGTAGTCGATCAGCTCGGCGCGCAGCCGGTTGCCGGACTGGTAATGTTCGAACGCACGCGGATGGTCGCCGCGGTCGTCCCAGCCGCGCCCGAGCGCCATGTGCAGCGGCACCAGGTTGAGCGCGTCGACCGCTTCAGCCAGCGCCTGCTCCATGGTCGCCATGTCGGCGTCGGTCAGGACCTTCGCCTTGATGTCGGCAAGCGCCCACCACGCCTCGCCGCGCTCGGGGTCCTGCTCGACGACGCGGCGGTAAGCGGCGATCGCCTCCTCGGTGCGGCCGGCGAAGCGCAGGCTGTGGCCGTACATGATCCAATGCTGGGCCTCGGCGCGAGGGTCCGCGATCACCCGCTCATGGGCTGCGATCGAGTCGTCACTGCGGCCGAGCCGGTCGAGGATCATGGCGCGCGTCGCGGTCACGTCAACGTCACCGCCGCGTTGCTCGAGCTCGGTGAAAGCAGCCAGCGCTTCGTCGAGCCGGTCCTGCTGGAGGATGCAGGAGGCAAGGTTCCACTGCACCTCGAGCGATGTGGCGCCGATCGCCAGCGCGCGGCGAAGGAATTGCTCGGCCTGGACCAGCGCGCCGGTGTCCATCGCGATCTCGCCCAGCAGCGCCAGCCCGCGCGGCTCGTCGCGATGCTCGCGCAGATGCTCGATCACCTTCATCGACGCTTCATCCTTGAGGCCGCGGCGCATCAGTTCCTCGGCCTGGTTGAGGCGCGGAAAGGCTCGCACAGTCGAAGCGAGAGTCATGGGTTCAGGCGTAGCCGAGCAACTGGCGAAGGCCCGGCGCGGCATAATCGACGAGGCGTTTGTGCCGGTCGGGCAGGGTATTCGGAACCTCCAGCCCGATGCCGGTCAAATTCTCGCGCGCTGTGCCGCTGTGCTTGCGGTCGGCGCCGATGGCAACGCGCTGCCGCCAATTGTCCGGAACCGGCGAAATGCCGGCTGCCGAGAACAATTCCGCGAAGAATTGCGCTGCTGCGTCGCTGTCGAGGTCGCGTACTTGGCCCACGAGATCCTCGTAGCGCACCGCGTGGACGTTGCCGGCGCCGAGCCAGGCGGCGACGTTGAGGTCGTACATGTCGGCCAGCTTGGGGGTCTTGGTGTGGATGCCGAAGATCATCAGCGAGAGCAGCTCGTCGACGGTGAGCTTGCCCTCCTTTAGATAATCGACGTTGCCGTCGAATTCGTCCGACAGGAAGAAGCGGGCGCGGGCGAGCACCCAATCGTACGGATCGCGGTAGAGCAAAACCTTGCGAACGCCGGCGAGCTCGATCGCCGACGCGTCGGAGAAGAACAAATGGCCGTAGCTGAACAGGTTTCGCCCGGGGTCAAACGCGACCAGATGCTCCTGCAGATTGCCCCATTGGATGAACTGGACGCGATAATGCTGCGCCAGCGGCACGAACATCCTGAGGATATTTTTGAGCAGGTGGGTCCCGCTCTTGGGGATGCTGTTGACGAAGATCGGCGCGGTGAGCGGCGCGGGCGCAAAGCGCTCGACTGCACGATCCAGGGTGTCCGCCTTGAGTTTGATGTGCGGCATGAGCGCTCGGTTAACCGCCTGGGGCCGATAAAAAAAGAGGGGCGGCAGCCGCCTGCCGCCCCGCATGAGCCTCCTTGAAAATCAGAATTTCTTCGAGAGGTTGAGAAATACCCTGCGGCCGAGGAAATCGTACTGAGAGGTGCCGACCACCGGCCCGATCATCGACGGCAGGCCACCGCCGCCGATCGTGCTGACTCGCGGCGGGCGGGTGTCGAAGATGTTGCGCACGCCAGCCGTGATCTGGAATCCCTGATCCTTGAACTCCTTGGTCACCGATGCGGAGTGGTAGAAGGTGTTGGGCACCTGGACGCGGACGCAGTAAATGCCCCAGATCGGGGAAGGATTTGCCTCGTTGCACAACGACCCGCCATGGCGAGCTTTATAGAGCCGCTCGTTCGAAGCCTTGCCGTACCATTCGGTCCCCCAGAAGAGACTCAAGCCGTTCCCCGGCTTCCAGGTGGCGTTGAGATTCGCGACGAACTTCGGATCGCCGATCGTGCCGTTGTTGTTGACCACGACCTCGCGGAACACTGCGATCTTGTCCTTGAGCTGGTACGTCGCGTTGCCGAGCAGCGTCAGGGAGCCGAAGCGGCCGAGATTTTGCTGAACGAGCGTCGTGAAATCGACGCCCTTGCTACGCTGCTTCGAGATGTTGATGTAGGCGTCGCGGACGTTGTTGATGGCGTAGGGGTCCGTTCCCTGCGTGCCGCGATCGAACAGGTTGCACAGCGGGTCGGTCGGGAAGGCGTCGGAATCGTAACAGCCGAAGATGATGTTCTTCGCGCCGAGCTGAGACACCTCTCCCTTCACCTTGATGTCGAAATAATCGACCGCGAGGCTGAGCCGCGTCGCCGGCAGGAACGCGAATCGCGGCGTGAGGATGATGCTGAACGTCTTCGCGATCGACGTCTCGGGATCGAGCACGCCGACGCCACCTTCCGAGTGGACCGTGGCGCTGATCGAACCGCCGCCATAGTTGGGCGGAATGCCCTGCGACGCGCAATTGTTGGCGATGCGCTGGCTGATGTTGCCCTGGGCGAGGTTGAACGCCCAGTTGACGCAGGGATCGATCGTCCGCGCGCTCGGGAAGCTGGTTTCGTCGGCCTTGAACTCCTCGAACAGCGCCGGGGCGCGGAACGAGGTGCCATAGGTGCCGCGGAAGCGCAGCCAGCTGCTGACCGCCCAGTTGCCGCCGAGCTTGTAGGTCCAGTTGCCGGTGTCCTTGTCGGTCAAGCCGTCGCTGCGCCGCACCGCGGTAACATTGGTCAGCCGCGCCGCGCCGGAGAAGGAAAGGTCGCGGAAGAACGGCCGCTCCTTGAGCAGCGGCACCCGAATTTCGCCGAATGCCTCGGTCGTGCTCGCTCGGCCGGCGCAGCAGCGCGAGCTCGTAGCTGCGCGCGGTCTC
>JAZJZB010000105.1:0-9297 GCA_040390085.1 Pseudomonadota bacterium | reverse complement strand
GGGGCCGGCGGGGCCGGCGGTGATTCCGGAGGTGCTCGCGCCCCACGCGTTGCCGGCGCGCGTGATCGCTCCTGGCGTATCAACGATGCTGTCGCGGCGTGCAGTGGCGCCAAGCGCGACGGCGACCGGCCCCGCCGGCAGATCGATCAGCTTGCCCGACACGGAGCCTTCGGCGGACAGCTGCTTGTAGATCGTCTTGCCCTGCTCCCAGTCGAACAGATAGGCGGCATCGGCCGAAGATATCTGTCCGAGGACGAAGCTCGGGTCGAGCCACGGCAGATCGCGGCACTGCTTGCCCGACACGGGCAGCGTCTGGCCCACGCAGGACGCGGTCTGGAAATAGCTGGCGTCGATGACGTCCTGGAGGATCTGTTCGTTGCGATAGATCCCCTTGTTATGGCTGTACTGGACGTAGGCATCGTACGACCAGCCATTGAGCAGGCCGCCAAAGTTGCCGCGCAGGCCGCCGACGCCGCGCCAATAGTCGACCTTCTGGCTCGAATCGGAGCCGCGGTTGGTGACCGGCGTCGGGCTGAGGAAATTCAGCCCTTTCCAGCCCTTGGCCCAATAGGTGCCGTAGTCCTCGGTCAGGCCGAAGGTCCAGAATTGGCGCCAGCCGTTCTGGTAGGTCTTGCGCCGGTTGCCGAGGAACTCGGCATAGGCCTCGATTCCGTCGGTGATTTCATAGGCTGCGTCGGCGTAGAGCGTGTAGCGAGTGGTCTTGGGGACGATCGTCTGTTCGCTGGCGAACGGGTTGAACAGATCCTGCACTGCGTGGGAGGCCGCATCATAGCCGGTCGGCAGCCATCCCGGCGGCGCGCTGAAGCATGACAGCGCGCCGCACCCGCTAATCGGCTGCAGGCCGTAATTGCTGCGCGGGAAATATTGAATGAGGTTGACTGGGCCGACGTAGGTTCCGTCCCCGAGGCGCAAGTTTCCCGGCAGGCCGAGGTAATTATATTCATAGTCGTAGGTCCACACCTGCCCGACCGGCAGGTCTTCGCACTTATATTTGCCGGTCCGCGGGTCGATGATGTCCGCGCGCTGGTTCGAGCCCTTCTTGAAAACATAAGCTTCGGGGCAGTTGAGATAGCCGCGATCGCCGCGCTTCAGTTCGCGCTGCTTATAGAAATCGGCGGCAACCATGATGTGGCCGCGGTCCCACGCCTTGCCCCACATGACGCTGGCGTCGAACTGCTCGCCGCCGTCGCGGCCGAACGGGGTATTGGCGAAGCCATTGACCTGAATGCCGTTGAAATCCGTCTTGGTGATCAGGTTGACGACGCCGGCGACCGCGTCGGAACCGTAGATCGAGGATGCGCCGGTCTTGAGAATGTCGATCTGCTTGACGATCGATTGCGGCAGCACGTTGAGGTCGAACGACGACACGCCGCCCCGCACACCCGCCGGACCGGCGCGCCGGCCGTTGAGCAGCACCAGCGTGCGGTTCGCGCCGAGACCGCGCAGGTCGATGGTTTGCGAGCCTGGCCCTCCGTTGGTCACGAAGTTGGACGACAGCGCCGAGGTGATCTGGGTCGAGCCGGCGGCGATCGGAGAGGACTGCAAGGTTTCGGCCGTGCTGAGCTTGCCTTCGCGCTGCGCGATCTCCGGGTCAATGCGCGCAACGGGGTCCGAGCTGGTGAACTCCGGCTGCTTGATGCGCGTGCCGGTGACGACGATCGCGCGATCGTTGCTGACGGAAGTGTCGGCCCCGCTCGAACCCACGGTCACGTCCGCTGGCGGAGCCTGCTGCGCTTCCTGCTGGTCGTTCGTCGGCGGGGCCTCCGCCGCCTTGACCTGCTCGGTCGGCGTGCCGGACTGATCGGCGGGCGGAGTCGGCGGCTGAGTCGCCGGTTGCGCATATGCCGGCGCGGCGAACAAAAACGCGGCCGCGGACGCACCCGCCAATAGGTTTGCACGAAAGCTCGAGCCCGTCCGCTCGCTGTTCATTCTGTTTTCCCCCTAGCCAACTCGAACAGTCCAGAAGCGCCGGACGTTTCAAATTGCGAGGCTTTCGAGGGCGGCGGCGGCTGTCAAGCCTGAACGGCCGTTGAACCGGTCATGAACGGCTGTTCATTTCCAAAACTTTCGTTGGTGTCACATCGGCGCAACATAACCCGTCGGTTTGCCGACACTGGTCGCTCGAAACCCTGCGAGCTCATATGCTTCGCGCCCTTTCTTTTGCGCTGTGCTTCGCCCTATGAATTCCCTCGAGGGGGTGGCTAAGGGCAGTGATGGGCACGGCCAGTTGGGTGATCGCAGTGCTCGCGCTGCTATGGCTCGGCGTCGCGGTTGCGGTGTCGGTCGCCGCGGCTCGCCGGTTGCGGCTTGCCGAGCAGGTGCTTGGCGCCGCCCGCAGCAACGCGACGCTGCTCGAGATCATGCCCGCGCGGCCGCTGGTGGTTTACGCCGACGACAAGATTGAGGCCGACCCGCAGCTGCTGCGCGATCTCGGCTTGGTGAATGCGCCGAAGATCCTCGGCGACCTGGTCGGCGAGGATAACGGCATCGCGCCCGACGACTTCGAGCCGCTCAAATCAGACATCGAGGCGGCGCGCGCTTCGGCCGGCAATCTGTCCCGCAAGGTCCGCGGCCGCGGCTCGTCGCGGGTGTTCGAAGTGCGCGGTGCGCCCGCGCCGCCGCCGGCCGCCGCCGGGACGCTGCTGCTATGGTTCTTCGACAGCAGCGCGAGCGAGGAGGAACGCGCCAAGGTCGCGCTGCGTCTGCGGCAGACCGAAGCCGCGCTCAATTCGCTGACCCAGCTGATCGAATCCGCGCCGTTTCCGATGTGGTATCGCGGCCAGGACCTGAAGCTCGGCCTGGTCAACAGCGCCTTCGTCCAGGCGGTCGAGGGCCGCGACGCCGCTGAAGTTATCGAGCGCGGCGCGGAACTGATCGACGCGCAAGGCGAGGATGATGCCCTCACTACCGCGCGCAAGGCGCAGGAGACCGGGCGGGTCGTCTCGCGCATGCAGCCGGCAATCATCCACGGCGAGCGCCGGATGCTGCGGATCGTCAACGTGCCATTGTCGACCGGCGCGGTCGCGGGCTTCGCGGTCGACGTCCAGGATCTCGAGGACGCCCGGACCGAGCTCGCACGCTATATCGACAGCCAGCGCGAGCTCGCCGACCGGATGACCGCGGGCACGGTTCAGTTCGACCCCGACCGGACGGTCAGCTTCTTCAACCGGCCGTTCGCCGCGATGAGCCAACTCGATCCCGACTGGCTTGCCGAGCGTCCCGAGTTCGACCGGGTGATCGACCGGATGCGCGACCAGCAGCGGCTGCCCGAAGCGCGCGACTTCCCGGCGTGGAAAGAGGAGCGGCGAGCCTGGTTCACGAGCGCCGACGAGGTCATCGAAGAAGAATGGATGCTGGCCAACGGCGACCATATCCGGATCGTCGCCCAGCCGCTGCCCGACGGCGGCCTGCGGCTGTTCCTCGAGGACCGGACCGAGCAGCTGCGCCTTGCCTCGGCCCGCGACACTTTGCTGCGCGTGCGTGCGGCGACGTTCGACAATTTGTTCGAGGCGATCAGCGTGTTCGCCAGCGACGGCCGGCTGTACCTGTGGAATCGCCGCTTCATCGAGGATTGGGAGCTCGACGAGGAATGGCTCGCAACCCACCCGCGGGTCGACGAGCTGGTCCCGGCGATGGCCCGCAAGCTGGTCAATCCAACGGCTGCCGCGCAAATCCGCGAAATGGTCCGCCAGACGACCAACGAGCGGCAGTCGGCGAGCGGGCGGATTTCGATGACCGACGGCCGGCATTTCCAGTTCGCCGCCGTTCCGCTGCCCGACGGCAACGCGCTCTTCACGATGGTCGACGTGACGGATTCGACGCGGATCGAGGCGGCATTGCGCGAGCGCGCCACCGCGCTCGAGGAAGCCGACCGGGTGAAGACCGACTTCGTCGCCAACATGAGCTACGAGCTGAGGACGCCGCTGACCTCGATCGGCGGCTTCGCCGAGTTGCTGGGCGGCGGCTACGCCGGCGAGCTGACCGCCAAGGCCAAGGATTATGTCAGCGCAATCCTCGAATCGGTCGAGCGCTTATCGAAGCTGATCAACGACGTGCTCGATCTCACCACCGGTGACACCCGCGGAGTCGCGCTGGAGAAGGTACGGGTGGACATCGCCGGCCTGTGCCGGGCCGCCGCCGACACCGCAAAGCCGCGCGCTGCGGAGAAAGGCCAGAAGCTCGAGATCGAGATTTCGCCGGCGGCGGGCCATGTCTTCGGCGACGCCCGGCGGCTCCGCGAGTCGATCGAGCACGTGCTCCAGAACGCGATTGCCTACACCGACAAGAAGGGGCGGATCACGCTCACCGCCGACGGCGACAAGAAACAGGCGGTGATCAGGATCGCGGACAATGGCTCGGGCATCGCGCCCGACGATCTGCCGCGCGTGTTCAACCGATTCGACCGGGTCGAGGAAGCCGGCGTGCGCGGCGAAGCTGCGCTTGGCCTCGGGCTGCCGCTGACCCGGCAGTTCATCGAAGCCCATGGCGGACTGGTCGAGATCGAATCGGACAAGGGCAAGGGCACCGCAGTCACCATGACGATCCCGCGCGGCTCGCGATGATCCTGCACGGCGAGGCGGCGACTGCCCGTGCCGGAGCGAAGCTTGCCGCAGCCGCCCGGCGCGGCGACGTGATCACGCTTTCGGGCGCGCTTGGCGCAGGCAAGACCGCGCTCGCCCGCGGGTTCATCCAGTCGCTCGGCCATGACGGCGAGGTGCCGAGCCCAAGCTTCGCGATCGTCCAGCCCTACGAGGACGTCGACCCGCCGGTCTGGCACGTCGATCTTTACCGAATCGAGCAGCCATCGGAGATCGAGGAGCTGGGGCTCGACGCCGCGACGGATGCGGTGCTGCTGGTCGAATGGCCGGAGCGCGCTGGAGGCGAAGCGTGGCCCGAAGCGCTCGGCCTGTCGCTCGAAGTGGCGCAGGATGGCGACAGAATCTTGACAGCCAAGGTACCCCCGTCATGGGAAGGACGATGGCCTCCCCGATGAAACGGTCCCGATGAAGCCCCCCACGCACGCGCCTGATTTCCTTGCTGCTTCGGGCTGGGCCGGGGCGGAGATTCTGCCGCTCGCCGGGGATGCGTCCTTCCGCCGCTATTTCCGGGTCGTGCATGGGGAGCGCAGCGCGGTGCTGATGGACGCCCCGCCGCCCCACGAGAACCCGCAGCCGTTCATAGCGGTCGCCGAATGGCTGATCGAGCGCGGACTGACCGCGCCGCCGATCCTCGCCCGCGACCTCGACAAGGGGCTGCTGCTGCTCGGGGACTTCGGCGACGAGCGGCTGCGCGAAACGCTCGACACGGATCCCCAGCGCGAGCGCGAGCTTTACGAACTGGCGACTGACGTACTGGTCCATCTGCACCAGCATCCGCCGATGGAAGGCTTGCAGCCGCACGGCCTCGACCAATGGCTGGAGGAATTGAAGCTGTTTACCGACTGGTATTGCCCGGCGGTGGGCGCGAAGGTCGACGTTGACGCTTATCAGGCAGCGTGGCGGCAGGTGCTCGGGCCGGTCGCCGGCGACGGCCTTGGGCCGGTTACCGTGCTGCGCGATTATCATGCCGAGAACATCATGCTGGTCGAGAGGCGCGACGGAGTGGCCCATTTCGGGTTGCTCGATTTCCAGGACGCCCTTGCCGGCCATCCGGCCTACGATCTCGCGTCGGTGCTCGAGGACGCGCGGCGCGACGTGCCGCCGGGGATCGAGCGGGCGATGCTCGACCGTTATGTCGCAGCAACCGGGCACGGCGCGGCGTTCGAACGCGCCTATTGGGCGCTTGCAGCGCAGCGCAACACCCGCATTCTGGGCGTATTCACCCGCCTGTGGAAGCGCGACGACAAGCCCGGCTACCGCCGCTTCCAGCCGCGCATGTGGGGCCTTCTGGAGCGTGATCTCGAGCAGCCGCATCTGAAACCGGTGCGCGACTGGTTCGATTCGAATGTGCCGTCAGGCCATCGCCGGGACCCGTGGAGCGGGGCGGCGTGAGCCAGGTCAAGCGAGCCCTGCGCCTGCGCGCGGAAATTCCGGCGAAAGTGCCGACGACGGCGATGATCATGGCCGCCGGGCTTGGCAAACGGATGCGGCCGCTGACCGCCACCCGGCCCAAGCCGCTGATCGAAGTGAGCGGCAAGTCGCTGCTCGACCACGTGCTCGAAAAGCTCAGGGTCGCGGGTGTCAAAAAGATCGTAGTCAACGTCCATTACCTCGCCGACGCGCTCGAAGCGCATTTGGCGACATGCGACCACGGGCTCGAGGTCGTCATTTCCGACGAGCGCGGCCTGCTGATGGAAACCGGCGGGGGCCTGGTGAAAGCGGCGCCGCTGATCGATTGCGACCCGTTCCTCGCGCTCAACAGCGACAATCTGTGGATCGACGGGCCGGCCGACACGATCAAGCTGCTCGCCTCGCAATGGGATGGCTCACGGATGGACGCGCTGCTTCTCCTCGTCCCGCAGGCGCGCGCTCTCAATCACCGCGGCCTTGGCGACTTCCACATGAACCGGAGCGGGCGAATCCGCCGCCGAGAGCGCAGCCACGTCGCGCCGTTCGTGTTCACCGGAATCCAGATGGTGTCCAAGCGGCTCCTGCGCGACGCGCCCGACGGCCCGTTCTCGACCAACATCCTGTGGGACCGGGCGATGGAGGAGGGCCGCTGCTTTGGCGCTGTCCACCAGGGGCTATGGTTCGATGTCGGAACCCCGCAATCGATCCCGATGACCGAGGCAGCGCTCGAGAATGTCTGACGGCCCGCACCGCGTCGCTGTCTACACCATCCCATCCCATCGTTCGTTCGCCGATGCCTTGGCAGCCGGGCTGATCGCCCGCTTCGGCAAGGATTCGCTCGGCCTTGCCCGGGGGCGGATCCTGCTGCCCAACAATCGCGCCGTCCGCGCCGTCACCGATGCCTTCGTTCGGGCGAGCGGGCAGGGGTTGCTGCTCCCGCGACTGATCCCGGTCGGCGATCCCGAGCTCGACGAGCGCCTCGGCGGAGCGCTCGACCGAATCGACGACGGCGAGGCGGTGCCGCCGGCGACCGATCCGACCGAGCGGTTGCTGACTCTGGCCGGAATCGTTCGCGGCGAAGGCAGCGCCGAGGCGGTGCGGCTCGGCTCCGATCTCGCTCGGACGCTCGACGCCTTGCTGATCGAAGATGTCGACCCACGCCGGCTCAAGGACGCGGTCGCAGGCGCGAGCGACCTTGCCAGGCACTGGGAACATTCACTCGCCCGGCTGCAGCTGATCACCGAGGCGTGGCCCGCGATCCTCGAAGAGCGCGGCGTGATCGACCTTGCCGAGCGGCGCAACCGGCTGCTGAGAAGCATTTCCGAGCGGTGGAAGGACGAGCCGCCCGCCGGTTTCACGGTCGCTGCGGGCATCACCACCGCGGCGCCGGCGGTTGCCGAATTGGTCGCCCGCATTGCCCGGATGCCGGAGGGGAGGGTGATCCTGCCCGGCCTGTGGCTCGCGAATATTTTCCCCGACGAAGAATGGGAGGCGCTCGGTCCGGACGAGAACAAGCGGGGCGAACCAACGCATCCGCAATATCAACTGAAGCTGCTGCTCGATCGGATCGGAGTGGCTCGCGGTGAGGTGAAGCCGTGGCGCTGGTCGGGGACCGCGGCATCCTCGCCAGCGCGGGCGCGGGCCGTCGCAAACGCGATGGCCTCGCCGGATTTCTCGCACAAATGGGAGACGTTGCGCCCAGCCGAGCGGCGGCTTGGTGGAATCCGCCTCGCCGAGCTTCCCGACCCGGCGGCCGAAGCACAAGCGATCGCGCTCGCGCTGCGCGAGGCGCTTGAAACGCCGGGCAAAACGGCCGCTCTGGTCACTCCCGACCGCGAGCTGGCGGCGCGCGTGGCGGCCTTGCTCGCGCGCTGGGAAATCGACGCCGACGACAGCGCCGGCCGGCCGCTGTCGGCGACTGCGCCCGGAACCCTGCTCCTGGGAATTGCCTCCGCGGCCGCCGAGGACCTGGCGCCGGTCCCGCTGCTCGCGCTGCTCAAGCACCCGCTGGTCGGCGGCGAGGGTGACGAGCGGGTCGCCTGGCTCGACGCGGTTCGCGAGCTCGATCGCGCGCTGCGCGGCCCGAGGCCGGCAGCCGGGCTGGCCGGCCTTGATGGCCGGTTCGCCGAGAAAGAGGCGAAGCGCGAATGGGCGGCAGTCCGCGATCCGGTTGCGGCGATCGATGGGCTTCTGGGCGAGGTGATCTCGCTCAGGCAGTTTGCCGAGCGCCTCGCGGCTGCAGCCAATGCGTTCGCTGGCGAACCAGCATGGCGCGGGCCGGCGGGCCGGATGGCCGCCGAGCTCCTCGCCGAGCTCCAGGCGTCAGCCGCGGCCGAAGCGCTCAATGTCACTCAACAGGACGCAGTCCCACTGCTTCGCCAATTGCTCGACGCCCGCGCGGTGCGTCCGCCCTATGGCGGCCATCCCCGAATCTTCGTCTGGGGCCTCTTGGAAGCGCGGCTGCAGCGGGCCGACCTGGTGGTCCTCGGCGGCCTCAACGAGGGCGTTTGGCCGGCGCTTCCGACACCCGATCCGTGGCTTCCGCCGAAGGTCCGCGCGAACCTTGGGATGCCGACGCTCGACTCGCGCATCGGCCTTGCAGCGCATGATTTCGCAAGCGCGCTCGGGGCGCCCGAAGTGCTGATCACCCGCGCCCGCCGCGACGGCCGGTCGCCGACGGTGGCTTCGCGCTTCCTGCTGCGCCTCGACGCGATCAGCGGCGGGCTGCCGCGCGACCTCGCTCTCGAGCGGATTACGCGCGCGCTCGACGATCCAGGACCGCCAGTACCGGCCGACCGGCCCGCGCCGTCGCCGCCGGCGGAACAGCGGCCGGAACGGATTTCGGTCACCGCGGTCGATCGCCTCAAGGCCGATCCATTCGCATTTTACGCTCAGCAGATCCTCAAGCTACGCGTGATGGATCCAGTCGATGCTGATCATTCCGCGCGCTGGAAGGGCGAGGAGGTGCACAAGGTCTTCGAACAGTGGCTGCAGCATGACGAATGCGCACCAAACAAGCTGCGCCCGCGTGCCGAGCGGTTGCTGGAGGACGGTGCGATCCATCCGATGCTTCGAGCGCTATGGGCGCCGCGGCTGCTCGAGGCGATCGACTGGATCGCCGAGCTTGAACGCGACAATCAGTCCAAGGGGCGGCGGCCGCTGAAGGCCGAGGCCCAGGGCGAGGCTGCGGTGGCGGGCGTCACCGTCCATGGGCGCGCCGACCGCATCGACCGGCTGCGATGCCGCGGTGTGACTGCGTCGTTGTCGA
>JAZJZB010000104.1:10019-10471 GCA_040390085.1 Pseudomonadota bacterium | reverse complement strand
CGCGCCGGGGACGTCTTGTTGTGAACCCGGCTTCGGACAGCTAGGGCGCGCCCATGCTGCTTGCGGTCGATGCCGGAAATACCAACCTGGTCTTCGCGCTGGTCGACAGCGGCGAGATCAAGGCGCGCTGGCGCATCGCCACCGATCCGCGCCGAACCGGCGATGAATATGCAGTGTGGCTGCACCAGCTTCTCGAGCTCGAAGGCTATTCGAAAAGCGACGTCAAAGCGGTGATCATCGGTACCGTGGTGCCGCGCGCGCTCCACAATCTGCAACTGCTCGCGGTCAAATATTTCGGCGTCGATGCGCTGCTCGCCGGGCGCGAGCCGGTGACGTGGGGCATCGCGCTCAAGGTCGACGAGCCGCGCTCGGTCGGTGCCGACCGCGCGGTCAACGCGATTGCGGCGCAGGCGGTCGAGCCCGGCAAGGACAAGCTGGTGATCAGTTTCGGC
>JAZJZB010000104.1:2300-10009 GCA_040390085.1 Pseudomonadota bacterium | reverse complement strand
GATGCCGTCATCATCGCCACGGTCGTTCCCCGCGCGCTCCACAATCTCGAAGTGTTGGCGACCAAATATTTCCACGTGACTCCGCTCATTGCGGGGCAGGGGACTGCAGCGTGGCCCTTCGAGCTTGACGTGGACGAGCCGCAGAACGTCGGCGCAGACCGTGCGCTCAACGCGATTGCAGCACACGCCAAGCATCCGGGCGACCTGATCGTCATCGACTTCGGCACTGCGACAACCTTCGACGTGGTCAGCGCTTCGGGCGCTTATCTCGGCGGCATCATCGCGCCGGGCCTGAACCTGTCGCTCGATGCGCTGGTCAGCGCTGCGGCCAAGCTTCCGCGGATCGCGATCGAGGCGCCCGAGAGCGACAGCGTGATCGGCCGCACCACGCAGAGCCAGATGCTGATCGGCATTTACTGGGGCTATGTGGCGATGATCGAAGGGCTGACCGAGCGCATGAAGCGCGAGCTCGGCCGACCGGTGACGGTAGTCGCGACCGGCGGCCTGGCGACTCTGTTCGACAAGCACACGAGCGTGTTCGACGCGATCGAGCCCGACCTCACCATCCAGGGCTTGAGCCTGCTGTACGAGATCGTGAGCAAGCCCAAATGATCCCCGGCGAAGAACTGATATTCCTGGCGCTCGGCGGCTCGGGCGAGATTGGCATGAACGTCAACCTCTACGGCTGCCGCGGCCAATGGATCATGGTCGACCTTGGGCTGACCTTCGCGGGGCCCGATTATCCGGGCATCGAGTTGATCCTTCCCGACCTCGACTTCATCGAGGACCAGCAGGAGCGGCTGCTCGGGGTCGTCCTGACCCACGGCCATGAAGACCATATTGGGGCGCTGCCTTATCTCGGCGAGGAGCTCAAAAGCCCGCTCTATGCGACCCCGTTCACCGCCGGGCTGATCGCCGGCAAGCTCGAGGAAGAGGGCCTGACCGGGCGCGTGAAGCTCAACATCGTCGAGCGCGGCGGAACCATCGAGCTCGGCCCGTTCAAGGTCAGCTTCGTCGCGCTGTCGCACTCGATCCCCGAGGGCAATGGAGTGCTGATCGAAACCCCGTTCGGGAGCGTGTTTCACACCGGCGACTGGAAGATCGACGAAACCCCGGTGCTCGGCGAGGCGCCGAGCGGCGTGCTTGCGCTGGTGTGCGATTCGACCAACGTTTTCCAGGACAAGCCATCGGGCTCCGAAGAAAGCGTCCACGCTGGACTGCTTGCCAAGGTCGCGGAAGCAACCGGCCGCGTCTTGGTCACCACCTTCGCCTCCAACGCCGCTCGGCTGCAGACAATCGGCCGCGTGGCCAACGAGACCGGCCGCAAGGTGTGCATCGCCGGCCGCTCGCTCGAACGGATCCTGCGCGTTTCGCAGGCGACCGGATACCTGCGCGACTTCCCGCCGCCGATCGGCTTCGACGAAGCGATGCGCCTGCCCAAGCGCGAGGTGCTGATCATCGCCACCGGCGGGCAGGGCGAGCCGCGCGCGGCGCTTGGGCGGATCGCGTCCGGCAACCACGAGCTCAAGCTTGGCGAAGACGATACCGTCATCTTCTCGTCCCGGATCATTCCCGGCAACGAGGTCGCGATCGGTCGGATCATGAACCAGCTGTCCGGAATCGGCGCGAAGATCGTCACCGAGCGCCAGGCCCATGTCCACGTTTCCGGCCACCCCGGGCGGCCCGAACTGGTCGAGATGTATCAATGGGTGCGGCCGCAGATCGTCGTCCCCGTGCACGGCGAGGCGCGCCATCTTGCCGAGCATGCGCGGCTCGCGCTCAGCCACGGCGTTGCCCATGCCGTCGTGCAGAAGAATGGCGACGTCATCCGCCTCGCGCCGGGCGAGCCAAAGAAGATCGAGGAGGTCCGCGTCGGCCAGCTGGTGCTCGACGGCGACGTGATCCTGCCGGCCGACGGCGCGACCGTGAACGAGCGGCGCAAGATGGGTTACGGTGGGTTGATCACCGTCGCTGTCCCGGTCGGCGAGGACGGGAAACTCGCCGGCAAGCCCCTGATCCGGCCGTTCGGCGTGCCGGTCGAGGAAGACCGCGACGACTTCATCGCCGACGCGACCGACGCAGCGACCCGGGCCTACAGCCCCGGCGGCGATGAGGAGAAAGTGCGCGAATCCGTCCGCCTTGCGGTCCGCCGCTGCGCGACGCTGTGGACCGGTAAGAAACCGCTGGTCGAGGTCATGATGCTGCAGGTCGCCGCTTAGCCGCGATGACATTTTCCTCGATCATCGCGATCTATTTCCTGTTTTTCGCCGCGAGCGCCTTCGTGTTGCTGCCGTTCGGGGTCAGAACCGACGAAGAGGCCGGCACGGCCAAGGTGCCAGGACAGGCCGACAGCGCCCCCTACAAGTTCGACGTCATCCGACATCTGCTCAAGGCGGCGGTGCTTGGCGCGCTGCTGTTCGCGCTCTACTACGCCAATTGGACCTACGGCTGGGTCACGCCCGACGAGCTGGACTTCTACCACCGCGGCTAGCGATGCCGCTTAGCGGCGGCGATCGATCGCCTGCGCCAGCGCGGCGTAGAGCTTGCCCATGTCCGACGACATCAAGGTCACCGCGATCATCCCGCCTTCGCGCTCGGCGAGCACGCGCCTGAGCATCGCTTCGAAGTCGTGGACGTAGCGGTTGACCGAGCGCTGGAACTCGATGTCGCTTTCGTAATGGGCGCGCAGCGCACGGGTCTCGCTGCCGCCGATCAGCCGCACGGCGCGGCTGGTGAACACGCCGCGATTGCCCTTCAGGTAAGCGCCCCACGCCTTGTCATCGATTTCGTCGGACAGGATCTTGCCGACGTCGATCGCCGCCGAGTGCATCGAATCGATCAGCAAAGCGACCCGGCGGGCGAAGGCTTCGCTGTCCTTCTCGCGCTGTTCCTTCCCGGTTTCCTCGATATGCGCCTCGAGCGCCGCGGCGCTCTGGCCGAGCGTCAGCATCTGCTGGGTCAGCCGGTCTGATGCCGCACGGGCTGCGTCGACGGCGCGCGCGGCGACCTTCTCGACATCGCGCAACTGGTCCTCGACGCTCTCGCGGATGACCCGTTCGAGCGCCGCGCGGGTCGCTTCGGACAGCTTGCCGGCGCTTGCCGGGATGACGCCTTCGATCGCCTCGCGCGCCCGTTCGGCGGCGTGCGCCGCGGCTTCCTTGACCTGGACCAGCGAGGCGATCAGCGCCGGGCCGGTTTCGCTGCTCAGGCTCGCGGCCTCGCGCTCGACCTGGGCGAGGGTGGTTGCAAGCTCCGCGAGCTTCGACTGGGCGTCGCCGACTCCTTCGTCGACCGTCGCCAGCAGGGCCGCAAAGCGGTCATGCTGCCCGGCGATTTCGGTCGCGGCGGCGGTCAGCCGGTCATCGGCTTCGACGGCCGCGTCGCGCACCCAGCCGATCTCGGGCCGGATCGCCGCGGTGCGCTCGGCGAGCCGGTCGGCGCTGCCCTGCGCCTCGCCGATCGCGGTGCCAACGCTGTCGCGGATATCCGCGGTCAACCGGTCGATGCTCTCGCGCAGCGCAGCGGTCCGTTCGGCAACCGCGCCGATCGCCAGGTCCTGCGTGCTCGCTTGCGCGGCGAGCGTGTCGAGCTCGGTTCGCGCTCGGGTGAGCGATTCGAGGAAGTGGCTGGCGCGCTCGTCGCCGTTGGACGCGAGCTCGGTGAAGCGCTGGTCGATCATCGCCAGCCCGCGCTCGATCTCGGCGATCATCCGCTGCGATGCGCGGTCCTGCTCGGCCACTCGGGCCGACAGGCCCTCAAGCGAGCTGTTGGCGTGATCGATATTTTGGGCGAGCGACTCCGACGCATCCGCGCCCGCCTTGCCGAGGCCGGCCGAGGCTTGCTCGACCAGCGCCGAGACAGCGGCCGCCTGGATATCGATTCCGGAGCGGATCTGCTCGAGCGTCTGCGAGGCCCGGTCGAGCAGGGTGTCGAGCGTTTCCGAGTAGACGCTCTGCGCCTCGCCGACTCGCGCCGCGGCATTGGCGCCGGCAATCTCGATCTCCGCCAGCCGAGCGGCGAGGCGATCAGTGACCTCACCGACGACCTGGTCGGCATCGCGCGTGCGATCGGCAAGGTCGGTCACCTGGCGGCCGAATGCCGCAGTCTTCTCCGCCGACTGGCTGCCGACTCCGCGCAGCTGCTCCGCGAGTTGGCGGGTCGTTGCCTCGGCGCGCGGCAGGTCTTCGAGCAGGACTGCGATATCGTTGCGCGCCGATTCCGCGGCGCGATCCAGCGCGTCGCCGTGGACGCGCAATTTCTCGGTGCTGCTGTCGAACTCGCGGGTGATCCCGCCGAGCTTGCCGGTGGCTTCGTCGCCGAGCTGCATCAAATGCTGGGAGATCATCGTCAGTTCGCTGCGGCTGTCGTGAATCCGCTGCGACAGGACTTCGAGGAGCGCTTCGAGCGACTGCGTCTCGCTGCGCATCGCGACGACCGAGCGGGTGAAACGTTCGGCCTCCTTGCGGCGGGTGCGGCCGAACATCAGCCACACCAGTCCGAGCAAGGCGAGCGGCCCGGCCGCGACGGCGACCCATTGCGCGATTTGCGGGGAGGTCAGCGGCTGGCCGGCAAGCATCCGTCCGGCCGACCAGGCCGTGTAAGCAAGCCACAGCGCAGCGATGATCGTCAGCGCGGTGCCGAGCACCTGGCGTCCGCCCGAGCCGCGTTCTTCCGCCGCCTGGTGAAGCCATTGTTCCTGGTCGAATGACGGTTGGACGAAGACGTCCTCGCTCGTCAGTTCGAGGGGTTCTGCCGTATCGATGGCCGGTGGCAGTTGTTCGGCGCGCTTGGGAGTGGGTGTCATCGCAAGAAGCAGTTTACCATCTTTGACAGTGCACGAAAGCGATTAGACAGGGCATAGCGACGCTGGGAGGGAAATCACTGCAAATATGACCATCGGCGCGCTGATTGGGGCTTATCAGGAAGACGATAGCGGCGGGCTTCGCGCCTTGCTTCCGCTCGCCGGCCGAACACTCCTCGAATATCAGGTCCGCTGCGCCGCTGCGGCCGGGGCCGCGCCGCTGATCGTGGTGGTCGAGCGGGTGCCCCAGGCGCTGCAGGACGCGTTCGAGCGGCTTCGGCTCGACGGGATCGGCGTGTTCGTGATCAGCGACATCAACGAGGCTGTGAGCCGATTCGAGGCCGGCTCGATGGTCCTGTTGATCGGCGACGGCATCGTGCCTCCGGTCGACCTGGTCGCCCGCCTGGCACAGGAGCTCGAGCCGGCGGTCGGCACGGTCGCCGATGACGATCAGCATGAGTCGTTCGAGCGAATCGACGCGCAGTCGCGCTGGGCTGGAGTCGCGGTCGTCGATTGCGCCTTGCTTGCGTCGACCGCCAAGATGCTCGGCGACTGGGATCTTCAATCGACCTTGCTGCGCCGGACGTTGCAGGAGGGCGCGCGCAGGGTCCCAGCGGCCGACGAAGGTGGAGAACCGCTGCTGGTCAACAGTGCCGAACAGCTCGAGGGGTTCGAGCGCAACTTGCTGCGTGCGTCACGGGGCAGCCGCCCGGACTGGGCGAGCCGCTACATCCTCCCGCCGCTCGAGGATTTCGCGACCGAGCGGCTGATGGAAACCCCGGTCCGGCCGTCGTGGCTGATCTGGGCGGCAATCGGGCTCACCGTCGGCGCTGCGATTTGCTTCACGCGCGGCTGGCTCGGTGCGGCGCTGGGCCTGCTGATCGCCTCCACTCCGCTCGACCTGGTTGCAAGCCGCCTCGCGACATTGCGGCTGAGGCCGTTGCCGACGCGATCGCTGAGCCGACGCGCTTTGTGGCCGCTGGCCGGAATCGCATTGCTCGCGCTCGGCTGGTGGGAATGGCGGCACAACAGCGGATGGGGCGCGATCGTCACTGCAATCGTCGCCGCCGCCTTCGCCGAGGCGGCGCGGGTCGAGCAGGAATCGATGCCTGGAGCGACCGACCATTGGCTGTTTTCCCGGCGCAACGCGATCTTCGCCGCAGTGCCATTTGCGCTGGCTGGCTCGTGGACCGCCTATTTGATCGCGATGCTGGCTTATGCAGGCGCGTCTTTCTTCCTTCTTCAGCGCCTGCGCCACCTTTCGAGTTTGACGCGAAGTTAACGAAAATCGGATAAGCCGGCGGTAATGATGCCGGAGGAATGGCCGATCGCTGCCTGGGCAGCCGACCAGAACGCGCCCGCGCGCCCAGCGGGCCGCGGCCGGCTGGCCACGGTTCGCGCCGATTTCTTCCTCGACCCGGCCAAGCGCCTGACCGAACAGGAACGGGCGCTGATGACCGCGATGCTGCACTGCCTGGTCGGCGACATCGCCGATGAGCTTCGCGCCGAGCTGCCCAAGGGATGGGCGGCCGCCAACGACGACGGCAATGCAGCGCTGGTCGCGGGCCTGTCCTCGGCCGGCCTGCTCAATGAAGCTGCGCTGATCGCTTTGCTGTTGCGGCGCGCCGACGAGGAGCGGATCGCAACTGCCGCCCGTGCCCGGACCGGCCGCCGAGAGGCGCGTTCGCTCCAGGGGCTGGTCAGCCACGAGCATGGCGGGGTCGCCGCGGCTGCGATGGCTTTGATCCTTGCCCGCGGCCGGCGCCGCGATCGGTTCGGCCAGTGCCTGATCGCGCTGGAAGACTTGCCATCCGCCACCGGCGAGGCGTTGGTTCACGTCGTTGCAGCAGCGCTTCGGAGCGAGCTTGCCGCGGCTCACGGCGCCGCTGCTGCCGACGCCGAGCTGTCCGCCGCGGCCTCGCGCCTGGCCGAGCGGATCGACCGTGAACGCAGCATCGACCGGCTCGGCGCGGCGCTGGTGCGCCTGCTCGACGAAGCCGGCGCACTCAGCGATGACCTATTGCTCGCCGCCGCGCACGAGGGAGAGGTCGGGTTCGTCGCCGAGGTGCTCGCGCGCCGGTCGGCAATTCCGTCGCAGTCGGCGTTCGCGGAATTGCTGTCGGGCGAACCATCGCGGGTGATGGCCATGTTCCGCATCGCCGGGCTGTCGCGCGAGGCGAGCGCCGGGTTGCTCGGCGGCGTCGGCGACCTGCTGGGCCTTCGCGATCCGGCGGAGGCGATCGGCGTTTTCGATCGAATGACTGATGATCAAACCGGAGAGGCTCGCGCCAGGCTGACAACCGCGCCTTCCTATCGCGCCGCGCTTGAAGCGCTTGAGGACCATGGCCAGCGCACCGTCTGAACCGCGCTCGGTCCACGGCCGGCTCGACCGCGAGGGCCGGCTGGTCGAAGCCGATTCCGCGCTCGAAGGATTGCAGCGCGATGCCGGGTCGGCGATCGGCAAGGCGCTGGCGTTGCCGCAGGTCGCGGCGATCGCCCAGCTTGCCCGGGTGCTTGGGACTTCGGTGTCGCGCCCGGCAGTTGCCGCGTCGAGCGACCATGACATCGAGCTGTGGGTGCAGGCGACGCCTCAAGGCGACGATGTCCTGCTGACCCTCGAAGGGTGGACCGAGCGGCCGCCTGCCTCACCGCGCCTCGTGACGATCCTCGGCGGCGGCGCCGAGGAGACTGGGGCCGCGCGCAATGAATGGTCGACCGACGAAGAGCTGCGCCTGATCGCCGTCTCGGCCGATCTCGCCGAGTTGCTCGGGATCAATGGGGATGAGGCTTCCGGCCAGCAGCTGACCCGCGTGCTCCGCCTCGAGGAAGAAGCCAATGGCGAGATGCCGTTGCTGAGCGCGCTTGCAGCACGCCGCGGTTTTTCCGGCCAACGCGCGAGCAGCCGCGC
>JAZJZB010000104.1:744-2290 GCA_040390085.1 Pseudomonadota bacterium | reverse complement strand
CGGATCGTGTTGCTCAGCGGCGAAGTCGTCAGCGGCGCCGACGGCGGATTCGCGGGTTTTCGCGGGACCGCGATCGCCGAGGAAGCGGCCGTCGCCGCCGCCGCCCAGACCAGTGCCCTGGTCAATCATTCCCTGGACGAAGTGCTTCGTTCGCCGCTCGACCGGATCATTGAAAGCGCTGGGCGGATCACCGATCGGGCCGACGGACCGCTGCGCAGCGATTATGCGAGCTACGGCAACGACATTGCAGCAGCGGCCAGGCACCTGCTCTCGGTGCTGACCACGATGAGCCGTGATCCGGGTGAGGAGCGGGGTTCGGTGGACCTTGCAGGCCTCGCCGCCGAAGCGGCGGTGATGCTCGAATCCTCGGCCCAGGAACGCGCAGTGACGATCGAGCTCGAGCCCACACCGCCGCTTCCAGCCAGGGGCGAGGAGCGGGCGGTCATCCAGATCCTGGTCAACCTGGTGGTCAATGCGATCCGCTATTCGCCGGAAGGGGGCACGGTTCGCCTGAATTTCGCCAGGACCGGCGCAACTGCGTCGGTTACGGTCGGCGATCAGGGTCCGGGCGTTGCCGAGGGAGACCAGCAGCGGATTTTCGAGCGGTTCCAGCGCGCGCAGACCGGAGAGGCCGGGACCGGCCTCGGCCTTGCAATCTCCCGGCGCCTCGCCCGGTCGATGGGCGGTGACGTCACGCTCGACAGCGCGCCCGGAGAGGGTGCGCGTTTTACGCTGACCCTGCCGACGACCTAACGCTTGCTGACCGGCACATAGTCCCGTTGCGTCGCGCCGGTGTAGAGCTGGCGCGGGCGGCCGATCTTCTGGTCGGGATCGGCGATCATCTCGTTCCACTGCGCGACCCAGCCGACCGTGCGCGCCAAGGCGAACAGGGCCGTGAACATGTCGGTCGGGAAGCCGATCGCGTTCAAGATCACGCCCGAATAGAAATCGACGTTGGGATAGAGCTTCTTCTCGATGAAATATTCGTCGCTGAGCGCGATCCGCTCGAGCTCCTTGGCGACGTCGAGGACCGGGTCGGAGATGTTGAGCTCTTTCAGCACCTCGTCGGCGGTCGCCTTCATCACCTTCGCCCGCGGGTCGAAGTTCTTGTAGACGCGGTGGCCGAAGCCCATCAGCCGGAACGGGTCGTCCTTGTCCTTGGCGCGGGCGATATATTCGGGGATGCGCTTCACGTTGCCGATCTCGCGCAGCATGTTGAGCGCCGCTTCGTTGGCGCCGCCGTGCGCCGGGCCCCACAGGCAGGCGATACCAGCGGCGATGCAGGCGAACGGGTTGGCGCCCGACGACCCGGCGAGGCGGACGGTCGAAGTCGACGCGTTCTGCTCATGGTCGGCGTGGAGGATGAAAATGCGGCGCATCGCGCGCTCGACTACCGGGTTCACCTCATAGGGCTCGGCCGGGACGCCGAAGGTCATGCGCAGGAAGTTGCCGGTATAGGTGAGGTCGTTCTGGGGATACATCATCGGCTGGCCGATGGAATATTTGAAGGCCGCGGCCGCGATCGTCGGCATCTTCGCGATCAGCC
>JAZJZB010000104.1:0-734 GCA_040390085.1 Pseudomonadota bacterium | reverse complement strand
TCCGTTGCTCGGGATCGGTGATGTCGGTGCTGTCGTGATAGAAAGCGCTGAGCGCTCCAACCACGCCGCACATGATCGCCATCGGGTGAGCATCGCGCCGGAAGCCGCGATAGAATGTCGCAAGCTGCTCGTGCAGCATGGTGTGGCGGCTGATCGTGTAGCTGAAATCGTGGAGCTCGGTGCCCCTTGGAAGCTCACCGTGGAGCAGCAGGTAGGCGACCTCCATGAAGGTCGAATTCTCCGCCAGCTGGTCGATCGGATAGCCGCGGTGGAGCAGGATGCCCTTCTCGCCGTCGATGTAGGTGATCGCGCTCTGGCAGCTGGCGGTCGAGGTGAAGCCCGGGTCGTAGGTGAACATCCCGGTTTCGCCGTAGAGCTTACGGATGTCGACCACTTCCGGGCCAACCGAACCGTCGAGCAAGGGAAAATCGAAATTCCCGCTCGGCGTGTTCATCGCGACGCTTTTGTCGGTCATTCGTTCGGCTCCATCTGGTCGGCGATGCGGGCGAGGCTCTCGTCCCGGCCCAGCAGCGCAAGCACATCAAAAATCCCCGGAGACGTCGTGCGCCCTGTGAGTGCAGCGCGAAGCGGCTGGGCGAGCTTGCCGAGCTTCATTCCGCTGCCCTCCGCGACCTCGCGGATGGCCGCCTCTAGCGACGGCGAGTCCCATTCGGCAAGGCCGCCGAGCTTGGCATGCGCGATGGCAAGGGATGACCGGGCGTCGGGCGTGAGCA
>JAZJZB010000103.1:0-5289 GCA_040390085.1 Pseudomonadota bacterium | reverse complement strand
CTGATGATGGGCTATCTCGCCGGCGCGCAAGGCTATTTGCTGGCCACTCCAGCGCATGTCGGCGGGTTCGCCGCGGGGCTGCTGCTGCAGCGCCCGCTGCTGCTGTGGCGCTACCGCTCGGCTTGAGGCTCGGCCGGTTGCGGGCGGCGGGTGCCTTCGCCGTCGGGCTCGAGCAACCGGTGCAGGTG
This sequence comes from Pseudomonadota bacterium, assembly GCA_040390085.1. Classification (GTDB taxonomy): domain Bacteria; phylum Pseudomonadota; class Alphaproteobacteria; order Sphingomonadales; family Sphingomonadaceae; genus Sphingomicrobium. Next base: position 5,101 of record JAZJZB010000103.1, on the reverse strand, counting down.
GACGATCACATATTTCATTTCGGCATCGTCGACGCTGCGCTGCGCCTTGCCGCGCCAGGCATCCTCGGCGGCGGCATAGCTGTCGTAGACGCCGACCAGGTCGATTTCATCCAGCTTGACGAAATCGAGGCCGCGCGGGTCCTTCACGCGCCCGCCGAAGACCAGGTGAAGCTTGCTCATGATCGGCCCGCTAGCAGCTTTTGAGCGGCCAAGTCAGCCCTGCTTGCGGGCCGCGTCGAGCGCTGCATTGGCCGAGGCCTTGGCCGCGTCGGTCACGCCCTGCAGCAGGCTGCGGATGGTTTCCTCGCCCTTTTCGCGGCTGATTCCGACTTCGCCGAGCTTGTCGCTGCCGGTGTCGCGCGCCGCCTTGTAGGCCGCGCGGGCGGTGTTCTTGACGCGCTTTGCGGTGGGGCGGACGAGCTTCGTCTCGGCATCGGTGCGCGGAAGCAGCGCCGCGATCAGCGCTCCGGCGGCGATCCCGCCGGCAAGCGCGAGCAGCGGCGCCTGGCCAAGCGTATCGGTGGTGCGGTCGCGCGCGCTTTCATAAGCCTCGATCGCGCGCTGGCGGGCGCCCGGGTTGTTCGTCGCGGTGCGGTTGTCCTGGTCCATTTTATACCTTCTCCGTCTTGTCTGACGCCGCCTTGGCCTTGCGGCCCTTGCGGACTTTCCTCTTGCCATTGACTCCATCGATGATCCTGCCGGCAAGATCGATCAGCGGTTCGCGGGCGAGGAACATGGTGATCGCAGCGACCACGCCGGTCGCCGCCAGCGGCCGCGAGCGGACCGCGTCGACGGCATTTTCGGCGACGTCGGCCCCCTTTTCCTTGGCGCCCTGCCAGGCACCGCGGGCGAGCGTCTTGGGGCTGAGCCGCTCCTGAAGCTCCTGCGCGGTCGCAATCACGCGGGCGCGGCGGCGCTCGGCCTCAATCCGTGCTGCCGCGATTTGAGCGCTGTCGCCCATCACAGCTCCCGTTTCAGGCGCTGCGCGCCGTACCAGCCAAGCCCGCCAGCAATCGCAGCGAACAGGATCAGCCCAACCAGGCCGGCGGCGAGCGGGCCGATGAACTTCGCAAGCGCGAGGACGACCCCGACGGCGAGCGCAGTGACCCCCGCAAGCGCGAGGATGAACGCGGCGCCGAACAGGATCGCCGGCAGGATCAGCGCATTGGCCTTGGCGCTGGCGATTGCCCTGGCGAGACCGATCTCGGCGCGCGCATAAGCCTTGCCCTCGTCGATGAGCTCGTTGACGAGCTCGCCGATCGGGCGCTCAGGCGGCTGCGGTCCGGGGTCGGCCGGCTTGAGCATCAGTCCTCGTCGTCGTCGTTGGCGGCAAGGCCGGTCTTGAGCAGCCGGGCGACGACAAAGCCGACCACGGCGGCGCCGGCGAGCGCGATTCCGGGGGAATTGCGAACGAAGTTGCGGGTGTCGTCGATCAGCTCGTCAGGGTCCTTCTCGGCAATCGTATTGGCGACATTCTCGATCGCGCCTGCGGCGCGGCGGGCATAATCGCCATATTCGGCGCCGAGCCGCTCATCGATCCCGTCGGCGGTGTCGCCGATCATCTTCGAAACGTTGGCCAGGGCTTCCGAGGTGCGCTCGAGCCCCTGGGTGACGAGCCCGCGGGCCTTGTCACCGGCCTGGCCGGCGATCTGCTCGCGCCCGGTGCGGATCCGGTCGGCAATGGTCGAGCCGCGCCCGGCACCCTCGATCGTCAGGGTTTCGTCGTCGCGTTCCTCGACCAGCGGTTCGGTCGCGATCACACCACTGTTCGCGGCGCCTTCGATCACCTTGTCGGTGCCTTCCGGCAGGTCAGCAGTTGGTTGGTCAGCCATGCCCAATTCTCCTTCGCCGATTCAACCGGCCCGGCGGCGCTTTCGTTCCGGCCCCCCGAGCCCGAAAGTTGCACGCCCCGACGCTCGGCCTATTAGGCCTCCCGTACCCTGATATTGTTACGCTTGCGCAAGAAGGAAAGCCATGACCGCGATCGTCGACGTCCATGCCCGCCAGATCCTCGACAGCCGGGGCAACCCGACGGTCGAAGTCGACGTGACCCTCGAGGACGGAAGCATGGGCCGCGCGGCGGTGCCGTCGGGCGCCTCGACCGGAGCGCACGAAGCGGTCGAGCTGCGCGACGGCGACAACAGCCGGTGGGGCGGCAAGGGCGTGACCAAGGCGGTCCAGGCGGTCAACGGCGAGATCGCCGAAGCAATGGTCGGAATGGAGGCCGAGGACCAGTCCGCGCTCGACTCCGAGATGATCGCGCTCGACGGGACGGAGAACAAGGCGCGCCTCGGCGCCAATGCGATCCTTGGCGTCAGCCTCGCCGCGGCCAAGGCGGCGGCTGACGCCCTCGGATTGCCGCTCTACCGCTATGTCGGCGGGGTCGAGGCGAACCTGCTGCCGGCGCCGATGATGAACATCGTCAACGGCGGGGTCCACGCCGACAACAGCATCGACTTCCAGGAATTCATGGTGATGCCGGTCGGAGCGCCCGACTTCGCCGAAGCGCTGCGCTGCGGCGCGGAAATCTTCCATGCGCTGAAAAGCGCGCTTCACAAGGCGGGCCTGTCGACGGCGGTCGGCGACGAGGGCGGCTTCGCGCCGGCGATCAACTCGGCGCGCGAGGCGCTCGATTTCATCCTGCGCGCGGTCGAGAGCGCCGGCTACAAGCCGGGCGGCGACGTGCTTCTGGCGCTCGACCCGGCGGCGAGCGAATTCTTCAAGAACGGCCGCTACGAGCTTGCCGGAGAAGGCAAAAGCCTGACGCCGCTGGAAATGGCCGATTATTATGTCGAGCTTGCCTCGGCTTACCCGATCGCCTCGATCGAGGACGGAATGGCGGAGGACGATGCGGAAGGCTGGAAGAGCATCACCGACAAGCTCGGCACCCGCGTCCAGCTGGTCGGCGACGATGCCTTCGTGACCAATGTGAAGCGGCTTCAGTGGGGGATCGACCACAAGATCGCCAATTCGATCCTGATCAAGGTCAACCAGATCGGCACCCTGACCGAGACCATCGACGCTGTGCGCCTGGCGCAAACCAACGGCTATACCGCGGTGATGTCCCACCGCTCCGGCGAGACCGAGGATTCGACCATCGCCGATCTTGCGGTCGCGCTGTCGTGCGGACAGATCAAGACCGGCAGCCTGGCGCGGTCGGACCGCACCGCCAAATACAACCAGCTGCTGCGGATCGAGGAAGAGCTCGGGGACAGCGCGCGTTACGCCGGGCGCGGGGCGCTGAAGGCCTATAAGCCGGCCTGATCCACAGCTTTATCCCAGAGATACGCACCAAACCATTCTTTTCACTTGCCTTCGTGACTCGGTCGTGATTCTTCTAGTGACGTCATGAGGGGCCCGAAGCGCATTTTCGACTTGATCCGCAGGGCAGCGCTTTCGGCGCTGGCGGTGATCATTGTCGGGACCTTTGCCGGGCACGCGATCGCCGGGCCCAACGGGATCCTCGCCTGGGGCGGCTATCACCGGGCGCTGAAGGAAAGGCAGGCCGAGCTGGTCCAGCTCGAGCAGCAGCAAGCGCAGTTGCGGCACCGCTCGAAATTGCTCGACCCGCGCAAGGCCGACCCCGACATGGCCGACGAGCTGGTCCGCAAGGACCTCGGGCTGGTCCGCCCCGACGAAGTGATCGTGCCGCTCGATTGATCCTTCGAGACGGGCCTTCGACACGCTTCGCCTGCTCAGTCCCTCCTCAGGATGAGCGGGGGTAAAACGGTTCTGAACCGCTCACCCTGAGGAGCCGCTGAGCGAAGTCGAAGCGGCGTCTCGAAGGATTGCCGCCCGCCGCACCGCCTCCTATAGGCTGGCGCGCTTCCAGATTGAGAGAGAATGCCGTGGCGAAAACCGCCAAGAAGGCTGCCGCCCCGGCGAGCCGCCAAGAACCCGAGATCGACCGTCCGCGGCAGCCCCAAAGGTTCAAGGCTGACAAGGCGCAACTGCTCCAATTCTACCGCGAGATGCTGCTCATCCGCCGCTTCGAGGAGCGCGCGGGGCAGCTTTACGGCCTCGGGCTGATCGGCGGTTTCTGCCACCTCTACATCGGGCAGGAAGCGGTGGCCGTCGGGCTCCAGTCGGCGATGACCGTCGGCAAGGATAGCGTGATCACCGGCTACCGCGACCATGGCCACATGCTCGCCTACGGGATCGACCCGAAGCTGATCATGGCCGAGCTGACCGGCCGCGAAGCTGGCATCTCCAAGGGCAAGGGCGGGTCGATGCACATGTTCAGCGTCGACCATGGTTTCTACGGCGGTCACGGGATCGTCGGCGCCCAGGTCCCGCTCGGCACCGGGCTCGCGTTCAAGCACAAATATGCCGACGACGGCGGGGTGTGCCTGACCTATCTCGGCGACGGCGCGGTCAACCAGGGCCAGGTCTACGAGGCCTTCAACATGGCCAAGCTGTGGGACCTGCCGGTCATCTACGCGATCGAGAACAACCAATATGCGATGGGCACGAGCATCAGGCGCTCATCGTCCGAACCGGAGCTTTTCCGCCGCGGCCAGGCCCACCGGATCCCGGGCCTGCAGGTCGACGGCATGGACGTGCTCGCGGTACGCGGCGCGGCCGAAGTCGCCCTGGAATGGACCCGCAGCGGCAAGGGGCCGATCATCATCGAGTTCATGACCTACCGCTACCGCGGCCATTCGATGTCCGACCCGGCCAAATATCGGACCCGCGAGGAAGTGCAGGATTATCGCGAGCATAAGGACCCGATCATGCACGCCGAGCGCGACCTTCTGGGGCTCGGCGTCAGCGAAGAGGAGCTCAAGGCGATCGACAAGGAAATCAAGGACATCGTCGTGAATGCCGCCAAGTTCGCTGAAGATGCGCCCGAGCCGGAGCCGGGCGAACTGTTCACCGACGTGCTGGTCGGGAGCTACTGATGCCGACCGAGCTCAAGATGCCCGCTCTGTCGCCGACGATGGAGGAGGGGACCCTCGCCAAATGGCTGGTGAAGGAGGGCGACGATGTCAAATCCGGCGATATCCTGGCCGAGATCGAGACCGATAAAGCGACCATGGAGTTCGAAGCCGTCGACGAGGGCAAGATCGCCAAGATCCTCGTCCCCGAAGGCACCGACGGA
>JAZJZB010000102.1:7658-8830 GCA_040390085.1 Pseudomonadota bacterium | reverse complement strand
CGCGGTCGACATAAGCAGTCATCACCGGCAGCAAATCGGCGAGCGCGAGCATCCCCGGCCCGGTGAAGAATTCGGCCGGCAGGTTGGCGGGCAGCGCCAGCGCGGGGTCGGGCTCGACCGCGTGCGGCGGGTCCAGCGCTGGCACGCCCTTGCGTCCGTTGTTATTCCCCCGGCCCATGCCGTTAGGAATAAGCGTAATTTTTAAAGAGTCACTGCGCTGGGTTAGGCGGGGCTTGGTCATTTTCGTTCGCGGAGAGCGGGACCCCGGATCACGTCCGGGGTGACGGGAGGGAGTGAGCCGGCTGCGCTTCGTTCATCTTCGTCATTCCCGCGAAAGCGGGAATCCCGCTAAGCTTCACGACGGCCGAATCTTTAAGACAGCGGGACCTCCGCTTGCGCGGAGGTGACGGGTGGAGTGTGGCAAGAGGCGGCTGGGTCTACATCATGGCGGACCGCTATCGCGGCACGATCTACGTCGGCGTGACCAGCGACATCGCGGCGCGCGCGTGGGCGCACAAAGAGGGGCGCGGTTCAAAATTCTGCGCGAGCTACGGACTGGAGCGCCTTGTCTACGCGGAGCAGGCACCGACCATCGAAGAGGCCATCGCTCGCGAGAAGGCGATGAAGAAGTGGAACCGCGCCTGGAAGATCGAGGTGATCGAGCAGATGAACCCCGACTGGCGCGACCTGTTCGATACGATCCTTTGAAAGGGAGCGGGATCCCCGCTTTCGCGGGGATGACGGGAGCGAAGGGGAATTCGAAAAACCCGCTGTCCTATTAGGATTTCATTTGCTCCAAGCTGGTCGATGACCGAGCCTTATTGCGAACCGCCGCCGCTCGAAGAGCTGCTCGCCGACCCTGAAATCGCCGCTTTGCTCGACTTCGAGCCGGTGCCGCGCTCGCGCAATGTCGCGGGCGCGTGGAAGCCCGAGTTGCAGCGCGAGTTCATCGCCCGGCTGGCGCGGATCGGGTCGCCCGGCCTGGTGTGCGAGGAGATGGGCAAGTATTTGAGCGGGGTGAGCAAGGTCTATCGCTCGCCGCTGGCGGCAAGCTTCCGCGCCGCCTGGCACGCCGCGATCGACCTTGCCAAGCAGCGCGACGAGCAGGGGATGGAATATGTCAGCCCCGGCACCAGGCCGCCGGGAATCGACCGCCGGTTCAAGCCCAAGCC
>JAZJZB010000102.1:0-7648 GCA_040390085.1 Pseudomonadota bacterium | reverse complement strand
CAATGACGACGACGAGGAAGACGACGAGGCTCCGTCCGCCGCCGAGCTTAGCGAGCAATTGTCGCGCACCCTGTTCGGCAAGTTCGTCATCAAGCTGCGCCAGGAGCGCGCCGCGCGGCTGGCCGGGCGGATCGCCGAGGCCGATTTCTACCTTCGCCAGATCAGCTTCTTCGAAGTGGCGATCGAGCTTGCCAATGAGGATCTGTTCGCCGCGTTCGAGCAGCTGCGCTGCGGCGACTATGATCTGCTCGACATCGCCGAGACCGACTCGAGCCGCTTTTTCGACGCCGCGCGCAAGGTCGTGTGGCAGGCGATCGGGGAGAGTGCCGGCGTGGATGGCGGCGAGGAAATCCCGCGCCATTTGCTCGAGGACCATGGCGCGTTCCGCACCGAGCCGATGCCCGGCCCGACCTTCGCCCACCCGGCCGAATGGTATGACCACGGCGACTGGGCCGAGCTCGACGAGGCGCAGCGCAAGTCGGCCTACGACGAGCAATATGAGGCCGCCGCGCTCAAGGAGCAGATGGCGTTCGAGCAGACGCTGATCGCGATGGGGGTAGGGAAGGGGGCGGCGAAGGGGGCGGGCAATACGGGAGGGGAGGCGCAATGACGAGTGAAAAGCCGTCACGGAGTGAATCCGTGACGTCGAACGGGTTCAGCTTCGCTGCCCCGCCGGCCGACCGCTCCCCGGCTCTACGCAGAAGCTCGCGTCTGCTACGCAGAGCGCTCCCTTCTGCTCGGCGGCTCGGGTGAAGCATTTCATGAACACGCTCCGCGAGCTGCTCGCCGCGGACGAGCCGACCGACCTGTATGGGGCCGCGCGCTGGCTCTGGCTGCAAGCGACCGCGGCCAGGTGGCAGGACGCGATGCACCGCTGCGCCGCGGCGTGGACGGAGCTGGTCAAGGACATCCCCGAAGACGAGATCGACGACGTCGAGGTGCCCCCGCCGCCCGAGGAGGCGGAGGTGGACGCGCTGTGGCAGCAGCTCGACGACGTGATCCAGAAGGATCTGTGGCCGAAGGAGCTTTATTTCGGGGGGATTTGAGATTTACGATGATCGCGTGCTCCAAGGAATTTGGCACGTGGCACGACGCACGGGAATCACCCGCCCGCGCCTGCAAGGCGGTGCGCGAGGAAGTGAACGGTGATTGGAAAGGACCCGCTCGATCCTCGGCGCGATGGGGCTGCCGCTGAGGGCCGAGATGGCGATGGGGAACGCTGGCTGAACCGCTCGAGGGAACTCGGAGCGTTAATTCTTCTCAGAACTTCTTGACGACATTCAAATTAGGGATTCTAACGCCTGAAAGGGAGCGCATGCGAGCGTACAAGCCAATTGCAGTCGACCACGCTGTCGAGCAGGCAATCGTTGGAGTCCGCTGGCGCCACAAGCCCACAGATGAACAATTTTCCGCAGCTGTAGAATCTGCCTCGAACATTGCGGAGCAGTTTGGCTTACCGGGCAAGCTCCAGCTTGACCCCTTGAGCCTGCTGATGAGCCGCCAGCACATATCGGTCGGTTTCGATGGTCTTCCTGAGGCTTTACCGGGTTTCGTATTTCAGCAAGTCTATCCAGACGGCACCATGGCTCAGGAAATGACCTTGGAGCGCGGCGCTGTTACGTTTCGAACACGAAACTATAGACGCTGGTCTGATATTCAGGAGATCATTCAAGGAGCGATCGGCCCCATCACGGAGCTGCTGTGCGAAGGCGACTCTAACCGAGTTTCCGTGATCGAATTTCGGTGCATCGATCGGTTTGTGTCCGACACCGACCACGTGCCTTCGCTCAGCGAGTTGATCAGAGACGACACAAAGCTGGTCCCAGATCACTTAAAAACTTTGGCAAATTATCTTCATTGTCATTTAGGTTGGTTTGAGGAAATCAGTGATAAGGAGCGCATTCTCTACAATCTGAATGTTACCGTTCAGACGGATGATCGGTCTGGAAAGCCGTCAGCGAGCATTTTGCAGGTAATTTCACGTCAACTTGGCGCGGGAGCCGAAATGAAGGAGGGCTTAGCCGATTTGCTTGTAAGCACGTTTGACGAACTGCATGCGCGAGACAAAGGCTTGTTATTCGAGCTTCTCGATGAAGGCCTTTCGGAGGCCATTAACCTCAAGGGCGAGAGCGAAGCGGTAGCACTATGACAGAGCACACGTTCGAAGAACTCGAGAAAGTCCATGCCGGAGGGAGCCTCTGGACGGCTCAGCGCGTCCAGCCGGGTCCTTCATCGGGTTGGACGTATGCCGACGGATTTCTGAAAACAATCGCGTTGCGAAATTATCTAGCCCAAGCTTGGTCTCGCTCCGGCACACTCCCAGAGTTTCAGATTCAGGGGCTTCTTGGCTCACTGGCACCCTCCTTTGCCGCCAGCATCCCTGATGCTGAGAAATCATCTGTAGTCGTCTATCTCCAATCTGAGTGGGTATCCGTCGCCCAAAGCCACACCGGCGCACTATCGGTTAAAGACGTGACGATGATCATGTCCGAGATAGACGACCGACTTCGGAAGAAACAATTCGCACTCCTGGATTCTGAGTTAGCTAGCCTGTCCGTCAGCCGTATGTCGCCCGATGCGATTTCGGCGGTTGCCAGAATGACCGCCTGCGCAAGGGAAAAGCTAAGCAGCTGGGGGAACCTCGTTGCAACTGCTGAGAGGATGCTCGCTCGGATGCATCCAACGTCGCAAGCTTTGAGGGGCATACCGGGTGTTGGAGGTAGGTACCAGCTTTCAGGCAAGCCAGATCATAGGAGTGGTGATACGAAAGCTGCCGGAGGGGCGTCGCCATTCCGGGATCTTCTTCGACGACGGAAGCAAAGTCGCGTTGCTCCACCTCGCAAGAGACTTGGAACTGAGGGTTGACGAACCGACCGACGATTACTGGTGGGTTGTTGCCGGGATCGATTCCTCGATCAAGAAGACTGTCGCTGGCATGTGCTCGCTCATGGCGCAACGCATGCCCGCCGTCCCTTACGCATTTGACCGAGCAGGCATCCGCTTCGACGATCAGGGCAACATCGTACCTGGTCCTGAAGGGAAGGGGCTGACATGCTCAACCCTAATTGTAGCGATATTTGATTCAGTCCATTTCCCTTTGATTTTCGAAAATCAGTGGCCGAAGGACAATGATTGGGCCGAGCGCCTTGCTATTCTCACAAGTGTTTTCCGTCCTGCGCGTGTGAGTAGTGAACACGCGATAGCAGCGTTCGGTGAACTCGAAGTCAAGCGCGTGAAACCCGCGGAAGTCGTCGGAGCGTCCGCCGAGACCAGATTCCCTGTCACGTACAGCCGAGCGCGTCCGGTGGCTAAAAAGATCGAGAAGGAACTAGCTTCAAAGTAAGACGCTGGCTCCTCGATTAGTCCAAGGTAGTGGGCCCGCCGATCCGGCACTTCGCGTCGCTCGCGTCCCCGCGGCCAAAACGCCTCAGCCCTCGTTCCCCCGGACTGACGCGTACTCGCACTTCCCGCATCCGCGCCTTGCCCATGTCGGCTTCGGTCAGTCCCCCGGACTGACCTCCAGGCGCCATTCTGCTTCTCGCAAATGAAAAGCGATCAACCCTCGTCGCCCATGCGGAGTGCGGCAATGAAAGCTTCTTGAGGGATCGAGACGTTGCCGTATTCGCGCATTCTCGCTTTGCCCTTTTTTTGTTTTTCCAAGAGCTTCCTCTTCCGCGTCGCGTCGCCGCCGTAGCATTTGGCGGTGACGTCCTTGCGCATCGCGCTGATCGTCTCGCGGGCGATGACCTTGCCGCCGATCGCGGCCTGGATCGGGATCTTGAACAGATGGCGCGGGATCAGCTCCTTCAACCGTTCGCACATGCCGCGCCCGCGCGCTTCGGCGGTGGCGCGGTGGGTGATCATGCTGAGCGCGTCGACCGGCTCTTCGTTGACCAGGATGCTCATCTTGACGAGGTCGCCCTCGCGGTGGCCGAGCTGCTCATAGTCGAATGAGGCATAGCCGCGGCTGATCGATTTCAAGCGGTCGTAAAAGTCGAACACCACTTCGTTCAACGGCAGCTCGTAGGTCAGCTGGGCTCGGCTGTGGGCGCCGGTGCCGACATAGGTCAGGCCCTTCTGGATGCCGCGGCGGTCCTGGCACAGCTTGAGGATGGCGCCGACATATTCGTCGGGCGTGTAGATCGTCGCCCGGATCCACGGCTCGTCGATCGTCTCGATTCGGTTGGGGTCGGGCATGTCGGCCGGGTTGTGCAGTTCAAGTATCCTGCCGCCATCTTCGGCGGCCCCGCCATCCGACCGTCCTGAGCCTGTCGAAGGATTGTCTTTCTTGGTCCGGCTGAGGTGCATCTTGTAGACGACGCTCGGCGCGGTGGTGATGAGGTCGAGGTCATATTCGCGGGTCAGCCGCTCCTGGATGATCTCGAGGTGGAGGAGGCCGAGGAAGCCGCAGCGGAAGCCGAAGCCGAGGGCGGCGCTGCTCTCGGTCTCGAAGCTGAACGAGGCGTCGTTGAGGCGCAGCTTGTATAAGGAGTCGCGCAGCTTCTCGAAGTCTGCGGCGTCGACCGGGAACAGGCCGCAGAAGACGACCGGCTGGACCAGCTTGAAGCCGGGCAGGGCCTCGGCGGCGGGGCGGCGGGCGTCGGTGATGGTGTCGCCGACGCGGGTCTCGGCGACTTCCTTGATCTGGGCGGTGATGAAGCCGATCTCGCCGGGGCCGAGCTCGGCGAGCTGCTCGATCTTGGGGCGGAAGCAGCCGACGCGGTCGACGAGGTGGGTGGTGCCGGCGGCCATGAACTTGACCTGCGCGCCCTTTTTCAGCGTGCCGTCGATGACTCGGACGAGGATGACGACTCCGAGATAGGGGTCGTACCATGAGTCGACCAGCATCGCCTTCAATGGCGCGGCGACATCGCCGGTGGGCGGCGGGATGACGTCGACGATCGCCTGGAGGACTTCGCTGATGCCGATCCCGGTCTTGGCGCTGGCGAGGACCGCGCCCGACGCGTCGAGGCCGATGATCTCCTCGATCTCCTGGCGGACTCCCTCGGGGTCGGCGGCGGGGAGGTCGATCTTGTTGATCACCGGCACGATCTCATGGTCGTGCTCGATCGACTGGTAGACGTTGGCCAGGGTCTGGGCCTCGACTCCCTGGGCGGCGTCGACCACCAGCAGCGCGCCCTCGCAGGCGGCGAGGCTGCGGCTGACCTCGTAGGCGAAGTCGACGTGGCCCGGCGTGTCCATCAAATTGAGCTCGTAGGTCTCGCCGTCGGCCGCCTTCCACTCGAGCCGCACGGTCTGGGCCTTGATGGTGATCCCGCGCTCGCGCTCGATGTCCATGTTGTCGAGCATCTGGCCGTGGGTCATCTCGCGCTCGGTGAGGCCGCCGGTGGCCTGGATCAGCCGGTCGGCGAGGGTCGACTTGCCGTGGTCGATATGGGCGATGATGCTGAAATTGCGGATGCGGTCGATCTTGGTCATTTGAGCGCGCGGCTAGCAGGGCCGCGGGCCGCTGTCAGCCGCGCGCTTCTCGCCCGGGCCGATCCTTGTTATTACGGCGGCGCAACAGGGGGCCAATGATATGACCAAATTCGCGCTTCTCGCGGGAGCTTCGCTCGCGCTCGTTTCCACTTCCGCCGCGGCCAGGCCGGCCGGCCCGTCGGGCACCCAGAAGACGCAGGCGGCGATGATGGACGACGTGCCGCATTGCCTGCGCAAGCTCGGCACGGTGTCGGTGATGGACGGCGACGACCCGTCGGGCTGGACCCAGTTCCAGCTGACCGGCCCGCAAAAATTGATCAAGGTGCTGGTCCAGCGCTCGGACTGCTTCAACCTGGTCGACCGCGGATCGGGCTTAAGCGCCGCCCAGCGCGAGCGCGACGTCGGCGCCGGCCTCGGCATGCAGCGCGGGTCGAACGTCGGCCAGGGCCAGATCAAGGCCGCCGATTATGTGCTGGTCGCCGAAGTCCAGGCGGCCGACCGCGATTCGGGCGGAAGCGCGGTCGGCGCGGCCGGCGGCCTGTTCGGGCACGGCTTCGGCGGCGTGCTCGGCGGGATCAGCAGCCGCAAGATGGAAGCCAATACGGTGCTTTCGCTGACCAACGTGCGGACCACCGAGACGATCGCCGTGCAGGACGGCTACGCGGCCAAGAACAGCATCAGCTTCGGCGGCGGCGGCTTCTTCGGCGGCGGCGGAGCGGCGCTGGTCGGCGGCGGCTATGACAGCACCGACATCGGCCGGATCGTCACGCTCGCCTTCATCCAGGCCTATGCCAAGATGGTCAACGACCTCGGGCTGGTCACGCCGGGCGCGGTTGGAACCGCCGAAGCGGCGCCGGCCAAGACCTTCACCGCCCAAGCGATGGTCTCGCTCCGCGCGGCGGCCGCGGCCAGCGCCAAGGTCATCCGCCAGCTCCCCGCCGGCGCGGTGGTCTATCCGACCGGCCAGAAGAACGGACTGTGGTGGGAAGTCGCCGACGAGAATGACAATGTCGGATGGGTGCTGAACACCAAGCTCGCGCCGTCGAATTTGCCGCCTCGATCGTGGCCGCCATAAAAAAGGTCAGCTCTCCCAATTGTCGAGCGCCGGACCGAGCCCGGTCTTGAGCGGGGCGAGCCACGGTTCGTAGTGACGCCAGTAGTCGACGCCGTCGCGGTTGATCGGGCGGCGGACCTGCTCGGCGCTCGGGGTGTGAACGGCGCGCTTGTTGCTGTGGAAATCGAGCACCGCGGGGTCGAACGGTAGGCCGATGAAATCGAGCATCCGCCGCGCTTCGCGCTCGGGATCCTCGATCAGCCGCTCGTTGATCACGTGGAGGATCGCGCCCGGCTGGACCGCATCGAAGTGGCGCACCATTCGCAGATAATCGATTACGGTGACAGTGCACTTAATTCAGTCCTCTTTCTCGGCCCGCGCTTCGCTGGCGCAAGTGCGCGCCCAAACCGTGCCTCCAGCTGCTGCACAAATGCATTGGAGCCGATCGGCCGGCCGACGCTCTCCGCTTTCCGCAGTCGCTCGGTCCGTTCCTCATCCTCGGCGCTCTCGAGGAGCGCGGCAAGGTCGGGCCAACGCGCGCGGACGTCGCTCGCTGCCGTGACCAGGTCGTGCTCCAGCCCGAGCAAAGTCCGCGCGCTCGACCAGCGCCAATCGACCGCGCGTTCCGCCAGTCCCGCTCGAACCGGATTGAGCAGGACGTAGCGCACCGCCGCGGCGAGATGGTCTTCATCCATCGCGACGCAGCCAAACCGTCCTTGCCAGAAGTGACCCGTCCGTTTGAACCTTGCATGCATTTCGCCGGCATAGCGGCGATGGAGCGGCGCCAGTGCCCTCCGGAGCCCGTCTTCGTCGGCCGGCACGAGGATCAGATGCGTATGGTTCGGCATCAGGCAGTAGGCCCACACCGCGACATTGGCCGCCGCGCAATGCTCGCCCAGCAGCGCGCGGTAGCGCGCGTAGTCGCCGTCGTCGAAAAAGGTTTGCTGGCGGCCGTTGCCGCGCTGGGTGACGTGATGTGGGAGACCGGGGAACACCGCTCGGGCCAGGCGCGCCATCGCTGCTCGCTTCGTGGGCGATCCGGCGCGGGCAAACTTGCGGCGGCGCAGCGCACGCGTCAAGCGATGCTGGATTGGCGGGAGTTTAGGCCACCGACTCATTATGTCGCAACCAGATCCGGATTGAAGCGAGCTGGAC
>JAZJZB010000101.1:10435-15001 GCA_040390085.1 Pseudomonadota bacterium | reverse complement strand
GCCGATTTCGATCGCCGCGATGCCGACACCTCCCGACGCGCCCAGCACGAGCAGGGTCTCGCCCGGCTTGAGCGCGGCGCGCTGCGTCAAGGCGTAGTAAGCCGTGCCATAGGTCATCAGCAGAGAGGCGGCGTCGTCAAAGGGCATGGCGGGCGGAATGATGATCCGTGCCTATTCGAACATCTCGCCCGGTGCCCGGCTGTCAGTCGAGCTCAAGCAGGGCGAGCGGGTCGACGGAACGGTAAAATGGGTCAAGGACGATTCGGTCGGGATAAGCTTCGACGCGCCGATCGACATCGTCGCGCTGATTGCCGCCTCCTCGTCGCAAGGACCTCGTCCGCGAATGCCGCGCGTCGATCTTTGCTGCACCGCGTGGGTGCGGCAGGATGCCGCAGTCTACCGAACGGACGCGGTCAACATCTCACAGGGTGGCCTGGGCATCGAAACAGCTGGCGAGCTGATCGTCGGCGCGGACGTCATCGTCAGCCTATCCGGCCTTCCGCCGCTTCCCGGAATCGTCAAATGGAAGGACGGCCGGCGTTACGGGATCGGGTTCAATCGCATCCTCGCCGTGCCCGACCTGATGGGCTTTCTCAAGGACACCCAGCAGCGCCGCCGCGCCGCTGGCTGATATCAGTCGCCAACTGCTCCATGCGGTGAGGAGCTCATCCACACCTCCATCATGCGGCGCTCATGGGAAGACAGTGGGCGACAGGCGAGGCCGGGCCGACGAAAGTCGATTTGTGCTATCGGCTTGGTGATGGATTTCGGGATGTTACGAAGCACTTCGGCAGGATCGAGCGGACGCGCAAAAGCGACGCCCGCGTAACGGCCTTGCACCCACACCACGCGGCTCTTCAGCTTGAGCTCCCTGCGCCGGAAGCAAACCAGCGATCCTTCGGCGGGCAAACAATCACCTTCGATCAAGGCCCCCTGCACGGACAGGTTGCGCAATCTGATCGGGACGAGCGCACGGCCGACCTGGATGCTTGCGGCCAGAAGCACCGGGGAGCGGTGCGAACTGCGATTTTGGGTTGGATGCGCGTTTTTCACCACCCGCACCTAGCGCGCGTGCGGTAGGCGCGTGGTTACCGATTGGTCCGTTTTGAACGCAGCAACAGCATCAGATTGTTGGCGGGCATCGGGCGGGTTTGTTCGAGCATCAATCCTTGCTCGGCCGCGGCCGCAGTGAAATCTTCTACCCGGCGCAGGCCCCACTCCGGATCGCGCGCTCGCAGATCCGCATCGAAAGCGAGGTTGCTGGCCGCAGTCTCGATGTCCGCCTTGAGCCACGGACCATAAAGGATCAGCGGCCCGCCCAACGGAAGCACGCGCGCAGCGCCCCGGATCAACCCCAGCGCTGCAGCCCACGGACTGATATGGACCATGTTGATGCTCAGCAGCGCGTCGGCCTTAGCAATCGGCCATTCATCGGCGGCGGCGTCGATCGGGATCGGCGATCGCAGGTTGGGCAAATCGGATGTCGCCCGCCAAGCCGCGACTGAAGCGAGCGCATCGGGATGCACATCGCTGGGCTGCCACTCGAGGCTCGGAAATCGCTCCGCGAAGTAAGCGGCGTGCTCGCCAGTGCCGCTGGCAATCTCGAGCACCAGGCCGGTGGCCGGCAACCATTGGCCGAGCACTTCGGCAATCGGCTCGCGATTGCGCAACGCAGCCGGCGCCGACCGGCGAGCGCCCGTCGCGGCAGCTTCATAAAAGCGGCGCTCGTCGCTCACTTTGCGGCCAGCAGCTGGCGGCCACGCAAGAAAAGTTCGGCGCGGGTTGCGGACAGGAGGCCGAGCGCAAAGCCGATGAATCCATCAGTGAGCAGCATCGCGCCGCCTGCCGGATGACCAGCGGCGGTTTCGCCGAAAATGGTCCGAGCGCCGAACTTCAGGACGATGAGTGCGAGCAGTAGGACCATGGTCAGCGGTGAGGCGCGTTGGCGCAGCTCGCCAGTCTCGGCGTTCCGTTCAATCCGGATCAACTTGCCGCGGTGCCAGCCGACAATCAGCCCAATCGCCAAGCCTGCGACTGCGATGCCCCAGCCGATCGGCGGCGGCGGCAGCGCGAACAGCATCGAGCCGGCGAGCGCCATATAGAGGACCGGAACGACCCAGAGGGTTTCAAGCTTGAGCGGCCGCTCCCTGCTCATCGTCCGCAGCCGCAAGCCCAGCACGACGGCGATGATCACGAACGGAGCAATTGTGCCCAGCCAGTGGCCAGCTTGGTTTTGCAAGTTTGCGTCTCTCCTTATTCGGCCGTCGGGGCCACTTCCGGTTCCCTGTACGTTAGGACCGGTTTTCTTGCCGCCAGCGTTTCGTCGAGCCTGCGGCGCGGCGCGTAGATCGGCGCCGCCTTGAGGCTTTGGTCGCCTGCCCTCGCGCGCTCGGCGATCGATCGCAGCGCGGCAATGAACTGATCGAGGCTTGCCTTCGACTCGGTTTCCGTCGGCTCGACCAGCATCGCGCCGTGCACGACCAGCGGGAAGTACATGGTCATCGGGTGGAAGCCCTCGTCGATCAGGGCCTTGGCGACGTCGATGGTGCTGAGACCCTCGGCAAAGCCTTTGTCGGAGAAGATCGCTTCGTGCATGCACGGCCCGCTCTTCGCGAAGGGGGCATCGAGCACGCCTTCAAGGCTGCGCAGCACGTAATTGGCGTTAAGCACGGAATCCTCGGCGACCTGCTTGAGGCCGTCCGCGCCGTGGCTGAGGATATAGGTCAGCGCCCGGCTGAACATGCCCATCTGGCCATGGAACGCGACCATCCGGCCGAAAGCCTCGGGATGCTCCTCGCCGGCGCTTTCCTCCTCGACCAGCTTGAACGTGCCGTCGGGCATCTTGGCGACGAACGGCAGCGGGCCGTAGGGCGCGAGGGCTTCCGACAGCACCACCGGCCCCGATCCGGGCCCGCCCCCGCCGTGCGGCGTCGAGAAGGTCTTGTGGAGGTTGATGTGCATCGCGTCGATGCCGAGGTCGCCAGGACGGACCTTGCCGACGATCGCGTTGAAGTTGGCGCCGTCGCAATAGACGAACGCGCCCGCCGCGTGGACCGCGTCGCTGATCGCCTTCATCTCCGGCTCGAACAGGCCGCAAGTGTTGGGATTGGTGATCATCACCGCCGCGACGTCGGGACCGAGGCGTGACTTCAAGGCGTCAAGATCGACGCGGCCTGCGGCGGTCGCCGGGATGTTCTCGACGCGATAGCCGGCGAATGCGGCCGTCGCGGGGTTGGTACCGTGCGCGCTTTCCGGCACCAGCACGACTTCGCGCTTATCACCCCGGGCCTCCAGTGCGGCGCGGATGCACAGCAGCCCGCACAGCTCACCATGGGCGCCGGCTTTGGGGCTCATCGCAACGCCGTACATGCCGGTGAGGTCGAGCAGCCAGAATGCGAGCTGGTTGATCACTTCCAGCGCGCCCTGGACCGTTTCCTGCGGCTGGAGCGGGTGGACGTCGGCGAAGCCCGGCATCCGCGCGACCTTCTCGTTGAGCCGCGGATTGTGCTTCATGGTGCACGAGCCGAGCGGGAACAGGCCAAGGTCGATCGCGTAATTCTGCCGCGACAGGCGGGTATAGTGGCGCACGGCCTCGGGCTCGCTGAGCCCGGGCAGGCCCAGCGGGCGAGACCGCTCAAGGCCGCCGAGGCGCGAGGCGCCGCCTTTCACGTCGGCGAAATCGACGCCCGTCTGGTCGGTCGATCCGATCTCGAACAGCAACGGCTCTTCCAGCATCAGCGCGCGGTTGCCGGTTACGGTCCGGGTTTCGCCTTGTTCGTTGGCCGGCGCCGAGGGGCGCCATCCCGAAGGATTGACGGTCATTGGACGACCTCCTTCAACGCCGCTTCAAAGGCAGCGATGTCGGCGTCGGTGACGGTTTCGGTGACCGCGATGACGAGGCCGTTCTGCAAGGCATCGACGCCGGGATAGAGCCGGCCGAGCGAGACGCCGCCAAGCACGCCTTTCTCGACCATTGCGTGCACCGCAGGGCGCGCCTCGATCGGCAGCTTGAGGGTGAATTCGTTGAAGAAGTTGTCGTTGACGAGCTCAACGCCCGGGATTGCGGACAGCCGCTCGGCAACCTCGCACGCGCGCGCATGATTCAGTGAAGCGAGCTTCCTCAGCCCCTTCTCGCCGAGCAGCGCCAGATGGATCGTGAAAGCCAGCGCGCACAGCACCGAGCTGGTGCAGATGTTCGATGTCGCTTTCTCGCGGCGGATATGCTGCTCGCGCGTCGACAGGGTCAGGACGAAGCCGCGCTTGCCCTCGACATCGACCGTTTCGCCGGCGAGCCGGCCCGGCATCTGGCGGACGTGCTTCTCGCGGCAGGCGAACAGTCCGACATAAGGGCCTCCGAACTGGAGGCCGACGCCGATCGACTGGCCCTCGCCGACGACAATGTCCGCGCCCATCTCGCCGGGCGACCTGATGAGGCCGAGCGCGACCGGCTCGGTCACCACCGCAATCAACAGCGCCCCGGCCGCATGCGCCGCGTCGGCGATCGGCGTGAGGTCGGTGATCCGCCCCAGGATGTCGGGATATTGGACGACGATCGCGCTGGTCTCC
>JAZJZB010000101.1:0-10425 GCA_040390085.1 Pseudomonadota bacterium | reverse complement strand
ATTCAATGACCGACCCGACCAGCGCGCGGTCGCGGTCGGACAGCGGCAGCATGTTGACCTGACTGTGCAGCTGCTGGCGCAGTCCGATGTCGGCCGCGACCATTTCCATCGCGCTGGTCTCCGAATCGATGCTCGCAATCAGGCTTTCGGCGTCGGTGGCAGCCGCCAGCTCAGGAAGCTCGGTCTCGAGCTTGTCCTCGGTGAACTTGGCCATCGTTTTGGCGACGCTGACGTAATGCGGGTGAACCCCCGACGAGATGACACTCTTCTTCCGGCGCGTGATTCGGTGCGCCATCACGATCGCTTCCCACATCGCGGTCGAGCCGTCGTACATCGACGCATTGGCGACTTGGCAGCCAAACAGGCGGGTGACCTGCGTCTGGAACTCGAACATCATCTGCAACGTGCCCTGCGCGATCTCGGGCTGGTACGGCGTGTAGCTGGTCAGCAGCTCGCCGCGCTGGATCAGATGATCGACGCTGGCCGGGATGTGATGCTTGTAGGCGCCGCAGCCGAGGAAGAAGGGCACGTCGCCGGCGACCATGTTTTTGCGCGATAGCGCGGACATGTGCCGTTCGACCGCCATTTCCGAAGCGTGCAACGGCAGTCCGTCGATCGGTCCTTTGAGCCGCAATTTCTCCGGGACGTCGCGGAACAGATCGTCGATCGAGCTTGCGCCGACGACGCGGAGCATCTCGCTACGGTCGGCGTCGCTAAGCGGCAGGTAACGCATCAGTTGGGCTTCCTCATCATGAAGCGGAGACGAACATAATCGGCGACGTTGGAGCCGACGCGATCGGCAACCGCTTGGGCGATGTCGGCGCGTTCTTCCTGCGGCACACCGGCGCGGTCGAGCCAGCCCTTGCGGAAAGTCGTCACCCAGGCGGCGACGCCATGTTCGAGCATCGTGGGTCGCTCGATCAGGCGCGCATCGATGTCCCGGAATCCGGCAGTCTCGTAGACCGCAGCGAATTCCTCGGGCGTCGGATACCAGTTGGCGGCGTAGGTTGGTGGACCAAAGCCGCGCGTGACGAGCACGTCGTCGAGCGCCTCGCGCAGCAGCTTCAGGTTCCCCTCACCGCCCATCTCCCCGGCGAACCGGCCGCCCGGCTTGAGCGCGAACCAGATCGCCCGCGCCGCACGCTCCTTGTCGAGCACCCAGTGCAAGGTTGCGTTCGAGAAGGCGGCGTCGAAGGCCTCGCTGAAGCGCAGCTCCGCGGCGTCCATGAGCCGGGCATCGAGCCGACGCGCCTTGGCCGCAGCGACCATGCTGAGGCTATTATCGATCCCGACGACGCTCGCGCCGCGCTCAACGATTTTCTGTGTGAGTGCTCCGTCGCCGCAGCCGACGTCGAGGACATGCTCGCCGGGCTGCGGGTCGAGCAGGTCGAGCGCCGCTTCGCCGAGCTCGGCAACGAAGCCCCCGATGCGGGCGTAGTCCGCCGCATCCCACTTGCTGGTCGAGGCAATAGAGTGGCTCAAAGCGTCTTCAGCCACTCGCGGTAGGCAGCTTCGTCCATCAGCCCCTCGAGCTCGGATGGATTGTCGAGCTTGAGCTGGAAGAACCAGCCCTGCCCTTCTGGATCGCTGTTGATCAGCGCCGGATCATCGGCGACCGCCTGATTGCCTTCGATCACTTCGCCGGAAACCGGCGCATAGACATCCGAAGCAGCCTTCACCGATTCGACGACTGCGGCTTCCTGCCCCTTGCTGACCCGGCGGCCGGCCTCGGGCACTTCGGCGAACACGATGTCGCCGAGCGCTTCCTGCGCATGGTTGGAAATGCCGACGGTGGCCGTGTCGCCTTCGACCCGGATCCATTCATGCTCTTTGGTGAAGTACAAACTCATCAGGCGGCTCCCTTGCGGTGGTAGCGGTGGGGGACGAACGGCATTGCGGCGACCCGGGCGTCGAACAATTTGCCGCGCTGCTCGAGCTTCAGCGCAGTGCCGAGCTCGGCGAATGGGGTCGCGACATAGCCCATCGCGATCGGCCGCTGCAGCGACGGCGAAAAGCCGCCGCTGGTGATGCGGCCGATCTCATTGCCTTTGCCGTCGAGCACCAGCGCGCCTTCGCGGACCGGCTGGCGCCCGTCGATGTCGAAGCCGACGCGCTTCTGCGGCGCCCCGTTCTCCAATTCAGCGAGGATGCGCATTGCCCCCGCGAACCCGCCTTCGGCGCGGCGGCGCTTGTTGATGGCGAAGGTGAGACCGGCCATCACCGGCGTGGTGCGATGATCGATGTCGTGGCCGTAAAGCGGCAGGCCGGCCTCGAGCCGCAGCGAATCGCGCGCGCCAAGGCCGATCGGCTTGGCGAGGTCGTGGGCAGAGATCGCGTCGGCGAGCTCGGCCGCAGCGTTAGCCGGGACCGAGATCTCGTACCCGTCCTCGCCGGTGTAGCCCGAGCGGCTGATCCACAGGTTGCGGCCGTTCCAGTGGAATGGTCCGCCCTGCATGAAGCCCAGCTCGCTCACACCCGGAATGAGAGTCTCAAGCACCTGGGCCGCGCGTGGGCCCTGCAGCGCGAGCAAGGCCTGCTCCTTCATATGGTCGATGACGATATCGCTCGGCAGCCGGCGCTCCATGTCGGCGATGTCGCCATGCTTGGTCGCCCCGTTAACGACGATGTAGAAATCATCGCCGCGGCGCGTCGCCATCAAATCGTCGACAATCCCGCCGTCCTCGTCGAGCAGCAGTGAATATTTGGGCTTCATGTCCGCCGCCGCGCGGAAATCGCCGGGCATCAACGTCTCGAGGGCGGCGTCGACTGCCGGGCCGTGAACCAGCAGCTGGCCCATGTGGCTGACGTCGAACAGGCCGGCGTTCTCGCGGGTCCACAGATGCTCGGCCATGATCCCTTCGTACTGAACGGGCATCTCGTAGCCGGCGAACGGCACCATCCGGCCGCCTTTGGAGCGATGCCAGGGATCGAGCGGGAGCTTGTCGAGCGGCTCGGCTTGGGTGCCGGCGCCTCCCGCCGGGTCGCCGCTATAGGGCGTCCCCCGCGCCTGCGTGTCGTCGGTCGGGCCGTTGTGGACTTCCCTGCTCATCTCAAGCGCTCCGGCATAGGGTGCGACGACCAGCGCGCCGCAAGACGCACTGGGTGCCGCCCCCGTCTGTCGCTGCGCCTGAGAGCTTTGCCCCTTCGGCGGCCCGCCACCTATCGGCGCAGGCACTTTCCAGACTGTCAGGCCCGCGCGGTCCTTGATGCCTGAGAGATTCCGGGGGCGGTTGCTCCTTCGGCGTCCGCAATTGCCCGAGGGCGACGGCGAAACTCTCCCGCGCGGTCTTCCAAACGCCGAGGCCTTCGGTGACCCGCGTGCCTTGGCCGCGCGCTACTGCTGAGTCAACGCGTCGCGTTGTAGCGAATCTGGTCCTGGGTCAGCGCGAAGCCAACCAGCTGCTCGAAAGTCGCGTTTGCGACCGCGGTGCGAACCGCAGGGTCGGCCAGCGGATCGATCGCGGCATCAGCGTCACCCGCCTTGCGCGGCCGAGTCAGGATCTGCCGGACATTCTGTGGCAGGGTCGCAGCGGCGCGATTGACCCGGACGGTCGCCTGGACCCGCGCCCAGGCATGGATGTCGCCGGCCGCGAAATTAAGCACCGCCTGGCCGACCTGCTTGGCGGCGATGGTCGAACCGCCGCGAAGCGCGACATTGAAGTAGGGCAGCGCGACCTGCCGCGCCGGGCCCGGGTCGCGCCGCAGACCTACCACCGTGAACGTCGTCGTCGAGACCACGTCACTGCCGGCATCCTGACAGGTCGCCCGAACGTCGCTGATTGCGGCAGTGACGTCGATGGCCCGGGAATCGGTGCTTCCAGCGGGGTCGAACAACGTAATGTCGCCAGTCCCGGCGGGCACTCCGGCGATTGGGCAGGCGCTGCGGACGGCGTAAACTCCCCCACCATTGTCACTGGTGAGGTCGCCGGTGTGGCGACACCCCGCGAGCGAAGTCAGAGCAAGCAGTGCGGCGATGCGAAGCTTCACTAGGGGCGATCCTTACGAGGTCGGAAAGACAATGAGCGCGTTCATAGGAAGGCCCTTCTATGGCTGCAAGCGAAGCCTTATGTGCCTGTCTGCATGCTGAACCGCCCCGCTCTCAAAGTCCTCATCGCCGCGCCGCGCGGGTTCTGCGCCGGTGTCGACCGCGCAATCCAGATCGTCGAGCTCGCGCTCGAGCGGTTCGGGGCGCCGGTCTACGTGCGCCACGAGATCGTCCACAACCGCTTCGTGGTCGAGCGCTTGAAGAAGCTCGGCGCGGTGTTCGTCGACGAGCTCGACGAGGTACCGGACGACCGGCCAGTGGTTTTTTCCGCTCACGGCGTGCCCAAGTCGGTGCCCGCCGCGGCGCAGGATCGCGGCTTGACCTATGTCGACGCCACCTGCCCCCTGGTTTCCAAGGTTCACCGCCAGGCCGAGCGGCTGATCGAAGAAGGGCGGCACATCCTGTTCATCGGCCACGCCGGCCATCCCGAGGTGATCGGAACCTTCGGCCAGGTGCCGGCGGGGTCAATCACGCTGATTGAAACGGTCGAGGACGTTGCCAGGGTCGCCGTGCCGGAAGCCGCCGCCCTCGCTTTCCTGACTCAGACCACGTTGTCGGTCGACGATACCGCTGCGATCGTCGCTGCGCTCAAGGCCCGCTTCCCGCAAATCCGGGCGCCGCGCAGCGAAGACATTTGCTACGCGACTTCCAACCGCCAGGCGGCGGTCAAGGCCATTGCCGGCGAATGCGAGCGGATGCTTGTGATCGGCGCCCCCAACAGCAGCAACTCGCTGCGCCTCGCCGAAGTCGCCCAGCGCCTTGGGGTTCAGGCCCGGCTGATCGAGCGTGCAAGTGACATCGAGTGGGAATGGCTTGGAACCCCCGCGACCGTCGGGCTGGCAGCCGGAGCGTCCGCGCCCGAAGTCCTCGTCCGCGAGGTTCTCGATGCGTTGCGCGCGCGATTCGATGTCACCGCCGAGGAAGCCGATCATTCGCCCGAGCGCATGATCTTCAAGCTCCCGCGCGAGCTCGTCGCCTGAAGTGAGCGAGCTTCCCGAAGTTGAAATGTTCACCGACGGCGCGTGCCGGGGCAATCCCGGACCGGGCGGCTGGGGCGTCTTGTTGCGCACGGCATCCAAAGAGCGGGAGCTATCGGGCGGCGAGCCGCTGACCACCAACAACCGGATGGAGCTCATCGCTGCCATCAAGGGCCTGGAGGCGCTCAAGCGTCCGTGCCGGGTCAAGCTTCACACCGACAGTATCTACGTGCGCGACGGAATCACGCGCTGGATCCACAACTGGCGGCTCAATGGCTGGCGCACGTCTGACAAGAAACCGGTCAAGAATGCCGAGCTGTGGCAGGAGCTGGTCGAGGCCGCCGAGCCGCACCGCATCGAATGGCATTGGGTCAAGGGCCACAGCGGCCACCCGGAGAACGATCGGGTCGACGCGCTCGCGTGCGCAGCAGCGGACGATCAACGGCGTCATCATCGGCTGTAATTAACCTCCGTTCACTTGGCGGAGGGGGATCTTTTTCGCTAATTGCGCCGCCAACACCGACTCTCTCGTTCCCCTGTTAGAAAGTTGGTGGGGGGAGACGCTTGGCCGCGTCTCCCCCAAACGGGGGCGTGAAGACTAGGGACCGAATCGACGCGGCGAAAACAGTGCCGCGTCGATGTGGGCGATCGGTGCGGCGGGCGCTCGGCCGAGAAGCAGCGCAGCTGCGAGCCTGGCGGCGGCAGGCGACGTCTGGATTCCGAATCCGCCCTGCCCAGCGCACCAGAAAAACGCCGGCACTGAAGGATCGTAACCGTAGACCGGCACCCGGTCGCGCGCGAAGCTGCGCAGGCCCGCCCAGCTGCGCTCGACCCGCTCGACCGGCCAGTCGACCACGCCTTCGAACCGGTCGATCGCGGTTGCGACGTCGATCTCCTCGGGCGCTGCGTCGCACGGGTCGGTCTCGATCTCGTCGTGCGGGCTGAGCCAGATCGTCCGGTCGCTCTCTCCCTTGAAATAGAAATTGCCGGCCGCGTCATCGACCAGCGGCAACGCCTTCAATCCTCCACGGCCCACGCGCAGCTGAACCATCGTGCGGCGCTTGGGAGCGATTCCGAGGCGCGCTACCGCGCATCGTTCGGCGACATCGTCGGCCCAGGCGCCGGCAGCGTTGACCAGGATGGACGCGGTAAGACGCTTTCCGCTCGCAAGCTCAATGGTCCAACGCCCATGACCGAGGAGCCCGCGAACCAGCCGCGATTCCAGTGCAAGCGTTCCGCCCAGGCGGCGGAACTGGCGCAGGAAAGCGGCGTGCAGGCGAGCGACGTCGATATCGGCGCAGCCGGGCTCGAGCAGGGCCCTGGTCCATTGCGGCCGGACACCCGGAAGCATCCGCTCGAGTTCGGGGCGTTCGATTCGCCGCGTCTCCACAGCTGGCGGCAACTCGGGCCAGTCGCCCGTTGTGAGATGGAGCGCTCCGCGGCGGTAGAGGAAGCCTTCCTCGGCGAAGTCCGCCGGCGGCCGCTCGAGAAACCGTCCCGAAGCCAGGGTCAGCAAAGCGACGTCAGGCCCGCCATAGCTTTCGAGATAGAATGCCGCAGACCGGCCGGTCGAATGATAGCCGCACTGGTCTTCGGCCTCGATAATCAGCGTCTTGCGCTCGCCCGCGACCTCGGCGCCGAGGCTCGCTCCGGCAATTCCGCCGCCGACGATGACGATGTCGAAATGATTCATTTGAGCCCGGTTACGAATTGGAAAGCCCCACCGTCTAGGGGTAGGCTCATGTTCAACGGGACGTTTACCGAGCTGCTACTCGCCGGGCTGGCCGCGATCCTGATCGTGGCGGCGGTAATCGACGTGCGAACGTTCACCATCTCGAACAAGCTCAACGCGGCCGTCGCGCTGCTCGCGCCAGTGTATTGGCTGTCGATCGCGCTCACTCCGTGGCCGGGCATGGCGATTCAGCTTGGCGCCGGTGCGGCGGTCTTCGTTTTGCTCGCCGCGGCTTTCTATGCCGGGATGATGGGCGGCGGCGACGTCAAGCTCGCCGCCGCCCTCGCCTTGTGGTTTCCGCCGGCCGGCACGGTTCACTTTCTCATCTTGATGTCGATTGCCGGCGGCGTTCTCACGCTTGGGATTCTCGTCTGGCACCGCATCAAGCAGCGCGAGGGACGGCCTGAGATTCCGTACGGAGTCGCCATCGCATTCGGTGGCCTGGCGATTCTCACCCAACGCTTTCTTAACCAATTTGTCTGATGTGTGAGGCTGTTACGGTAGCCCGTTTAGGGGAGGCGATCGCGCCATGGATGTGAAGAAGCTCGCTCTGCTCATTGGAGCGCTGGTTATCGCGGTGATCACCGCTGTAATGGCCAGGAATATGTTCGCCGGAGCCGGTGCGCAGCAGGCTGTTGCGGCGCCCGCAGTTCCACTCGGGCCCAAAGTCCTGGTCGCCAAGAAGGCGCTCCCGGTCGGCACGATCATCGATGCCGACAGCTTCAGCTTCCAGCCCTGGCCGAAGGAGCTCATGCAGAGCGCCTATTACGTCGATGGCCAGCCCGATGGCGATCCCAAGAAGCTGTTCGGAACGGTTGTCCGCTATGCGATCACCGCTGGCCAGCCGGTCACCCGCGGCTCGCTCGTCGGACCGCAGGACCGCGGCTTCCTCGCCGCGGCGCTTGGCCCTGGAATGCGCGCAATCACCGTGCCGGTCACGGTGACGTCAGGAGTCGGCGGATTCATTTTCCCGGGTGACCATGTCGACCTCGTGCTCACGCAGAATGTCGAAGGCGGCGGCGACGGTCCCCCGCTCAAGGTTTCCGAGACGATCATCCGCAACGTGCGAGTGCTCGCCACCGATCAGCGCGTGTCCGAGAAGGGCGAGGACGGAAAGACCGAAATCAAAGCCTTCTCCAGCGTCACTGTCGAAGTGACTCCGCGCATCGCCGAGAAAGTCGCCGTTGCGCAGAGCGTCGGCACGCTCTCGCTGTCTCTCCGCTCGATTGCCGACAATGCCTCGCAGCTCGAGCGCGCGGTTGCGGCCGGCGATGTCAAGGTTCCGGCCAATGCCGATCCGGCGGTGGAGCGGTCGATGCTGCTCGCCGCAACGAATCGGCCGACCGACAACAGCACCACCTTCATGACCGGTGGTGATGTCTCGCGCTTCCAGCGCCGTTCAGTGCCCGCCAAGCCCGTCCAGGCATCCGCGCCTGGCGCCGCCGGCGGTCCGGCCATGCCGACCGGTCCAATCGTCCGTGTCGCCCGTGGCAATGAAATCACCGTCGTTCCGATGGGAGCTCGCTAAAATGAATATTCATCACGTCACTGGCCGAGCGCGCCTCGGCACGGCGGTCGCAGCGATGGCCATCGGCCTCGCCGCGCTCGCCGCGCCGGCTCCGGCCGCCGCACAGCCCAAGGCCTATTCGACCGGTGCTTATCGCCCGACCACGCAGGTTCAGCTGTCGGTTGGCGAAGGCCAGGTCGTGAACCTGCCGCGCAGTGTTTCGAGCGTTTGGACCTCGAACCCCAAGGTTGCGGACGTTTACGTCAACACTCCGCGGCAGATTAATGTCTTTGGCAAGGAAGGCGGCGAAGCCTCCGTGATCGCCACCGCGGCGGACGGATCGATCGTCTACGGCGCACATATCCGCGTCAGCCAGAACCTGACTTCGGTCAACGACATGCTGCGCCAGGCGATGCCGGATTCCAACATCCAGGTGACGACGGTCGGCCAGGTCGCCGTGATCAACGGCACCGTTGCATCGCCTGACGATGCCAACATGGCGCAAGAACTCGTCCGCGCAGCGCTGAATCCGGGAAAGAAGCGCGACGAGCCGCAGGATATCGTGCCGATGAATCGCCTCAAGACGGCGACTCCGCTGCAGGTGACCCTGAAGGTTCGGATCGCCGAAGTCAGCCGCACGATGCTCAAGAAATGGGGCGTCAACCTCCTGGCGTCCGATCCGACCGGCGGGTTCAAGTTCGGGATCGCGCAGGGCGGCGGAATCAATTTGCCGGACGTCAGCTGCACAAGCGCCTGCGGTGTGCCTACCGTCATTCGCAACGCAATCGGAACGACGCTTTCGGGCAGCGGCTCATTGTTCGGGCTCGATATGCTGAGCTCGCTGGACATCGCGGCGCAGGACGGGCTCCTTTCCATCCTCGCGGAGCCGAACCTGACTGCGCTATCCGGAGAAACCGCAAGCTTCCTCGCCGGCGGCGAGTTTCCGATCCCGGTCAGCCAGGGGCTCGGCTCGATCAGCATCGAGTATAAGCAATATGGCGTCGGCCTCGCTTTCACGCCGATCGTACTGGGCGACGGCCGGATCTCGATGCGCGTCCGCCCGGAGGTCAGCGAACTGTCCGACGCCGGTAGCGTTTCGCTCAATGGCTATAAGGTTCCGGCACTCACCACGCGGCGGGCCGAAACGACGATCGAGCTCGGCTCGGGCCAGTCGTTCATGATCGCCGGCCTGCTTCGCACGACCGCCAACAACAGCATCAACAAGGCCCCGTTCCTCGGTGACCTGCCGGTCCTCGGCGCGCTGTTCCGTTCGACCAGTTTCCAAAAGGAAGAATCGGAGCTGGTGGTGATCGTCACGCCCTACCTGGTGCGCCCGGTGTCCGGTCAGATGGCAACCCCGATCGATGGCTACCGCATTCCGAATGATATCGAGCGCGACTTTGGCGGCCAGGTCTTCACGGGTGTCAGCGGCAAGCCGACGCCGACTGCTGTCCAGGCGGTCCCGGCCCCCGCCGGCGCAATTCCGGCAGGCGCTGCCGCAGCCCCAGGGTTCAAGCTGTGACTCGCGGCCAATTCAAGAAGGATGCGACGATGCGTTCCAAACTGCTCCTGATCGCCTTGGGCTCGACCCTCGCGGCCTGCAATACGCCCGACGTTCCCAACCGGGGGTTGGCCGCCGTCAACGTCCCGGTGGTCACCACCGCCGACTATGTGTTCGATGCCGCCGCCCCTTCGGGCGCCTTGGCGCCCGGCGAAACCGACCGGCTCAACGGCTGGTTCCAGGGCCTCGGCCTCGGCTACGGCGATTCGATCTACGTCGACGGCGGCTATTCCGAAACGGCCCGCTCGCAAGTCGCGGCGGTCGCCGGCAAATATGGCATGATGGTCTCGGCTGGCGCGCCGGTCACCGCCGGAATGGTTTCTCCCGGCGTGGTCCGGGTCGTCGTCGCACGCCGCCGCGCGACGGTCCCCAACTGCCCTAACTGGAGCATCCCGTCCGAGCCCAATTGGGACAACGGCAGCTCGTCCAACTACGGTTGCGGAGTCAACGGCAATCTCGCCATGCAAGTCGCCAACCCGGTCGACCTGATTCACGGTCAGGATGGCGGTGCCGCGGTCGATAGCATGACCGGCGCCAAGGCGATCCAGATGTACCGCGATTGGCCGCTCACCGGGGTCCAACCGGGCCAGACCTTGCGACCGC
>JAZJZB010000100.1:0-5905 GCA_040390085.1 Pseudomonadota bacterium | reverse complement strand
TCTACGCCACGCTGGTCGAGGTGGAAGGCGAGGAAGGCCACTCGCTCATCTGGTCCCGCCCCAACCGCGACTGAGGTTCGGCGACGAAGGTCCCGCCGCGAGGCGGGGCCTTCGATCCTGTGCAGAACGCAGAGCGATCATGCGCGCCGTGCTGAATGCGCAACCCGTCGGCCGGCGCGCCGCGAGGCACCCGCGTTGTCCGCATCGGCCACTCGCGCCCGGCGGCCGTCGCGGAAGATTGCGCCGCTCGTGGCGCAGCCTTAACTCGTCGGCGCGCCTAGCGAATGGTGCCGTTGCCGCACGCCGCTCGCGCGTCACGGCGATGTTTGGCACCCATTGACAAAACAAGCGCTGACCCAGGCGCTCCTCAGCGGTTGACATAGCCGCGGCCGCGCTTGCGGCGCTCGAGACGGGACAACGCACGGTCCGCCTCCTGCGGCAGGTCGAATGTCTCGATCATGGACTGACCGCCCGCACCGATCCTGCCCCAATGCCGTACCACGGAGGCGCCACCGAACAGGGTCGGCTGGATCGACAGTGTGTAGAACCGCCGCATGTTCAGTACGGCATTGATGCGACAAAGATGAAGCTGCGTTGGATCCCGATGCGACATGCCGGGATTCTCGCTTCTGACCAAAGCGCCGTCCAATCGGTTTTTTGAATCGATCGGGTCGGTCCGATTCGTTCTGCTGATCGCTCGGCTTCGAATTGCCGAGCCGGATCACATGCACGCAAGCGAGCGCGCACGTCCGTCATGTTGCAGGACAGTAGATAGTTGGGCGAGCCGCCTGCGGCGGACGGCTCTACTCGCTCCGCTTACGGAGCCCGCAAGCGGTCTCCGCCCCGCCGGGTAACGATCCTCTCGCGACCGCTCGTTGCGTTGAGCGGCAACAGCGCGCTGGTCGAGGTGGAAGGCGAGGAAGGCCATTCACTCATCCGGCTCAGCCCGAATCGCGGCTGACGCTCCGCGGCGAAGCGTAATCATATTGGACGTCGCGAATAAGCGGCAGGCGTTGATTGATCCAGTCGCGCAAGCCGGTCAGGCATGTCGAGCAGTTTCATTGCCGCGGCGGCAATGGCTTCACCGATCGTCGGATAGGTTTCGTCCGAACTCATTGCGACGCCGTCGGGAAAAATCACGGTCGCCTGATAGCCGTTTCCTTTGGGCGTCGCCGAAAGCTGGACGGTGGTCATTTTCCGAATCCTTCGCAGAAGACGCGTTCCAGCCGCGCTCCACCCGCTCGACTAAGCCAACTCCTGCCCGCCGCCGCGGGCTCGGAGCATCATTCACTGTCAAGGTGGGGAGGCGCTAGGCCTGAATACGAATGCGCTGACGCACGCGTTCATAGAGTTGGACCTCTGCCTTTTGCAGAAGCTCCACGACGATGGCGAATTCCTGCCGATCGACGTGCGTCGCCCAGCCGGCCTCGCAACGCACCACAAGATAATAACTGTCGCCGTACTCCTCGACGCCGCGCTTGAACGTGACCGTCGCGCACTGAACTGTCCCCTTCTCGCGCGCCTGCGGGCCGGGAGCCAGGTTGCAATTATATCGCGCGGCGAGCTCCGGAAACGGTCCGTCGTCCTGGGTGCGCTTGCGATAATGATCGAAGATCAGGTCGGGTTGGCATCCGCGAACCAGCCGAAAGCTCATGCCGACTCCGGCATAATCCATGCGCGTGTGACGGACCGGCGGATCAAACGCCAGCGTCACGCGGATGGCGCGCTCGCCATTGGCTGCCTGAAACGCCTCGGGGATCGGGATCCGATAGACCGCAAAATGATCGAGCGCGAGTTCGTCCTCCGCATAGAGCGTGACGCGCGCGTCGTCAGAGAAGGCGGCGCGTTCTAGGTCGACGAGGCCGTGTCCGCAGATGGCCCGCGTCGCATCGCCACCGAGCAGCTGGAGCCGCTCTTGCGCCGGCTGGGGAACCTCGGCCGACCCGACGATCAGTGCCCGCACCAGGTTGGCCGAGGCTTGTGGAAACCGAGACAGAATTTGCGCAGCGCTGAAGGCAACCCGCGGCGCGGCATAGGACGTGCCCGATCCGGCCGTGAACAGGCGATCGAGATAGTTGTGATGAAGGGTCAGAACGCCGGCGCTGCCGACATCCTCGCCTCCGCGCAGCCGGGCGACGACGGGATCGAAGATCAGCGTGCCGCCGATCTCGACGACGTCAGGCTTCGTCGCGCCACCCGGGCCTGGCCCCACGCGAGAAAAGGGAGCGGGCTCATGCAGCCGGGTGATCGGCCGGACCCGGACGTCAGCCGCACCATCCTGATCGAGGCCCTCGCCATGCGCGAGCGCGCCGACGGTGATCACGTTCAAGGCGCCGGCCGGCTCGAACAGCCGGTTGGCGTCCTCGAGCAGATAGCGTGGATAGTCCGTGACCGCCTGTTCGAGCCGGTTGCCGCCGCGCGGGCTGCGGTTTCCGGACGAGACGACGATGACGATGTCGAGCTCGCGCGCCAATTCGTCGAGCGTCGCCGCCCAGGTGCCGACCTTGCCGCCGTCAAAGACGCGCCGGCGGTCGGCCAGCGCAACGACGAAAATCCGACAGCCGAACCGCTGGTTCAGCGTCGCGATCGCCTCGCGCATCTGCGAGGGCACCAGCCGGCGATCGTCGAACCCGCCCTGGTCGTTCACCACTTTCGCTGCGCAGAGACGGGCGCCGCGCTGCAGCGCACCGGCGTCGAGCTGCGCGCGCAGGTCGCCAAACACCGCAACGCCGGCCACGCGGGTGCCGTGACCCCAGACGTCGGCCGTGCCGAGATCGGCCGGCACGCCGATTGCGCCGACCAGAATATCCGCCAGGAACGGGTGATCGTTGGTCCCACTGTCGATGATGCCGATCAACGGCGCATCATCGGCGACGGCGTTCAAGGGAGGGGTCACCGGCAGCGCCATCTCGAGTGCCTCGGATGTCGCCACGTCCGGTGCCGGCGGCAGGTCGATCGCCGCCACCTCCTCGACCGTGAGCAGCGTCTTGATGAGTTCGCCGGTCAGGCGCGCCCGAAACATGCTGATCGAAGGTCCGACATACCGGTCCGGCACCTCGCCGCCGCGCGCCTCGACATAGCGGATCACCTCCTCGATCTTGCGCTCGCGCAGGCGGCGTTCGCCGAGGTCCCACAACTCGACGTCGACCACATAGGTCGTCCGCGCGACGAAATCGTCGACATCGGTGAAGCCGTCTTCCCGCAGCCGCTGCCCGATGCGATCGCGCGGCTCGACCGAGCCGATGCTTTCGATGCCGGCGACGAAGTTGATGTAGGGCGCGTGCTTCTGACCCGGCGGGGCGCCAGCCTGATAGGCGTCGAGCCGGGCGCGGAAGTCCTGCATCTCCTCGTTCGAGGCAAACAGGACGAGCGTTCGGTCGGCGTCGCTCGACAGCACCGTCAGTCCCAGCCGCTCCCAATCCTCCTCGAGGAGAGCGCCGGTCATCTGCACGCGCAGGATCAGCGAGGGATCGACGAATTCGGGTTTGCGGCGGCGTCTTTGCTCTTGGGTCGCCGCATCCAGCTCATCGCGCAGCTTCGCGCTGTGTTGGTCGCGGTCGCGCGCTGGCGGCGGGCCGCCGCCGCCATGCTTGCGGCGCTCGAATTGCTCGGGGAGCCGGACGAGCTCAAGGTGATCGTATCGGGCCACCGGTGCTTAGCTCGTCGGCGCGAGACGCGATTGTCCTGCGCGGCGCCGCGCCTCGTCGACCATGGCGCGATTGAAGTCGCGCGCCTGCACCTGCTTGCGGCGGTCGACGATCATCGTCTTCACCGCCTGGGTGCAGATGCGCTCGATCTCCGCATAGGAATAGCCTTCCAGAGCGGCCGTATGCTGCAGCGGATCGAAGGCGGTCGCCACGTTCTTGAACTTCAGGCGCAAGAAGCGCGCGATCATCGCGCGATCCGGCTTGTCGAACCACACGACCTCGTCGAACCGGCGCCACACCGCCGGATCAAGCGACCGGTCGAGATTCGTTGCGGCGATCAGGAAGCCTTTGGGCTGGATATGGTCGATGAATAGCAACAGGCTGTTGACGACCCGACGCAGCTCGTTGTGCTCGCTGCTGTCGTCACGCGAGCGCGCCAGCGCGTCGAACTCGTCGAAGAACAGAACGCAGGGCTGCTTGCGGGCGAACTC
This sequence comes from Pseudomonadota bacterium, assembly GCA_040390085.1. Lineage (GTDB taxonomy): Bacteria > Pseudomonadota > Alphaproteobacteria > Sphingomonadales > Sphingomonadaceae > Sphingomicrobium. The sequence continues at coordinate 1,767 of JAZJZB010000100.1, read as the reverse complement.
GAATGTTTTGCGGATATTCCCGGCCGTCTCCCCGAGATAGGATGAGATCAACCGATCGAGCTTGACGAGGAACAGCGGCAGTCCGAGCTCTGCGGCGAAGATTTCCGCGCAAAGGGTCTTGCCGCATCCCGGCTTTCCGCAGAACAGGAGCTTGGATCGGACCTTGAGCCCATGGCGCCGGATGTCGTCGGCGCGCCGAAACTCTTTGACGAGACCAAGCAGAACCCGCACGTTGGTTGCGCCGAGCACGATGTCGTTGCGGGCGTGCCGGGGCTCGATCCGCTCGATGAAGTCGGCGGCCGCTTCCGGGAAGGGAAGCAAGGGCGCGAGCGCCTTCGGGCCGGTCGGCCGGTTCGGGCCCGCTTCCAGCGTCTTGCGCAGGCTGCGCGCCAGCACCCGATTGTTCTTCTTTTCCTCTTCGCCGATGATCTGCTCGGCCACGGCGCGGAACTCGTCGTCGCGACCGTAGCTGGCCAGCAGTTTCTTCATCAGCTCGCCGCGGGCCATGTCTCTGCTTCACTTTCTCCTGTAGGGCGAATCATAACCGCAATCGCAGCGTTGCACGATGGGGTTACCGCCCGATTTAAACAACGCAAATGGCCGTTCGGCGGCCAAGGCTAAAGAACGCCCCAAGCGCGATAACGCCCCCTCCCGGTGGCTTCGCGCAGGCCGAGCTCCGCAACCAGGTCCTGCGCTGCGCGCGGCGTGATCCGCAGCTCCTCGGCGATCATGCCGGCCGAGACGACCGGCCGGGTCAGCACGTAGTCGACGAGCGCCGGCAGCCGGGACGTGGAGCGGCGGCCGTCGAGTTTGCGCACGAGAAGGGTGCGGGCGGTCAGCCAGCGGTCATGGTTCTTGAGTCCCTCTTCAGCCGCGGCCGCGATCGCCTCGAGCTGGACCGCGACGCGGTCGGCGCGCTCGCGCGGCCGCCGCCGCTCGCGCGGGATCGCCTTCAGGCCGTCGTGCAGGCAGGGAAGATGCGCGCGGGCCTTGCCGCGCGCGCGCAGCACGCTGGCCGTCAGAAGTCGGCCGAGCCAGGGCGCGTGCTGCAGCGGTTCGATCGCCCCCCAGGCGTCCGCCGCGATCGCCGCCGCCAAGGTCGGCGGCATGATGTGGGTCTGGTCGAGAATGGCGCCCCACTCCGCGAGCCGTTGGTCTTCGTCCCATTCGAGGTCGTAGACCAGCGGGTCGCGTTCGGGTCGGCGCGTCGCGTAATTCGCGACGTCGCCCGCCAGCGTGCGTTCGGTGCGCGCGACCGCGGCGTCGACCGCGGCGAACACGCCGGCCAACCGGTCGTCCGCGGGCGTCAGGCGGAAGGGCTCAGCGGCATCGGGCTCGCCGTCTTCGCCGTCGAGACCAAGCGTTTCTTCTTCCTCATCCCGGTTGCTGACTTCATCTTCGCGAGGGCCCCTGCCCCTGCCCCGCAGGCCGGCAAGTCCGGCCGGCGACAGCGCCCAGTCGGGCTTGGCCTCGGCGATGCGGCGACGGGCTCGGAGTATCGTGTGGGCGATGGTCAGCTCGTGGGTCGGCGTGCGGATGTCCATGCCGGCGTCGTGGAGAACGAGATCGTCAAGGTGGACAAGCTCGCCTTGGAGCCAGAGACTGGCGCAGGCGTCCGAGAAGTGGGTCCGGGCGATCCAGCCCTCGCGGATCGGGCTTTTGGCCAGGCGCTCATCGAGGCGCGCCACGGAATCCTCGGCCGCAGCAACGGGTGTCGCTTTTGATTCCGGATTTCAATTGGGCGAACGGTCATGTTGCTGTGAGATT
>JAZJZB010000099.1:0-20889 GCA_040390085.1 Pseudomonadota bacterium | reverse complement strand
CGACGCCGTGGCTGATGTAGGTCACCGCATCGAGGCGGCTCATGTCCTGCTGCTGGAGGAAATAGACCGCGTAGCTCTCGCGTTCGGAAAAGAGCGCGACGAGGACGTTGGCGCCGGTGACTTCGTCGCGGCCCGAAGACTGGACGTGCAGGATCGCGCGCTGGACGACGCGCTGGAAGCCGCTGGTCGGCGTCGGGTCGGTGGCGCTGTCGGCGACCAGCGCCCCAAGCTCATTGTCGAGATATTGCTTCACCGAGGAGCGAAGCTCGTCGCGGCTGACCCCGCAGGCGGTCATCACCTTCGACGCATGCTCGTCATCGACCAGCGCGATTAGCAGGTGCTCGAGGGTCGCATACTCGTGCCGGCGCTTGCTGGCCTCGCCCAACGCATTGTGGAGAGTCTGTTCGAGTTCGCGAGCGAAACTGGGCATTTAGGCTGTTACTCCGCAGCCCGCCGGGGAGCGACGGGCCTTCCAAAACAATGTCATATGCCAAAGCGCGGCAATCAAGGGCGCGACTCGGCGACGGGTGAGATTATCGCTTGCGCGGCGTTGCCTAGGGCTTCTTGAACAGCTCTTCGGCGGCCGACCGGTGAGTCAGGACGCGCTGCATGTGGACTTCGACACGCGCAATTTCGGCCTTGAGGGCCTCGATCCGCGCCTCGAGCTCCTCGATCGACAGCGGGTCGAGATCCTGCCTGGCAAGCTCGACCAGCGGGTCGCCCGGCTTGGAGGGGAAGAGCTCTTCCAGGTCCATGGCCGCGAATCGTTGACCCATGGGGCGGCCAAGTCAATAAGCGCCGACCAAGTGACCAGCCCGGTACCCTCGTCGATGAAGGCAGTGGTCGCGCCGCAGCCCGACGGCGCGGAGGAGCTCGCGCTGGTCGATCGGCCGGTGCCGCGGCCCGGCCCCGGGTCGGTGCTGATCAAGGTCGCAGCGGCGGGCGTCAACCGGCCCGACATCCTCCAGCGGCGCGGGCTCTATCCGCCGCCGCCCGGAGCGCCCGACATCCTCGGGCTGGAGATCGCCGGCGAAGTGGTCGAGGCCGGGCAGGGCGCCGAGCAGCTGGTCGGGCAGAAGGTGTGCGCGCTGGTCGCCGGCGGCGGCTATGCGGAATATTGCGCCGCGCCGGCGGGAACCTGCCTGCGGATCCCCGAGACGCTGAGCGCGGTGGAGGCGGCGGCGATCCCCGAGACGCTGTTCACCGTGTGGGTCAATCTGTTCGAGCGCGGCTTTGCCGCCGACGGCGACTGGGTGCTTGTCCACGGCGGCACCAGCGGCATCGGCACCATGGCGATCGCGCTCGGCAAGCTGTTCAACCTCAAGCTTATCGTCACCTGCGGGACTGACGAGAAATGCGCCCGCGCGCTCGAGCTCGGGGCGGATTTGGCGGTCAATTACCGCACCCAGGATTTCGTCGAGGTCGCGCGCGAACGGACCGCCGGCCGCGGCGTCAATGTCGTGCTCGACATGGTCGGCGGCGATTATCTCCCGCGCAATCTCGCAGCCCTGGCCGACGACGGTCGCCATGTGTCGATCGCCTTCCAGCGCGGCGCCAAGGCGGAAATCACGATCCCGGACGTGATGCGGCGGCGGCTGACCCTGACCGGCTCGACCCTCCGCCCGCGCAGCGTGGAGTTCAAGACGATGGTTGCCGACGAGATCGCCAAGACCGTCTGGCCCTATGTCGAGGGCGGGCGCTTGAGGCCGGTGATCGACGGCGTCTTCCCGCTCGACCAGGCCGCCGCGGCCCATGCGCGGATGGAAGCGGGCGACCATGTCGGCAAGATCGTACTGCAAATCGCCAAGTGACCGAACCCCTGATCCTCCGCGAATATGCGGCGTCGGGGAATTGCTACAAAGTTCGGCTTACCGCTGCGCTGGTCGGCATCCCGATCGAGCGACGCGAATATGACATCATGAAGGGCGAGACGCGAACTCCCGAGTTCCTCGCCAAGGTCAACGCCAACGGGCGGATCCCGGTACAGATTCCGGGGACACCAACAGATTCCGGGGACACCACATAAAGATTCCGGGGACACCACACGATTCCGGGGACACCACACGATTCCGGGGACACAACACGATTCCGGGGACACCAACACGATTCCGGCACGATTCCGGGGACACAATACTAAATAGACGCCACCGCGATTCCGGGGACACAATACTAAATAGACGCGGGCGGTTGAACGTGCCAGGGGTACGCCATGGCCCGGCTCGCCCGCATCGTCATCCCGCATGTGCCGCACCATGTCACCCAGCGCGGGAATCGCCGCCTGCCGATCTTCTTTTCGGACGAGGACCGCGCCGAATATCTGCGCCTGCTCGCCGCCGCCTGCGCCGCGACCGGCACGCGCTGCCTCGCCTGGTGCCTGATGGACAACCACGTCCACCTGATCCTCGTGCCGACGGCCGCCGATGGCCTTCGCGCGACGCTGGCCGAGGCGCACCGGCGCTACACGCGGGCGATCAACTTCCGCGAGGGCTGGCGCGGCTATCTGTTCCAGGGCCGCTTCGCCAGCTATCCGATGGACGGCGCGCATCTCATCGCCGCGGCGCGATATGTGGAGAATAATCCGGTGGCGGCGCGGATGGTCGGGAAGGCCGAGGACTGGCGCTGGTCGAGCGCGCGCAGCCACGTCGCCGGCAAGCGCGCCGCCGGCGATCCGCTGACCGATGTCGCAGCGCTGGGCAAGCATGCCCGCAACTGGCGGGCGATGCTGCGCCACGGCGCCGAGCTCGGCGATGCCGGCGACGAGGCCGAGCGGCTGGCGGACGCGATCGAGGCGCGGCTGCGGACCGGCCGCCCGCTCGGGGCCGAGGACTGGATCGCGCGCCAGCAAGAGCTGCTCGGCCGGGCGCTGGTGCCGCAAAAGCGCGGACCGAAACCAAAAGAGAAGGCGAATTAAGTATTGTGTCCCCGGAATTGAAGACCATGGTCCGCGACGAACTTGCCCAGACCGTCTGGCCCTACGTCGAGGGCGGCCGGTTGAGGCCCGCAATGGATCAGAGCTTCCCTTTAGCCGAAGCTTCAGTGGCTCATGCACGGATGGAGTCGGGCGAGCATGTCGGCAAGATCGTGCTGATGGTTAGCGAGTGAAAGAGACGTCTTACCTCTCCACTGGAGGGAAAGGCGACTTGCTTCGGCAAGCGCGGTAAGGGCGCCAACCGTACCCACCCCTACGGATTGAAGGCGCCTCGCATTGCGGGGAGCACCGAAATGGTATAGGAAATTAATCGTATAGGAATTTCGATCGCTAGACACCGCCGGTTCTTCTCAAGCAGGAGATGAAGATGCGTGCAGGATTTGGACTATCCGCCGGAGCGCTGGTCCCTCTAGTGCTAGCCATGTCGCTGTCGGCGCGACCGCCGGATTCGGCCCAGGTGCGGGTGGCGCCGAGTGCCACCGTCGATCTCGGCAGGGTGGTCAGACCCCAAGGCTTGCAACAGTCGAGGCCATCGGGAGCATCAGCGCTTACAGCTGACGAATGCACCGGCCTCGGCGGGTGGGTTGTCACCAACGGCTACAGCGACTCGCTCTGCAAGAGCAAGAAGATGTGCGTCAGGCAGGACAATAACGGCCAAAGCCATGCCGTCTGCCTCGAAGTCCAATAAGGCTGGACGGACCGACACTCAGAACAGGATAGGTTTGCCATGAACCGGAAACTGCAATTGATGACCGCCGCTGCGGTGGTGTTTGTGTTGGGTGCCGGTACCCAGTTGGCCATTGCGCAAAGCGATCAACGCGCCGGCACTATACAGAGCGCCCCCGCCCGAAATACTGCCCGAATCAGCCGGCCGGTCGATAGTGCCGCCTTGCCCCGGAACCGGGATTTTGTCGCGACGGCACTGACAAAGGACGAGTGCAAGGGAATAGGCGGAGTGGTAGGCGACGCGACGGCGGCCGCGCGCTGCTCGACCGGGAGGGCGTGTTATACCGCCGGCGCCGACGGAGTCGTCCGCAGCATGTGCATTACAGAATAGGAAAAAGGTGCCGGCGCCACTTCGCCCTTGAGCCCAGGGCCGCCTGTTCCCTCGGCAAGGCAGGCAATCGGCGGACATAATGTCAGCGCCCGCTTTTCGCTTCAGTTCCTCTTCCGCGCGGGACGTGCGGGGATGCCGCCGCCGGACACTGTACCGACAGGCTGGCGGCTCTGTCGCAAAGCCTGTCCTACATGCCTCGGCCTGTCATCTCCCCGACCTCATGCGCCGCCGCCTGACGCTGACCGGCTCGACCCTGCGGGCCCGCTCGGTAGAGCTCAAGACCATGGTCCGCGATGAACTTGACCAGACCGTCTGGCCCTACGTCGAGGGTGGCCGTTCGTCGGTTAGTCGAACCGCGGTGGCAATGATCCGCCCTCCTGCATAGCGTGTTACATCACAATTCCGGGGACACAATACTTAATTCGCTGCGCGAAGCCGCTGATCAGCTGAGCTGACGCACGGCCTCGCCGCCTCCAGCGCGCCAACATCAGCGACAGCCGCCCGCGCACCGTCACCTTCAAGACCGACCTAAGCGGCCAGGTGATCCGCCGCGACGAATCCGACAACATCTCGACCCAGGGCGACCCGCACGGCGTGTGGTACCGGTTCGCCGGGCGCGAGATCGCGACCACCGCCAACAAGGCCGACCCCAACCAGCTGTCCTATTCCGCCTCGATCGCCGACCGCACCAGGGCGCTGCCGGGCTCGACCCCGGCCTGCGCCGGGGCGGGACGCTTCACCGCCGACGGCGGCCCCGACCAGGACCTCATGTTCGAGGCGGTCAATAGCTACCGCCAGGGCGCGGCCGGCGGGCGCTACGTGGTCCAAAGCGGCGACACCCTGCAATCGATCGCCCAGAGCCTGTGGGGCGACAGCGCGCTATGGTACAAGCTGGCCGAGGGCGTCGGGCGCAGGACAGCCGGGGGCTGTCCGAGCATGACGGGGGCTGTCGGGCCCCGGCGCGATGCTGGCCGAGGGCCAGGCGCTGAGCCTGCCCGCCGGAGTCACCCGCTCCACCAGCAACGCCGCGACCTTCAAGCCCTACGACCCGGCCGAGGCGATCGGCAACACCAGCCCCGCCAACCCCAAGCCGAAGAAGAACAACAAATGCGGCATGTTCGGGCAGGTGCTGCTGGTGGCGATCGCGGTCGCGGTGACGATGATGACTGGGTGCTGGCACCTGAGCTCGGATCGAAACTGGTAAACCGTCACCGAATAGGATGGTGAGGCTTGCCCGAACGGCGGCGCGGGTTTACATCGCCGGCAACGCTGGCCGCTCCGTGAGGGGCGGCCGTATTCATTTGTAACGGAGACCAACCGTGGCCCAGTCCGCCCAGCCCCTGATGCCCCATGCGACCGCCGCGTGGCTGGTCGAGAATAGCTCGTTGACGTTCGATCAGATCGCCGAATTCTGCGGTCTTCACATCCTCGAGATCCAGGCGATCGCCGACGACACGGCGGCGACCAAGCTGACCGGCCGCGACCCGATCCGGGCCGGCGAGCTGACCCATGCCGAGATCGAGAAGGGCCAGAAGGATGCTGACTATCGGCTCCAGATGCACAAGGCGCCCGAAGCGGTGCGGCGGACCAAGGGCCCGCGCTACACGCCGGTGTCCAAGCGCCAGGACAAGCCCGACGGGATTGCGTGGATCATCAAGAACCACCCCGAGGTCAGCGACGGCCAGATCAGCAAGCTGATCGGAACGACGCGCACGACCATCGCCGCGATCCGCGACCGCAGCCACTGGAACATGGCGAACATCACGCCGAAGGATCCGGTGACCCTCGGCCTGACGACCCAGCGCGAGCTCGATGCAGCAGTCGCCAAGGCGGCCAAGGCAGCGGGCGTTCCGCCGCCGACCGACACCCGCTTCGAAGGCGACCGCGACGCGCTCCTCGAGGAGCTTCGCGCCGAACGCGAGCAGCACGTGCGCGACGCCGCGGCGGCGCTCGCCGATGCCGATGGCCAGGCGCTTCGCGACGAGATCGTCCCGGGCATCCGCGATCCGTTCAAGAACACCCCGGTCGAATAAGCCCGGTTGCTTGATTCGCGGCCCGCTGAGGGTCAGAAGCTGCCAATGGCCACTGCCGAAACCCCAAGGGACACCGACGTCAGCAAGCTGAGCTTCGAAGCCGCGCTCGCGCGGCTCGAGGAGATCGTCCGAACGCTCGAAAAGGGCGAGGCGCCGCTCGACCAGTCGATCGAGCTCTACCAGGAGGGCGATCGGCTCAAGCGCCATTGCGAAACGCGGCTGAAGGACGCCCAGGCGCGGATCGAGCAGATCGCGTTCGGCGGCGACGGCAAGCCGGCCGGGCTCAAGCCGTTCGATGCCGGTTGAGACGATCGACCGGCTCGCGCAGGAGCTGGACTCCGAAGCGCGCCGCGTTTCGGCCGAGGTCGACAGCTTCTTCGCAAAACTCCTCACGCCGACCGGCGACGCGCGCGAACCGCTTTACGAAGCGATGCGCCACGCGGCGATCGGCGGCGGGAAACGGCTTCGGCCGATGCTCACCATGGCCGCCTCGCGGCTGTTCGCGATCGACCGCGTCCGGGCCCTGCGAGTCGGCTGCGCGATCGAGGCGATCCACGTCTACTCGCTGATTCACGATGATTTGCCGTGCATGGACGACGCCGAGCTCCGGCGCGGCAAGGCGACCACCCACAAGGCCTTCGGCGAGGCCGAGGCGGTGCTTGCCGGCGACAGCCTCCACGCGCTCGCATTCGAGATCCTTGCTCATCCGGCGACCCACGACGACCCGTGGGTCCGGTCCGACCTGGTGCTCGAGCTTGCCCGCGCCGCGGGGCCGGGCGGGATGGCGGGCGGCCAGATGATGGACCTTGCGGCCGAGAACCAGCAGCTCGACCTGCCCTCGATCACCCGGCTGCAGCAGCTGAAGACGGGCGCGCTGATCGAATATTCGATCGAGGCCGCGTGCATCATGATCAAGATGCCGCCCGAAGCGCGCACGCCCTACCGCGGCTATGCCCGCAACATCGGCCTTGCGTTCCAGATCGCCGACGATTTGATCGACCACAGCGGTGACGCCTTAGCGGCCGGCAAGCCGACCGGCCGCGACGCCAATGCCGGCAAGGCGACGTTCGTGTCGTTGCTCGGCGAAGAACGCGCTCGCCAGCAGGCCGGCTTTCTGGTCAACCAGGCGATCGAGCATCTCTCGGGCCACGGCAACGAGGCCGACCTGCTGCGCACCATCGCTCGCTTTGCGATAGAAAGAGACCATTGATGAAAGTGGCGGTCTATCCCGGGACGTTCGACCCGATCACGCTCGGGCACCTCGATATCATCCGGCGCGGCGCTCACCTTGTCGACAAGCTGGTGATCGGGGTCACCACCAACCCGTCCAAGACCGCGATGTTCTCGGTCGCCGAGCGGGTGGCGATGGTCAGCCGCGAAACCAAGGGCATTCCAGGCAAGATCGAGGTCGTCGACTTCGATTCGCTGCTGATGAGCTTCGCCGAGGCACAGGGCGCGTCGATGATCCTGCGCGGGCTGCGCGCGGTCGCCGACTTCGAATATGAGTTCCAGATGGCCGGGATGAACCAGCAGCTGAACGACGACATCGAAACCGTCTTCCTGATGGCCGACGTGTCGCTCCAGCCGATCGCCTCCAACCTGGTGAAGGAAATCGCGCGCTTCGGCGGTGCGATCGACAAATTCGTCACGCCGGCAGTCGCAGCGGACGTCCGCCGCCACCTCAATGGCGGTTCATGATGCGGTCAGCGCTTGCGCGCCACTAAGCCACGAAATGCTCGGGGAGGAACATGTTCACTAAGGTTTTGATGACGTTGCCGCTGGCCTTGGCGCTGATCGCCGCGGCGCCTCCGCCGGCGCTGCCGCCAGCGCCGGTGATCGCGGCTCCGCCCGAGGTCGCGGCCAACCGCGCCAATCACCTGTTCATCGACCTGTCGAGCGGCGGGACGGTCGAGATCCTGCTCCGCCCGGACCTCGCGCCGCACCACGTCGAGCGCGTGCAGACGCTCGCGCGCCAAGGCTTTTACAACGGCCTCAGCTTTCACCGGGTGATCCCCGGGTTCATGGCCCAGGGCGGCGATCCCAAGGGGACCGGCGAGGGCGGATCAAGCCTGCCCGACCTCAAGGCCGAATTCACCGATGTGCCCTTCCTGCGCGGGACGCTGGGCGCTGCACGGGCCGAGAACCCGGATTCGGCCAACAGCCAGTTCTTCATCATGTATGCGCCCAACAGCTCGCTGTTTCACAATTATACGGTGATGGGCCGGGTCGTCTCGGGCATGGACGCGGTCGACAAGCTCGCCCCCGGCGAGCCGCCCGCCGAGCCGACCAAAATTGTGAGAGCGTACCTCGGCGGCTAAGCGGCGCGCGATGCGCGTCGATTCCTTCGATTTCGAGCTTCCCCAGGAACGGATCGCGCTGCGACCGGCAAGGCCGCGCGACAGCGCCCGGCTGCTGCTGGTGAGCGGCGGTGAGGTTACGGATCATCACATGCTCGACTTGCCGGGCGTGCTTCGGCCGGGCGACGTGCTGGTGTTCAACGACACCAAGGTCATCCCGGCCCAGCTCGAGGGCCGGCGCGGCGCTTCTGTGGACGGACCGCTGAGCGGTCCTGGGGCAAGCATCGGCGCCACCCTGCACAAGCGAGAAGGTCCGCGCGAATGGCAGGCGTTCCTGCGCAACGCCAGGCGCGCCCGGGTCGGCGATGCGATCGATTTCGGGGCGGGCGTGATCGCTTCGGTGATCGACAAACCGGCCGACGGCTCGGCGCTGCTTCATTTCCATGGCGATGAGCCGGTCGAGGTGCTGCTCGAGCGGGCCGGGCGCATGCCGCTGCCGCCGTACATCGCGTCGAAACGGCCGGCCGACGAGGACGACCGGGCCGACTATCAGACGATGTTCGCGCGCGAAGAAGGCGCGGTTGCGGCGCCGACTGCGGCGCTTCATTTCACGCCGCGGTTGCTGCAGGCGCTCGACGATCGCGGCATCGGCCGTGAGACGCTGACCTTGCACGTTGGCGCCGGCACCTTCCTGCCGGTCAAGGCGGAGGACACCAGCGGCCACCAGATGCACGCCGAATGGGGGCGGATCGACGCGCCGACTGCGGAACGCCTCAACGCCGTGCGCGCGGCAGGCGGGCGCCTGATCGCGGTTGGAACCACCAGCCTGCGCCTGCTCGAAAGCGCGGCCGATGAAAGCGGTACGATCCGGCCGTTCGAAGGGGACACGGCGATTTTCATTACGCCCGGCTATCGCTTCAAGGCGATCGACGGGCTGATCACCAACTTTCACCTGCCAAGGTCGACGCTGTTCATGCTGGTCAGCGCGCTAATGGGGCTCGACGTGATGAAAGCCGCCTACGCCCACGCGATCGGCGCGGGTTACCGATTCTATTCGTATGGAGACGGCAGCCTGCTGCTGCCGGGTAGCAACCCTTAGTCGCGGCTGGGCAGCGGCAGCTCGGCGGCGGCGATTTCGCATTCCGCGAGGTCGCGGTAGAATTTTACGCCGGTGCCGGTCTCGTTTGACCAGGCGATCCGCGCCGCGGCGAAAATCGCGCCGCGCTTGAAGATCACGTCGCAGCCGATCGGCAGCGGATCGTCGGCCGCAACCAGCGCGCCGTCCGACGAAATATCGCGAATCCAGACGACATGCGCGCCGTTGGGGGCGAACACCGTGCCGCGCAACAGCACGCGCTTGCGCTCGCCTTTGCGAGACGGTTGGACGTCAGCGACGGTGGCCATATTTGGATCCAGTCTTAACCGATTTGGACGTTCCTGCGCTTTCGGGGTGAGGATCGCGTTCAAATAAGTGGTTACCGCGCCGTTGAGGATGACCGTTCAGCTTGACCGGCAGACGTTGCGGGCGGCTGCCGAGGCGCTAAGCGCGGCACCATGACGCGTTTCTCATTCTCGATTTCGGCGGCCGACGGCGCGGCGCGCACCGGAATCATCGCCATGGAGCGCGGCGAGATCCGCACGCCGGCCTTCATGCCGGTGGGGACCGCGGCGACGGTCAAGGCGATGCGGCCGGAAGAAGTTCGCGCGAGCGGCGCCGACATCATCCTTGGCAACACCTACCATTTGATGCTCCGCCCGGGCGCCGAGCGGGTGGCGAAGCTTGGCGGGCTTCACCGGTTCATCGGCTGGGATCGGCCGATCCTGACCGACAGCGGCGGCTACCAGGTGATGAGCCTGTCCGACCTCACCAGGACCACCGAGGAGGGGGTGCGGTTCAAGAGCCACCTTGACGGCTCGACCCACATGCTGACGCCGGAACGGTCGATCGAGGTGCAGCGGCTGCTCGGGTCGGACATCGTGATGGCGTTCGACGAGCTGGTGCCGACCACTTCGACCGCCGACGAGCAGCGCGAGGCGATGGAGCGGTCGATGCGCTGGGCGAAGCGTTCGCGCGACGAGTTCGATCTCGGCGGCGAACATGCCGCGACGTCGGCGATCTTCGGGATCCAGCAGGGCGCGCTGGACGCAAGTCTGCGCAAGGCATCAGCCGATGCGCTGATCGACATCGGGTTCGACGGCTATGCGGTCGGCGGGCTGGCGGTGGGGGAGGGGCAGGATGCGATGCTCGGCTGCCTCGATTTCGCCGTCGACATGCTTCCGGCCGACCGTCCGCGCTATTTGATGGGCGTCGGCAAGCCCGGCGACATCGTCGAAGCCGTGGTGCGCGGGGTCGACATGTTCGATTGCGTGCTTCCCACGCGGTCCGGGAGGACCGGCCAGGCATTCACCGCCGACGGGCCGCTCAACCTGCGCAATGCGCGTTTCGCGGAAGATGCGGAGCCGATCGAGCCGGGCTGCCCGTGTCCGGCCTGCACCAGTTTCAGCCGGGCTTATGTGCACCACTTGGTGAAGTCGGGCGAGATCCTGGGCGCGATGCTGATGACCCAGCACAATTTGTGGTTCTATCAGCGGCTGATGCAGGCGCTGCGCGACGCGATCGCCGCCCAGCGGATCGGCGCATTCGCGAGTGAGTTTCTCGCAAGATATCGCAGAAACTAGTTTCCCCTCCCTGGAAAGGGAGGGGCTAGGGGTGGGTGCTTCTGAGGCGGCTCGATGCCGCCGCAGAAGCTCACTCACGGGCGTCGAGCCCGTTCGTTCGCACCCACCCTTCATTCCCTCCCTTGCAGGGAGGGAGAATTCAAATGGCGTCGTCCTTGACGGCTTCGCGCTCGTCGGCCGGCAGCAGTTTGTCCTGCGTCCTCAGTTCGAAATCGCTCGCGTCGTGGCGCTCGTGGAGTTGTTCGGCGGAGTCGCCCGACAGCTTGTTGACGATCCGCCCGCGCTTGACCGCGGGGCGCGCGTCGATCGCCTTCGCCCAGCGCATCAGATGCTCATATTCGTGGGTCGCGAGGAACTCGTCGGCGCCCTCGTAATTGCGGCCGAGCGCGATTCCGCCGTACCACGGCCAGATCGCGATATCGGCGATGCTGTACTCGTCGCCGGCGATGAATTGCCTATCCGAGAGCTGGCGGTTGAGGACGTCGAGCTGGCGCTTGGCCTCCATCGCGTAGCGGTTGATCGCATATTCGATCTTGGTCGGCGCGTAGGCGAAGAAGTGGCCGAAGCCGCCGCCGAGGAAGGGCGCGCTGCCCATCTGCCAGAACAGCCACGACAGGGTCTCGGCGCGCTCCGGGCCGGAAGCGGGCAGGAACTCGCCGAACTTCTCGGCCAGATGGACCAGGATCGCGCCGGATTCGAAAATCCGCACCGGCTCGGGGCCGCTGCGGTCGACCAGCGCCGGGATCTTCGAATTGGGGTTCACCGCGACGAAGCCGCTGCCGAACTGGTCGCCATCGCCGATCCGGATCGGCCAGGCGTCATATTCGGCGCCCTTGTGACCCTTTTCGAGCAGCTCCTCGAACATGATCCCGACCTTTTGGCCGTTCGGGGTGGCCAGCGAATAAAGCTGGAATGGGTGGTTGCCGACCGGCAACTGCTGATCGTGGGTGGGGCCGGCGACCGGGCGGTTGATGTTGGCGAACTGGCCGCCGCTGGGCTGCTCCCACGTCCATACCTTGGGCAGGACATATTCCTTCGTGCTGTCGGTCATTACGGTTCCTTTGTCTGCACAGCCCGCAAGGGAGCTGGGAACCGCCGGCGATGCTTTCCAGTGTCAGGCTTGTGCCTCTGCCTTTCGGCGCCGGGCCAGGCCGGCCGAGACTTCTTAGTCGGCGCCGAACGAAAGGAAGCCCGGCAGCGGGCCGTTCCAGTCGGACTTGATGTCCTCGACTACCGGCGAACGGTCCGGCTTTGGTTGCTCGCTCGGCTCGCGCTTCGGCGCGCGCTCGGGCTTCGCTCGAGCGGCAGGTTCGCGCTTCGGCCTCGCTTGAGGGCTTGGTTCGCGCTCGGCTTGGCGCTCCGGCTCGGTGCGCGGTTCGGCTTTGCGCGCCGGCTCGGCGCCGGGTTCGGCCTTCGCCCGCGGCCTGCGCTCTGCGGATCGGCTGCTTTCGGCCCGCGGTTTCCGCTCGGGTTCGATGTCCGCCGTCTCGGCATTGCCGACCCGCGCGATTTTCAGCCCGGTCAGCTTCTCGATCGCGGCGACCGCCTCGCGGTCCTCGCGGGTCGCGAGCATGATCGCGATGCCCGTGGCGCCGGCCCGGCCGGTGCGGCCGATGCGATGAATGTAATCGTCGGGCTGCCACGGCACGTCGAAGTTGATGACGTGGCTAACACCTTTCACGTCGAGGCCGCGCGCGGCGACGTCGGACGCGACCAGGAGATTGATCTCATCCCGCTTGAAGCGGTCGAACTCGGCGATCCGGTCCGACTGCTCCATGTCGCCCTGGATCTGTCCGACCTTGAAGCCCGAGCGCTTAAGGCTCGAGGCGAGCTCGCGCACCGTGGTTTTGCGGTTGCAAAAGATGATCGCGTTCCTGAATTCCTCGTGTCGCAGGATGTCGCGCAACACATCCTTTTTCTTGTCCGGCCGCACTTCGATCAGCCGCTGTTCGATATTGATGTTGGCGGTGGCGGGGCGCGCGACTTCGACGCGTTTGGGGTCGTTCAGGAACTTCGCTGCGAGCTTCTGGATCGGCGGCGGCATGGTCGCGGAGAAGAGCAATGTCTGGCGGCTCTTGGGCAGCTTCGAGCAGATTTCCTCGATGTCGGGGATGAAGCCCATGTCGAGCATGCGGTCGGCCTCGTCGATCACCAGCAGGCTGCAGTCGTTGAGCATGATCTTGCCGCGGCTGAACAGGTCCATCAGCCGGCCCGGCGTGGCAATCAGCACGTCCACGCCTTTTTCGAGCGCCTTGACCTGGTCGCCCATCTGAACGCCGCCCATCAGCAGCGCCATCGAGAGCGGGTGGTACTTGCCGTACTTCTCGAAATTCTCCGACACCTGCTGGGCAAGCTCGCGGGTCGGCTCGAGGATCAGCGAACGCGGCATTCGCGCGCGGGTGCGGCCGTGGTGGAGGATGTCGATCATCGGCAGCACGAAGCCGGCGGTCTTGCCGGTCCCGGTCTGGGCGATTCCGATCAGGTCCTTGCCCATCAGCACCGACGGGATCACGGCGCGCTGGATTGGAGTCGGTTCGTTATAGCCGCTGTCGTTGACTGCGCGGAGAAGTTCGTCGGAAAGGCCGAGATCGGCAAAAGTCATTCAGGATCCGGAAAAAAGAGTGGGCCGCGGCTTCTGACGGCCGGGCAAACACGCCCGTGCGGGCTATGCTGAGCGCCTCGCGCTTGTCAAGGAATGTGGGGCTTTTCGCAGGGATTCCAAGGTGGCTGGCGCGGAAAGGCGTGGGGCCCGTGGGATGGGTTACAGATTTTTCACGCATCGTATCGCGCGACGACAGGGTGGGCATGCCAAGTCGCGGCATGGGAGAGAGCGATCACCGACGAAGCGGAATTGTCGCTGTTGCGACCATGCTTGTCATCGCGGTCGCGGTGCTCGCCCTCATCGTCCCCTCGATCCACTTCGACAGCCCAGCTCCGGGCGGGGCGCGTGCGCTCAAGGCCATCGATGCGTCGATCGGCGCGACGCTCGAACCGCTCGATCCGAAGCTTGCTGCGGCCCGCGGAATGATCGTCACCAGCGTCGCCAATGGCGGCCCGGCCGAGCGCGCCGGGCTGCGTGTCGGCGATGTCGTCGAGCAGATCGGGCCAAGCCCCGCCGGCGACGTGAAGGCATCGGCTGCAAGCCTTGGCCACCTGCCGGCGCCGGTCATTATCAACCGTCGCGGCAAGCGTGCTATCGTCGAGCTCGCCGCTGGACGGCGCTGAGGCCGATCAGGAGCGGAGTGCGCGAGTGACCAAGAAGATCCTGGTCGTCGAGGACGACGAAACGACCTCAGACTATATCGCCAGCGGGCTTCAGCAGAATGGCTTTGTCGTCGATCGCGCCCGCGACGGCCGCGACGGCCTGTTCCACGCGATCGACGGTCGCTACGCCGCCATCGTTCTCGACCGGATGCTGCCCGGGATGGACGGGCTCGCGGTGCTGAGCGCGATGCGTGCCGCCGGCATCGAAACTCCGGTCATCATCCTGTCCGCGCTTGGCTCGACCGACGAGCGCGTGAAAGGCCTCAAGACGGGGTCCGACGATTATCTGTCCAAGCCGTTCGCTTTCTCCGAGCTGCTGGCGCGGATCGAGGCGCTGCAGCGGCGCGGCCCGGCGGCATCGGAGCCGGTCGTGACCAGCCTCAGCTGCGGCGACTTGACGATGGACCTGCTGACCCGACGGGTTGAGCGCGGCGGCGAGCGCATCGACCTCCAGCCGCGCGAGTTCCGGCTGCTCGAGCTGCTGCTTCGCAACCACGGCCAGGTCGTGACCCGGACCATGATGTTCGAGGAAGTTTGGGACTATCATTTCGACCCGGGCACCAACGTCATCGACGTCCACATCAGCCGCCTGCGCAGGAAGATCGACGAGGGCGCGGCGACTCCGCTGCTGCATACCATCCGCGGCGTCGGCTACATGTTGGGCGACACGCCCTGAAAGCCCGCCCCTGGCGCCTGATCACCTTTTCGGCGCCCGTCAGGGTGGTCTTGCTGTGCCTTGCGTTCAGCCTGCTGATCAGCGTTCCGATCCTGGCGTTCGTCTATCACCAGACCGATACCTTGTTCGAGCAACGCATCCGCAGCCGCCTCGACGATCGGCAGCAGCGGCTGGTTTCCAGCTACGATGAGGGTGGGCTCGGCGAACTGGTCGTCGCGATCGACGAGGAAATTGAGACCGGCGCGGCGCGCGGCGGTGCGATCCTGCTGGTCAGCGGCGACGGCCACAAGATCGCCGGCGACGTGGCCGCCTGGCCGCCGACGCTTCGCCCGCCCGCCGACTGGGTGGAGATGCGGCTCTATCCCGAACGTGCGACCCAGCCGACGCTCTACGCGCTGCGGGCGTTGCGACTGAGGAACGGGGAGATGCTGCTGCTCGGCGCGAACGTCGAGGACCGCGAACATATGCGGGCCTCGCTGGTCGAGGCGCTGATCGGTGCGCTGGTGCTCGCAATTCCGCTAGGTCTCATCGGCGGGGTGCTGCTGCTTCGGGTCAGCGAACGCCAGGCCCGGCACATCCACCAGGTCGCGGGAAGGATTGCAGCGGGAGATTTCAGCCATCGCGTCGACGAAGCCGCCGGAGGCGAGGAATTCGCACTCCTGGCGAGCGCGATCAACGCAATGCTCGAGCGCATCGAGGAACTGGTCGAGCAGCTGCGGCTGGTGACGGATTCGCTGGCCCACGATCTTCGGTCACCGTTGACCCGGATGCGAGCGAACATCGAACGGGCGGCGGGCTATGCCACTGCCGAACCGGAGCAGCAGGCGCTGGAATCGATTTCGCTCGACATCGACCGCGTACTTCGGCTGATTTCGGCGACGCTCGAGATCAGCCGCGCCGAAGCCGGAGTGGGACGCCATCAGTTCGCCGAGTTCGACATCGGCGACTTGTTGCGCGACATTTGTGAAATCTATGCGCCGGTGGCCGAAGAGCGCGGCGTCACCCTATCGGTCGCGAAGGCGCCGAGCGTCATTTACACCGGCAATCGCCAGCTGATCGGCCAGTCGCTTGCGAACCTGGTCGACAACGCCCTCAAATATGGAGAGTCGGGCGGAAAGATCGCGATGTCGGCGGCCGAGACCGACGAAGGCATTGAATTGTCAGTCGCCGACTGGGGGCCGGGAATCCCGCCCGAGTTGCGGGCCGATGCAGTCGGCAAATACCGCCGCCTGGAAGCGGCCCGAACGACCGAGGGCAGCGGGCTCGGGCTGGCGATGGTCCGGGCGGTCGCGCGGCTTCATGCCGGCGATATCCGGCTTGAAGGCAATGAACCGGGACTGCGCGTGGTGATGACGCTGCACCGGACAGTGCCCAACATTGCCGATGTTTAACGCATCGCATGGCGGGCCGTCACGAGCGAGCCGGTAGAACGCTGATCGTCGGTTGCGCGGATCGGCCGCAGGCCCCTCCCCAACGTTTGCGCCCTCCTGAGGCGGTCCGCGCAGCCGATCGCCTCCGCGCTACCGCCGATCAGCGGGGGATCTTGGGCACCAGCTGCTTGAAACGGTGGATCGTGCAGCTTCCGCCCATCCGCGAGAAGATCGCGTCGCGACCGACGCACACCCGCTCGTCCTTGGGTTGCAGATAGAAGCCGGCGTAGAAATCGAGCGCCGGGCAATCCTCGTCGAACTTGGCCCTTACCCTCGCATGGTTGGTAAGGATGAAGTCGACCTGTTCCGATCCGGACAGCATCGCGCGGCGAATCGCAGCCGCCGGGATGCATTTGGGGCCTTTTTGTTCGGCCCAGTCAATTTGCGGCGTGAGCGGGTGCGGCTGGATCGGCACGCGCAGGATCACTTCGTCCTGGACGACCAGGCGAGTGACCGACTGTTCGACCGCGCCCGGCTGCGCTGCGAACAGCCCGAGCAGCAGCGGCACGAAATTCCAAATTGACCCGACGATCACCTCAGCCCCTTCATCGCTCGACCGCTTCGCAGCGGAGCGTTGAATGCTCAATGAACTGGGCGACTTCTATCCGCCGCAGTCGGTTCGGCTTGCCTAACCGGCGCAAGCCCAATAATGCGCACTCGCTTATTTCCGGCAGGCGCGCGAGAGGGTGCGGCTGTAAGCCCGGTCCCCAGGAGATATTCTTCGATGGCGAGTGCCGCCCCGAGCCAGAATTTGCCTTTGTTCTATAATGCGGTCGAACCGCTGAACGTGACCCAGCACGGCAAGATGAAAGTGCGCCCGGTGGCGCGCATGGGGCTGGTTGGCCAGACCCACGCGGTCCCGGTCACCGTGGACGAGTTCACGCTCGCCCAGCGGCATTATCCGATCGTCTTCTCGGTCGGCGACAAGCCGATCCCGATCGCGCTGATGGGGCTCAACGAGGGCGTCAACGTGTTCCTCGACCAGGACGGCCGCGCGGTGGAGCAGGGATATTACCTGCCGGCTTACCTGCGCCGCTACCCGTTCCTGCTCGCGCGCCTGCGCCAGGATTCGGACGAGCTGTCGCTGTGCTTCGACCCGACTGCCGACGCGGTCGGCGAGTTCGACGAGGGTCAGCCCCTGTTTGACGGCGATCAGCCGACCGAAGCGACCAAGGCCATCCTTCAGTTCTGCGAGCAGTTCGAGGCCGCGGGCCAGCGCACCGGCGCGTTCATCGACGAGCTGGTCAAGTCCGACCTGCTGATGGACGGCGAAGTCGCGATCCAGCCCGAGGGCTTCGAGCAGCCGTTCATCTACCGCGGCTTCCGCATGGTCGACGAGGACAAGCTTCGTGGCCTGCGCGGCGACGAGCTGAGGAAGATGAACCAGAGCGGGCTTCTGCCGCTGATCTACGCGCACCTGTTCTCGTTGTCGCAGATCCGCGAGGTGTTCGCGCGCCAGATGCAGCAGGGCAAGGCGCCGCAGCCGGCACTGCAGCCGGATCCCGTAACGGTCTAACTATTCGGCCGCAGTCGCGTAGTGGCGGCCGAGCAGCGCTCCTCCGAGCTCCACGGCCAGCCGTTCGAGCAGGCTCGAGACCCGGTCGAACCCGGGTCCGGGCCCCTTGAGGCCTCCGTCGAGGTAACAGCTACGGTCGATTTCGACCTGTAGCGCCTGGACTCCCCGCGCCGGGCGGGCATGGCGCTCAATCACATGGCCGCCGGCGAACGGCTCGTTGAGCCCAGCGGCAAAACCGAGCCGGCGGCTGATCGCCATCGCTTCGTTGCTCAGCCAGGGGTCGGCGGTGCGCCCGCGGCAGTCGCCGAAAACGATCGGGGGAATTCCCGCCGGCGGCGGCGGCATCGAATGGCAGTCGAGCAGAAGCGCGCAACCGAAACGGTCGAGGAGGAGCGCGAGCTGGTCCTCGACCGCCTGGTGATAGGGACGGTGCGCCTGGTCGAGCCGCTCGTCGAGCTGGCCGGTGGTGATCGCCCGCCGCCACAGATAGCCGTGCTGCTGGGTGCGGGCCGGGACGATGCCGAGACCGCCACGCGCCCGGGCAGTCACCCGGCCGCGCCGCGCTCCGTCGATCACCGAAGGGTCGACCTCGTCTTCGGAGCGGTTGCAGTCGATCGCAGCGCGCGGAGTGCGGGCAATCACGCCTCCGCAACCCTGCATCAGCGCGCGCCACACCAGGCGGTCGACGAACGGGTCTTCGAGTGCCGTCAGCGAGGCCTTGCCCGAGGCCGCCATGTCGACCAGCCAGTCGGGATAGTCGCGGCCCGAGTGCGGGACCGACAGCAGCACCGGAAGGGCGCCGCGGGGTTCGTGGACGATTGGGGAGGGAAGTGCGCTCACGGTTAATTTTCGTGCCGTTTTAGGACTCCCGGTGGAACCCTGCAACGCGCGAGTGCGTCATTCGCTTCTGGCAAAACGCATTGGTTCAGAGCATAGATAGGGCCATGGCTAGAATCCTCCTCGCAGAAGACGATACGTCGATGCGCGAATATCTGCAGCGGGCGCTGCAGCGCGTCGGTTACGAAGTCGAGGCTGTCGGCTGCGGCACGGAAGCGATGCCGCTGCTCGAGCGCGAGCAGTTCGATTTGCTCCTCACTGACATCGTCATGCCGGAGATGGACGGGATCGAGCTGGCGCAAAAGGCGAGCGCGATCGATCCGGCGATCCGGGTCATGTTCATCACCGGGTTCGCGGCCGTCGCGCTGCAAGGCGGCCGCACCGCGCCGGAAGCCAAATTGCTGTCCAAGCCGTTCCACCTCAAGGATCTGGTGATGGAGGTGGACCGCATGTTCCAGACCGAGGACCAGCACGGACGCCTGTAAGGCCCGTTGCGCCGGGCGGCCTTGGCCTGACCCCATTTCATTCCTAAGCTGACCCCGTCACCGGGGGCATTCATGAAATATCGCGCGGCTTTGGCTGGCCTGTTCGCAATTCTCGCGGCGCCGGGCGCTGCCGCGACCCCGTCTCCGGCGACGCTCGCAGAAATCGACAAGATTTATGCCGACTGGCAGGGCGCGGCGCACGTCCCCGGTTTGGTTTACGGAATCGTCGCCGACGGGCGGCTGGTCTACGTCCGCGGCCTCGGGGTGCAGGACGTCGCAAGCCAGGCGCCGGTCACCGCCGACAGTCTGTTCCGCATTGCCTCGATGTCCAAGGCGTTCACTGCGCTCGCAATCCTCAAGCTGCGCGACGAAGGCAAGCTTGCGCTCGACGCGCCTGCCGAAACCTACGTTCCGCAGATGCGCGGCTGGCATTACCCGACCAGCGACAGCCCAAAGATCACGGTTCGCAACCTGCTGACCCACAGCGCCGGCTTCGTCGAGGACAATCCCTGGGGCGACCGCCAGCAGGTCATGCCCGAGGCCCAGTTTACGGCTTTGCTGTCGGCCGGCGTTCCGTTCGCGCGCGCGCCTGGCCTGGCCATGGAATATTCGAATTTCGGCTACGCGACGCTTGGGCGCATCGTCAGCAACGTCTCCGGCACGCGCTACCAAGACTATATCCGGCGCGAGCTGATGGTCCCGCTGGGCATGGCTTCGACCAGCTATGACGTACTGGCATCGCCGCCTCAGCGCCGCGCAATCGGCTACCGCTGGCAGGACAACCGCTGGGTGCGGGAGCAGGACATGGCTGACGGCGCATTCGGGGCGATGGGCGGGGTCGAGACGAGCGCCAACGATTACGCCAAATGGGTCGGGTTCCTGCTGTCCGCCTGGCCGGCGCGCGACGATGCGGATGCCGGTCCGGCTCGGCGGTCGAGCGTGCGGGAGATCGTCACCGGCAACAATTTCGCGTCGGGCGTGACGCGCAGCCCGGCCGCCGGCGGAGCGCCGTGCCGGCAGGCGGTCGCCTATGGCATGGCCTGGCGGGTGATCGACGATTGCGACCTCGGCCGGATCGTCACCCATACCGGCGGCTACCCGGGATATGGATCGGTCGTGCTGCTGCTTCCCGACAAAGGCGTCGGGCTGTTCGCCTTCAGCAGCAAGACCTACGGCGGGGCGTCGCTGCCGACCTTGCGGGCCGCATTGGCGCTCAACAAGGCCGGATTCCTGGTCGACCGGCCGATCCCGGTCAGCGCCGGACTGGCAAGCGCCTACCAGGCCGCTCGGGCAGTCTGGGCGAGGGGTGATATTGCTGCAGCGCCGCTGGCGAACAACGTGCTGATGGACCGCGACCAAGCGAGGTGGAAGACGATGCTCGCAGACCTCGGGAAAGAGGTCGGCGAATGCCGCGGCGACGAGCCCGTCGTTGCGGTGTCCGCGATGGAAGGGAAGTTCGACTGGACCTGCGCGCACGGCCGGATCAGCGGCCGGGTGCAGCGCGCGCCAAGCGAGGCGCTCGCTCTCCAGGCGCTGGAATTCAATCCCGCGACGCCGTGAGGGGCAGGGTGCTTGCGCCACTGGCGTCTCGCCCCTAAATGCCGCTTTCCCAGCTATGATCGGCTGGCCCGGGTGGGCGTGTAGCTCAGTGGTAGAGCACTGTGTTGACATCGCAGGGGTCGCAAG
>JAZJZB010000098.1:0-1932 GCA_040390085.1 Pseudomonadota bacterium | reverse complement strand
TAGCCGTCGGCGCGCAGCTTGGTCATGATCCGCTCGCTGTCGACCAATGCCTTGGGACAGCCGAGCGAGACCAGCCCGACGCGCGGGGGCTTGGGGAGAGTTGTGACGTTCTTCGGAAGGGCCGCGCCAATATAGGGATTTTGCGGCGAAAACTAGGCGCTAGAAGCCTTTCACTTCCACGGCGATGATGTGAAGGTCGGTCGAGCCGATGTTCTCGACGGAATGCGGCGGTAGCGGCTCAATCCAAAGGCCGGCGCCGGCAGGAACGGCCGACTTGTCCCGGCTGTCGGCCAAAACCGCTCCGTTCGCGTCGCGGCGAATGAAGTTGCTCCAGCTGATGACGTAGAGGGCGGCCGGCCATTCATGAGCATGGACCGGCGTCTGCTCGCCCGGCCCGACCCGGGTATCGAGAATTCGTACCTTGTCGTTTTCAAAGAGAATGCCGTGGTTGGCGGGCGCGGCGGTCATCGCATCGAGCGGATTGGTGGACATGCAACCGAGCATCGCTCCGGCATCGCCGTTCGGCAAGCTTGTTCAGCACCCGACGCAGCGGCTATGGCGCCCGCCAATCCAGCAGAGGAAGAGTGAATGCGCATTGCGATGATCGGCACCGGCTACGTCGGCCTCGTCTCCGGCGCCTGCTTCGCCGATTTCGGCCACAAGGTGACCTGCGTCGACAAGGATTCCTCCAAGATCGACGGGCTCAACGCCGGGCGGATGCCGATCTGGGAGCCGGGGCTTGAGGCGCTGGTCAAGGCCAATGCCGAGCGCGGGCGGCTGACCTTCACGACCGACCTGCCGAGCGCGGTGGCCGACGCCGAAGCGGTATTCATCGCGGTTGGAACGCCGGCCCGCCGCGGCGACGGCCATGCCGATCTGACCTTCGTGTTCGAAGCGATCCGCGAGCTCGCCAAGGTGATCAAGCCGGGAACCGTGGTGGTGACCAAATCGACCGTCCCGGTCGGTACCGGCGACAAGATCGAGGCGATCCTGACCGAGGAAGGGGTGAGCGGAGTCTCGGTCGCCTCCAACCCCGAATTCCTGCGCGAGGGCGCGGCAATCGCCGACTTCAAGCACCCCGACCGGATCGTGGTCGGGGCCGAGGACGACCATGCGCAGGACGTGCTGCGCGAAATCTACCGCCCCTTGTTCCTCAACCGGGCGCCGATCCTGATCACCGGGCGGCGCACCGCGGAGCTGACCAAATATGCCGCCAACGCGTTCCTCGCGGTCAAGATCAGCTTCATCAACGAGATCGCCGACCTGTGCGAAGCGGTCGACGCCGATGTCCAGGACGTCGCGCGCGGGATCGGTCTCGACAACCGGATCGGGCCGAAGTTCCTGCACGCCGGGCCCGGCTATGGCGGAAGCTGCTTCCCCAAGGACACGCTGGCGCTGCTGCAGACCGCGGATGCCGCCGGGGTCGACCAGCGCATCGTCCGCACCACCGTCAGCGTCAACGACGACCGCAAGGCGTCGATGGTCGAGCGGGTCGAGCGCGCGGTCGGCGGCGATCTCAAGGGCAAGCGCATCGCTGTGCTCGGGCTGGCGTTCAAGCCGAACACCGACGACATGCGCGACGCTCCGTCGATCCCGCTGGTCAACGCCCTGGTCGAGCGCGGCGCTTCGGTCAGTGCCTACGATCCGGTCGCTCGCGAGCAGGCCGAGAAGCTGTTCACGGGAATCCACTTCGCCGACCACGCCGAGGCGGCTGCGGCCGGCGCCGACGCACTGGTGATCGTGACCGAGTGGGACGAATTCCGGGCTCTCGATCTCGAAACAATCGCGCGGTCGCTCAAGGGCAAGATCCTGGTCGACCTGCGCAACGTCTACGATCCGGCCGAGGCGGAGCAGGCCGGACTCGTCTATCACGGCATCGGCCGCGGGCGAGCGCTGGCCTAGGACTGCTTACGGCCGGCTGAAGGCGCGTTT
>JAZJZB010000097.1:0-8782 GCA_040390085.1 Pseudomonadota bacterium | reverse complement strand
GGAAGCCGCGCAAGCGCCTGGCTGAGCGCTTCAATCTCTTGTGACGCCATGGTGGGCCCTCCTTGACCGCGCTTAAGCAGCCCCGCAAGTGCGGGCCGATGCGCATCGTCTTCATGGGATCGCCGGAGTTCGCAGTGCCAAGCCTCGATGCACTGGTCGAGGTGGGCCATGACGTCGTCGCGGCTTATTGCCAGCCGCCGCGGCCGGCGGGGCGCGGCAAGGCGGAGCGCAAGACCGCGGTCCACCAACGCGCCGAGCAGCTGGGAATCGCGGTGCGGACGCCGCGCACCTTGCGCGATGCCGAGGAGCAGGCGCGGTTCCGGGAATTGGCCGCCGATCTTGCGGTGGTGGCGGCCTACGGGCTGATCCTGCCAAAGCCGATCCTGGACGCGCCGGAAGGCGGCTGCGTCAACGTCCACGCTTCGCTGCTGCCCCGATGGCGCGGCGCGGCGCCGATCCAGCGCGCGATCCTCGCCGGCGACGAGGTCAGCGGCGTGACGATCATGCGGATGGACGAAGGGCTCGACACCGGCCCGATGTTGCTCCGGCACGAGCTCGACATTCGCGGCAAGAACGCCGGCGAAGTCACGGAAGAATTGGCGAAACTCGGGTCGGACGCCTTGGTCGAATGGCTCACTGACCCGCAACCGCCGACGCCGCAGCCCGAGGCGGGCGCAACCTACGCGTCCAAGATCGACAAGGCCGAAGCGCGGATCGACTGGTCGAAGCCGGCCGAGCAGATCGAGCGCCAGATTCGGGCGTTCAATCCGGCTCCCGGCGCATGGTTTGAGGTGAACGGAGAGCGGATCAAGCTGCTGGAGGCTCGCATCGAACCCTCGCCTCGTCACCCCCGCGAAGGCGGGGGTCCCGCTGCCTTGGCGGGGCAAGAAGAACAGCGGGATTCCCGCTTGCGCGGGAATGACCGGCTGGTGCTTGATGACACACTGCTCATCCAATGCGGCGTGGATGCCATTCGCGCGCTCCAGGTACAGCGCGCCGGACGGGCGTCAATGAGCACTGAAGAACTGCTGCGCGGCTTTCCAATTCCCAAGGGCACGGTCCTGCCGTGACCCGCTGGCGGCTGACGATCGAATATGACGGCGGGCCGTTCATGGGGTGGCAGCGCCAGGATCATGGGCCATCGGTCCAACAGACGCTCGAGGAGGCGCTGCAGCGGATGACCGGCGAGCAGTCGGCGTTCATCGCGGCCGGGCGCACCGACGCGGGCGTGCACGCGCTGGCGATGAGCGCGCATGTCGACATTGCGCGCGACCTGACGCCGCACCGGTTGCGCGAGGGGCTCAACGCGCTGGTCCGCCCCCACCCGATCTCGGTGCTCGAGGTGGCCGTGGTGGCGGACGACTGGCACGCGCGCTTCTCGTGCCTTGGCCGGCGCTATTTGTACCGGATCCTCAGCCGACGCGCGCCGCCGGCGCTCGACGCTGGCCGCGTGTGGCACATCCCTGTCGCGCTCGACGTCGAGGCGATGCAGCAGGGCGCACAGCTGCTGATCGGACGTCATGACTTCACCACCTTCCGCTCGGCCCAGTGCCAGTCGGACAGCCCGGTGAAGACGCTCGACAGGCTCGACGTCGCAAGCGTGGGCGAAGAAATCCATGTCGCCGCAGCGGCGCGCAGCTTCCTTCATCACCAGGTGCGATCAATGGTCGGCTGCCTGGCGCTGGTCGGCCGAGGCCAGTGGGTGGCGGCGGATATCGGCAAGGCGCTCGAGGCCAGGGACCGCACCGCGCTCGGCTTCAACGCACCGCCGCACGGCCTCTTTTTCGTCGAGGCGATCTATCCCTAAACGAGCATCTCGCGGGCGCGCGGACGGCTCTCCCACGCCTGCGGGCTCGCGCTGAGCCCGTAAGCGCCGGCGCAGAAGACGGCGATGATGTCCCCGGGCTCGGCGCGCGGAAGCATGACTTCGTCGCCGAAGACATCGTTAGGCGTGGCCAGGCAGCCGGTCACGGTCACCTGCTCGTCGCGCGGCGCATCGAAGCGATTGGCGACCGCGATCGGGAAATTGCCGTGGCCGCGCTCAAGCAGGCAGCCGGTCGCGCGCAGCAAGTGGTGGCCGCCGCCGTCGGTTGTCAAAAAGGTCTCGCCGCAGCTTTCATTGCGGTCGAGGACGCGGGTCAGATAGACGCCCGCTTCGGCCACCAGCCAACGGCCGAGCTCCAGCGACAGGCGGGTCGTCGCAAGCAGGTCCGGAGCCGCGCACAGGGTCTCGTGGAGCGCGTTCGCCATTCGATAGACATCGAGCGGCAACTCGCCCTCGAAGCAGGGCACGTCGAACCCGCCGCCGAGGTTGAGCTCCGGGATCGGCATCGACAGCTTGCCGGCGATCTCGCCAGCGCAGTTAATGATCGCCTTGTGCGCTTCGATCAGCGCTCCATCGTCAAGGCATTGCGCGGCCGCGAAAATGTGTAGGCCGCGCCAATCGACGTCCCCCTCGATCAGGCCCTGGACGAGGGTCGGAACGCGCTCCGCGTCGATTCCGAACGGGCTCGGCCGGGCGCCCATCGTGACCCGCCCATTTTCGATGGCAAAGGGCGGATTGACCCGGACCGCGATCCGCGGGCGAATCCCGAGCCGCTCGCCGGCAAGGATCGCGCGCCGCGCCTCGCCCTCGCTCTCGACGCTGATGACGGCCCCGGCGGCGATTCCAGCTTCGAGCTCGTCGTCGCCCTTGCCAGGCCCCGCGAAGGTGATCGGGATCCCGGCGAGTTCGGCGCGCTTCAACCGCTCGAGCTCCCCCCTGGAGACCACCCGGAAGCCGTCGACATACCTTCCAATAAAATTGAGCAAAGGCTCGTAAGGGTTTGCTGTCACGGAATAATAGACTGCAAGCCCATCGGGCATTGCGGCCTTCAGCCGGGCCAGCTGGCCGCCGACGATATTGTTGTCATAGGCGAACAGGGGTGTTCCGCCGGCTTCGCTCACCAGTTCCTCGGCGGAATAGCCGCCGATCGACAGCCGGCCCTGGTCATCGGCCGAGAAATAGGGCGGGATCGGTCCGGTCGGCTTCATTCGATCCCTGTCCCCTCGGGCGGCCGCTATTCGGCGGCGATTGCCTCATATTCCTGTGCAGCGAGATATTTTTCGGCGTCGAGCGCGGCCATGCACCCGGTGCCCGCCGCAGTCACCGCCTGGCGGTAGACCTTGTCCATCACGTCGCCGCACGCGAACACGCCTTCGACGTTGGTCCGCGTCGTGCCCGCCTCGACCTGAATGTAGCCATCGGAGTCGAGGTGGATCTGACCGTTGAACAACTCGGTTGCGGGCTTGTGGCCGATCGCGACGAACGCGCCTTCGGCCTCGACCCGGCTGACCTCGCCGGTGCGCTTGTTCTTGATGTCGAGCCCGACCAGCGTCTCGGGATCGCCGCCGCCGACGAACTCGACGACTTCGCTGTCCCAGATCACGTTGATCTTCTCGTTCGCAAACAACCGGTCCTGCAGGATCTTCTCCGCCCGCAGCGAATCACGGCGATGGATCAAGGTGACGTCATGGCTATGGTTGGTGAGGTAGAGCGCCTCCTCGACTGCGGTGTTGCCGCCGCCGATCACCACCACCTTCGTGCCGCGATAGAAGAAGCCGTCGCAGGTCGCGCAGGCCGAGGCCCCGCGGCCCTTCATATGCTCTTCCGACGGTAGGCCGAGCCACCGCGCCTGAGCGCCGGTGGCAATGACCAGCGCGTCGGCGAAATATTGCGTTCCGCTGTCCCCGGTGAGCCGGAACGGGCGGCGCGACAAATCGACGCTCGAGATATGGTCCCACACGACCTTGGTCCCGACATGCTCGGCCTGGGCCTGCATCTCCTCCATCAGCCACGGGCCCTGGATGACGTCGCGGAATCCCGGGTAATTCTCGACATCGGTGGTGGTGGTGAGCTGTCCGCCGGGCTGGATTCCCTGGATGATGATCGGGCTGAGCCCGGCGCGCGCCGCATAGATTGCTGCGGTGTAGCCCGCCGGCCCCGAGCCAAGCACCGCAAGGCGGGTCGAAATGCTATTGGTCATGGCGTCGATTTAGGGGCCGTTTCCCCGGCCCGCAACGCCGCAGACTCGATCCTTAGACAGCAGGCCGGCCGCCGTAACGGACGAATAAGAGGCGCGTTCCGTTAAACCAGCCGGCTCTGTTTCACCGCTGCCTCGATGAACCCGGCGAACAAGGGATGCGGCTCGAACGGGCGGCTTTTGAGCTCCGGATGGAACTGGACCCCGATGAACCACGGATGGTCGGGCCGCTCGACGATCTCGGGCAGCTGGTCGTCGGGCGACATTCCGGAAAAGATCAGGCCGCCGCTTTCGAGCGCATCGCGATAGTGGATGTTGACCTCGTAGCGGTGGCGGTGGCGCTCGCTGATCAGCTCCTTGCCGTAGATCGAATGGACGACGCTGTTGCCGTCGAGCTTGGCGGGATAGGCGCCTAGCCGCATCGTCCCGCCGAGGTCGCCGTCGGCTGCGCGCTTCTGCAACCCCTCCTCGCTCATCCACTCGGTGATCATTCCGACCACGGGCTCGGACGTGTCGCCGAACTCGGTCGTCGAAGCGTCCTTGATCCCGGCGAGGTTCCGCGCGCCCTCGATGCACGCCATCTGCATTCCAAGACAGATCCCGAAGAAGGGGATCTCGCGCTCGCGGGCAAAGGTGACCGACGCGATCTTGCCCTCGCTGCCGCGCTCGCCAAAGCCGCCCGGGACCAGGATCCCGTGCAACGGCTCGAGCTCGGCCACGATGTCGGCCTCGGGATGCTCGAACAGCTCGGCGTCGATCCACTGGATATTGACCTTGGCCCGGTTGGCGATGCCGCCGTGGACCAATGCCTCGCGCAGGCTCTTATAGGCATCGGGCAATCCGACATATTTGCCGACGACCCCGATCGTGACCTCGCTCTCGTAATGGTCGATCCGGTCCATGATCTCCTTCCAGCGGCCCATGTCGGGCGCTGGAGCATCATCGATCCGGAACGCGCGCAGCACTTCGTCGTCCAGCCCCGCTTCGTGATACTGGAGCGGCACATCGTAGATGTTGCGGGCGTCGAGCGCCGGGATCACCGCCGATTTGGGCACGTTGCAGAACAAAGCGATCTTCTCGCGCTCGCTTTCGGGCAGCGGCCGGTCGCAGCGGCACAGCAGCACTTCGGGCTGGACCCCGAGGCTCGAAAGCTCGCGGACGCTCTGCTGGGTCGGCTTGGTCTTGAGCTCGCCGGCGGCGTTGATCCACGGCACCAGGGTGGTGTGGACGCTGACGGTGTTGTCGCGGCCGAGGTCGTTGCGCAGCTGGCGGATCGATTCGATGAACGGCAGGCTCTCGATGTCGCCGACGGTCCCGCCGATCTCGCAGATGACGAAATCGACATCGCCGGTATCGGTGAGCGCGAACTCCTTGATCGCGTTGGTGACGTGCGGGATGACCTGGACCGTTGCGCCGAGATAGTCGCCGCGCCGCTCCTTGGCGATGATGTCGCGGTAGATGCGGCCGGTGGTGATATTGTCCGACTGCTTGGCCGAAACACCAGTGAACCGCTCGTAATGGCCAAGGTCGAGGTCGGTCTCGGCGCCGTCATCGGTCACATAGACCTCGCCGTGCTGATAGGGCGACATCGTGCCCGGATCGACGTTCAGATAGGGATCGAACTTCCGGATTCGGACCTTGTAGCCACGCGCCTGGAGGAGCGCCCCGAGGGACGCTGAAAGGAGGCCTTTCCCAAGCGATGAAACCACGCCGCCGGTGACAAAAATAAACCGCGCCATGGGAGTTGGGGCTTAGGGGTTAAGGCGCCGCCGACGCAAGCCGCGCGTGAAAAAATAGTTGGTCGCCGCTGCGCTTATTGAGCGAGCGGGACCGGCGCCTGCTGGTTCTGCTCAGGCTTCGCGCCAGGCACTGGCACCGGCTTCGTCTGCACCGGCTGGGTCTGCTGGAGCGGCGCAGCGGTGTTGGCGAGCGAAGTATCGATCTTGGCGGTTTCGCGGGTAGCGCCGGCAATCGCGGCCATCACGATCGAGAGGACGATGAACATCCCGCCGAGGACGGCGGTCGAGCGGGTCAGGAAATCGGCCGCGCCGCGCGCGGTCATGAAGCCCGACGAGCTTCCGCCCACGCCAAGACCCCCGCCCTCGGAGCGCTGCATGAGGATCGTGCCGATCAGCGAGACGGCGATAAGCGTTTGGACGATCAGCAGAAATGGGAACATGTCGGGGCTATCCTGGAATGCTTGCCGCGGCGACTTAGGCGATCGCGCCCTCGCCTTCAACCGCGGCGGCCGCAGCTGCGACGATCGGCATGAAATCGGCGGCCTTGAGGCTCGCGCCACCGACCAGCGCGCCGTCGACGTCGGCAATGGCAAAGATTTCGCCGGCGTTCGCGGGTTTGACCGAGCCGCCGTAGAGGATTCGGAGCTTGGCGCCCGTCGGTCCAAATCGGTCGACCAGCCTGGCGCGGATCGCCGCGTGCATCTCGCCGATTTCCGCGATGGTCGGGATCTTGCCCGTGCCAATCGCCCAGATCGGCTCATAGGCAATTGCGAGCTCGGCTTCGCCGGCGAGGCGCTCGGGCAATGAACCGTCAAGCTGCGCAATCACCGTTGCAACCGCCCCGCCCGCCTCGCGCACGTCGAGGCTCTCGCCGATGCACAGAATCACGTTGAGCCCGATCGACAGCGCGGCTTCCGCCTTGGCCTTGACGTCGGCATCGAGCTCGCGGTGCGCGTCCCGCCGCTCGCTGTGGCCGACGATGGTCAGGCTCGCCCCGGCGTCGAGCAGCATCGCCGCCGAGGTACAGCCGGTATGCGCCCCTTTCTCCGCATGATGGACATCCTGGCCGCCAATGGCCAAGCCCGGCACTGCGCGGGCTGCCCGCTCGATCAAAATCGCAGGGACGCACAAAGCGACATCGACGGCCGGGTAATCGCGGCTTGCTTCGGCGATCGCCTTCACCTCGGCGATGTCGGCGGACAGGCCGTGCATCTTCCAATTTCCCGCAACCAGTTTCCTGTCAGCCATTGATCACCCCTTTGTGCCGGCCACTAGCGGGGCCGCCTTGATGACCGCAAGGCTCGCCCCTAAAGCAGCCCCCACTCCCTTCGAGAACTGGACCGCAATGCTCACTTTCTTCCGCCGCGTCTCGAAATCCAAAGTCGGCACATGGATCATGGCGCTGGTGCTCGTCGCAATCCTCGCCGGCTTCGCGGTCGCCGACATCTCGAACTTCGGTTCGGGCAATATCAGCTTCGGAATGGGCAGCTCGAACCTTGCCCAGGTCGGCGACCAGGTCATTTCCGAGCGCGAAATGAGCGCTGCCATGGAAAAGAGGCTCCAGGAGGTGCGCCAGCAGAAGCCGGACGCCAGCTATACGACGATTGCCGGCGATTTCGACACGATCCTCGAAGCGCTGATCGACCAGCGGACACTGCTCGCTTTTGCCGACAAGTTCGGCTTCCCGGTGTCAAAACGGCTGGTCGATGCCGAGATCGCCCAAATCCCGCAGGCCAAGGGGCTCAACGGCCAGTTCAGCGACCAGGCCTATCAGAACTTCCTGGCCCAACAGCGGCTGACCGACGCCGAGGTGAGGCAAATCATCACCGGCGGCCTGTTGCAGCGGATGGTGCTGACGCCCGTCGCCACCAATGCCCGCGTCTCGGTCGGGATGGCGACTCCGTTCGCCTCGATGCTGCTCGATTCGCGCGAAGGCGAAGCCGCGGTGATTCCGCTCGCTCCGTTCCGCGCCGGACTCGCCCCCAGCGACGCTAACCTCCAGCAATTCTACACCGCCAACCGGGCCCGCTACATGATCCCCGAGCAGCGCGTGATCCGCCTCGCCCGGATCGGACCAGAGCAAGTCACGGCGGTTAGCGCCACCGACAAGGACGTGGCCGACTATTACAACGCCAACAAGGCGACCTTCGCGGCCAAGGACACGCGCTCGATCAGCCAGGTCGTGACCCCGGACCAGGCGACTGCGAACGCAATCGCACAGCGCGCCAAGGGTGGCGCAAGCCTGGCCGCTGCCGCAGCGCCGGCCGGCAACAATGCCTCGTTGACCACGCTCGCCGACCAGAGCCGTGAGGCTTATTCGGGAGTCGCCGGCGGCAAGGCCGCGGCGGCGGTGTTCGGCGCCTCGTCGGGCGCGGTCGTCGGCCCGGTCCAATCGGATTTCGGCTGGATCGTCGCAAAGGTCGACTCGGTGAAGACCATCGCCGGCAAGTCGCTCGAGCAGGCGCGCGGCGAAATCGCCGCCAAGCTCACGGTCGAAAAACGCATGCAGGCCATCGAGGAGCTGGTCGACAAGGTCCAGAACGCCGTCGACGAGGGCAGCAATTTCAACGAGGCCGTGGCAGCCGCGAAGCTGACAGTGACCGCCACTCCGTTGATCACGGCAAGCGGGGCTTCGCGCGCCGATCCCGCATTCAAGCTGCCCGCCGAACTGGCCCCGGCGCTCAAGACGGGCTTCGAGATCGCCCTTAACGATCCGCCTGAAATCGTCGCGCTGCCGAACGACCAGGGCTATGCCGTCGTTTCGCCGGGCCAGGTCGTCCCGGCGGCGCCCGCTCCGCTTGCAAGCATACGCGATACGGTCGCCAATGACTGGATCAACGACCAGGCCCTTAAGCGAGCGCGCGCCGCTGCGACCCAGGTCGTCGCCAAGGCCTCGAGCGGGGCATCGCTGGCCGATGCGCTGAAGGGCGTCGGCACGCCGCTTCCGCCGGCGCGGCCGATTGCCGCCCGCAGGATCCAGATCGCGACCGCGCAGGGCACGGTCCCGCAGGCGATGAAAAT
>JAZJZB010000096.1:4524-11145 GCA_040390085.1 Pseudomonadota bacterium | reverse complement strand
CCCGGGGAGCCATCTCAGTCAGGCTTGACTCCCCCACTCCGCAGGCAGAGCGAGCCCTTGCGGAGGTGCCAATGTTGATCCTGATTGCGATGTTCGCTGCCGCCGGCGATGTGCAGGCGGCCCCAGCACCCGCTCCCGAAAAGCCCAAGCTGATTTGCCGCGCAGTCGAGCGGCAGCTGGGCAGCCACATGCGCGGCGGCCGGCGCTGCATGACCGCCGACGAATGGTTTCAGGACGACGTCAAACGCGCACGCATACCGGTGCGGCTACAAGTGACTGCTGGCCAGGGCGACGGCCAAGCCATCAAGACCAGCCCGCACTGACAGGGCGGTCACCCCTCCAGCGCCGCCATCAGGCTGGCGTTGCCCCCCGCTGCGGTGGTGTCGATGCAGGTCACGCGCTCGGTGGCGAAGCGCGCGACATAGTGCGGCCCGCCGGCCTTGGGCCCGGTGCCCGACAGCCCCTCCCCGCCGAACGGCTGGCTTTCGACCACCGCGCCGATCTGGTTGCGGTTGACGTAGAAATTGCCGACGCGTGCATGCTCCTCGACATAATCGCGGACGGTGTCGATGCGGCTCTGCAGGCCGATGGTGAGGCCATAGCCGGTCGCATTGATGGCCTCGACGACTTCGCCGAGCTTGTCGCCGGCAAATCGGACGACGTGCAGGATCGGACCGAAATGCTCGCGATTCAATTGGCTTAGCGACTGGATCTCATAGAAAGACGGAGCGACGAAGCAGCCGCGCCTGGTCTCATCGGACAGCTCGAGACGGCAAATCCGCTTCGCATTCTTGTCGAGCCAGTCGAGGTGGTCTTCGAGCGTCTTCTTGGCGGGTTCGTCGATCACCGGACCGACGTCGGTGGCGAGATCGCTTGGGTCGCCGACCTTCAGCGCCGCCATCGCGCCGGCGATCATCCGGATCATCCCGTCCGCGACGTCCTCCTGGACGAACAGCACCCGCAAGGCCGAGCAGCGCTGGCCGGCGCTCTGGAAAGCAGAGGAAATGACGTCGCGAGTCACCTGCTCGGGCAAGGCCGATGAATCGACGATCATCGCATTCTGGCCGCCGGTCTCGGCGATGAACGGGATGATCGGCCCATCACGCTCGGCCAAGGTGCGGTTGATCATCCGCGCCGTCTCGGTCGAGCCGGTGAAGACCACGCCCGCTAGCAGCGGATGCGCGGTCAGGGTTCCACCGACCACACGACCTGGGCCGGGTGCGAGTTGGACGATTTCCTTCGGGATGCCCGCCTGGTGCATCAGCTCGACCGCAAGCGCGCCAATCAGCGGTGTTTGCCCCGCCGGCTTGGCGATTACCGCATTGCCCGCGGCCACCGGCGCCGAGACGAGGCCGGTGAAGATCGCGAGCGGGAAATTCCACGGCGAAATGCTCGCGAACACCCCGCGGCCATGCAGGCGAAGTTCGTTCTGCTCGCCGGTCGGGCCCGGAAGCGGCAGCGGTTTGGTGAACTGGCGCCGCGCCTCGGAGGCATAGAAGCGCAGGAAATCGACCGCCTCGCGCACTTCGAGCACGGCGTCGATCAAGGTCTTGCCGGCCTCGCGGATGCACAGCGAGTAAAATTCCTCCCGATGCTCCTCGTAGAGGTCGGCGGTGCGGTCGAGCAGGCGGGCCCTCGCCTCGCCGCCAAGCGCATCCCAGTCCTGCTGGGCGGCATGGGCGGCGCGGGCCATCCGGTCGACGTCCTCGGCGGTCGCCTCGAAGACGGTTCCCACTTCGATGTTGCGATCATGCGGCGAAGTGACCGCGCGCTTCTTGCCCGCTCCCAAGCTCGGCTTGGCGGTCCAGTCGCGCGCCTCAAGTGCCTTCAGCCGGTCGAGCAGAGGCTCGCGCACCAGCGGATCGGACAGGTCGCAGCCGGCGCTATTGTGGCGCTGCGCACCGAATATTTCGCGCGGCAGGATGATCTTCGGGTTGCGCTTCGGCTCCAGCCCGGCGAGCTCGGCGACGGGGTCGCGGACCAGCTCGTCGAGCGACACCTGCTCATCCGCGATGCGGTTGACGAAGCTCGAATTGGCGCCGTTCTCGAGCAGCCGGCGAACGAGGTAAGCGAGCAGCTCCTTATGGCTCCCGACCGGCGCATAGATGCGCACTGGAGTGGCCGCATCGCCGATCGCGCGCTCGAGCCGGCCAAGCTCCTCATACAGCTCCTCGCCCATGCCGTGCAGGCGCTGGAACTCGAACGGCTTGGTGCCCGCAAGCGCCTTCACCTGGCCGATCGTGTTCGCGTTATGGGTCGCGAAAGCGGGATAAACGACGTCGTCGGCGGCGAGCAGCTTGCGGGCGCAGGCGAGGTAGGAGACGTCGGTCGCAACCTTGCGGGTGAACACCGGGTAATCGGGCAGCCCGCCGACCTGCGCGGCCTTGATCTCCGTGTCCCAGTAAGCGCCCTTGACCAGGCGGACCATCAGCTTGCGGCCATGGGCACGGGCGGCGTCGATCACCCAGTCGCACAAAGGAGCGGCGCGCTTTTGGTAAGCTTGGAGCGCGATCCCGAATCCGCCCCAGCCGTTGGCGAACAATGCGTCATCGGCGAGCAGCGCCTCGAACACGTCCATCTGGAGCTCGAGCCGGTCGGCTTCCTCGGCGTCGATGGTGAAATGGACGTCGGCCTTGGAAGCCTTCAGCGCGAGCTCGCGGACCACCGGAATGACCGCTGCAAGCGCCTCGTCGCGGTGCGAGAATTCGAAGCGCGGGTGCAGCGCGGTCAGCTTGACCGAAATGCCCGGCGACTTGCGAAAACCGCCCTTGGCCGCGCTCGCGATATGCTCGAGCGCGCCGCGATAGGATTGCGCATATCGCTCGGCATCCTCAAAGGTCTTGGCGGCCTCGCCGAGCATGTCGAAGCTGTGGCTTAGCCCCTGGCGTTGTTCCGGCGCGGCGCGCTTCAGCGCTTCGTCGATGTTGCGGCCGAAAACGAAATTGCGCCCGAGGATCTTCATCGCCTCGCGAACCGCGGTCCGGACGACCGGCTCGCCAAGGCGGCCGACGGCCCGGCCGAGCGCCGCGCGCCAGTTGTCGGATCGGTCCTGCGCTCCTTCGAGGACCTTGCCGGTCAGCAGCAGCGAAAACGTCGCGGCGTTGACGAACGAGGAGTCCGACCGGCCGAGCTTTTCCGACCAGTCGGGGCCTGCGAGCTTGTCGGCGATCAGCTCGTCGGCGGTGTGCGCGTCGGGAATCCGGAGCAGCGCCTCGGCCAGGCACATCATTGCCACGCCCTCGTCCGAGCCGAGGTCGTAGGCATGGAGGAACGCATCGACGCCCGACGGCTTGTGCGCGCGCACCCCCCTGACCAGGGCCCGCGCGGTCGCGGTCGCGTCGCCCAGCTCCGACGGACTGAGTTTCGCCTGGGCAATGCGCTCCGCGGCGACCTGCTCTTCGTCAGGCCGATAGGCGCGCCGCAGCGCTGTTCTGTCGATCAAGGCCACTGGCGCCGCGGCGGGCGCTACGCGAGCTGGCCGTGGCAATGCTTGTACTTCTTGCCCGATCCGCACGGACACGGCGCGTTGCGGCTGACTGGTGCTTCGGCGACCTCTCCATCAACATCACCATGCGGAAGCGGCGGCTGCGGGATCGCTCCGAGCGGCGGGAGGTTAGGCAAAACGCCGCGCGCGGCGGCGTCGATGTCGGCCGTGTCGTCATCGCCCGAGAATGGATCGAGGTGCTGGGTGATGAAGTCCGGCAGCTCGGGCGGCGGAGCGTCCTCGAGCTGCACCTGCGCCCGCATCAGCACCCGGGTCACTTCCTCGCGGATCGCGACCAGCAGGCGTTCGAACAGCATGAACGCTTCCTGCTTATATTCGTCGATCGGCTTCTTCTGCGCGTAGCTGCGCAGGTGGATCACCTGGCGAAGCGCGTCGAGAGTCGCGAGATGCTCCTTCCAGTGATGGTCGAGCGTCTGGATCAGGATCTGCTTCTCGACTTCGTTCCAGCGTTCCCGCTCAAGGTTCTCGAGCTTCGCGGCCATGGTCTCATCGGCGAGCTTCTGCAGCCGCTCGATGATCATCTCGGGGTCGACCGCTTCCTCTTCGAGCCATTCGTCGATCGGCGGCTGAAGGCCGAATACGACGTCGATGCTTTCCTTGAGGCTCTCGACATTCCACTGCTCGGGATAGGTGCCTTCGGGGCAGCTGACCGCGACGATCGACGCAGCGGTCTCGGCGCGCATGTCGTCGATCACGTCGCTGACGCTTTCGGCGTCCATGATGTCGGCGCGCTGGGCATAGATGACCTTGCGCTGGTCGTTCATCACGTCGTCGAATTCGACGACCTGCTTGCGGATGTCGTAATTGCGCGCCTCGACCTTTTTCTGCGCAGTCTCGATCGCCTTCGAGATCCACGGGGAAACGATCGCTTCGCCATCCTCGAGGTTCTTGTTCATCAGCCGCGAGAACATGGTCTGCGGACCGAAGATGCGCAGCAGATCGTCGTCCAGGCTAAGGTAGAATTTCGACAGGCCGGGATCGCCCTGGCGGCCCGATCGGCCGCGCAGCTGGTTGTCGATGCGCCGGCTTTCGTGACGCTCGGTGCCAAGCACGTAGAGGCCGCCGGCCTCGAGCACGCGCTGCTTCTCCGCAATGAGTTCGGCGCGGATCTTCTCGGCCTGCGCCTCATATTCGGGCGTGCCCGCCTCAAGCTCGGGGAATTCGTCCTGCATCCGGAACTCGAGGTTGCCGCCGAGCTGAATGTCGGTGCCGCGGCCCGCCATGTTGGTGGCGATGGTCACCGCGCCGATGCGGCCGGCCTGGGCGACGATGTGCGCTTCCTGCTCGTGGAACCGGGCATTCAGGACGCTGTGCTTGATGCCTTCCTTGTCCAGGAATTCGGACAGCATTTCCGATTTCTCGATCGAAACCGTGCCAACCAGCGCCGGCTGCCCGATCTCCTGCTTGGCCTTCAGTTCCTTGGCGATCGCAGCGAACTTCTCCGGCATCGTCTTGTAGAATTCATCTTCCTCGTCGATGCGTCGGACGTCGACGTTGGTCGGGATCGCGACCACGTTCATCTTGTAGATGTCGAAGAATTCCGGCGCTTCGGTCATCGCCGTGCCGGTCATTCCCGAAAGCTTCGGATACATGCGGAAATAATTCTGGAAGGTGATCGAGGCGAGCGTCTGGTTCTCGGGCTCGATCATCACGCCTTCCTTGGCCTCGACCGCCTGGTGAAGCCCGTCGGACCAGCGGCGGCCGTCCATCATTCGGCCGGTGAACTCGTCGATGATCACGACCTTGCCGTCCTTGACGATGTAATCGATGTCCTTCTTGAACATGACGTTCGCCTTGAGCGCCTGGTTCAAGTGGTGGACGACCTGCGTGTTATTGATGTCGTAAAGGTTGCGGCCTTCGATCAGCCCCTGCTCCTCGAGCATCCGCTCGGCCTTCTCGGTCCCGTCCTCGGTCAGGACGACGCTCTTCTGCTTCTCGTCCATGTCGTAATCGGCCGGCTGCAGGGTTTTCACCAGCTTATCGACCGAGATGTAGAGGTCCGACTTGTCGTCTGTCGGCCCGGAAATGATCAGCGGGGTCCGGGCCTCGTCGATCAGGATCGAATCCACCTCGTCGACGATCGCGAAATTGAACGGTCGCTGGACCATCTGCTCGCGGGAATATTTCATATTGTCGCGCAGGTAGTCGAAGCCGAGCTCATTGTTGGTCGCGTAGGTGATGTCGGCCTCATAGGCGTCGCGCCGCTGCTGATCGCCGAGGTTGGGGACGATCACCCCGACGCTCATCCCGAGGAAGCGATAGACCTGCCCCATCCATTCGGCGTCGCGCCGGGCGAGATAGTCGTTGACCGTCACGACATGGACGCCCTTGCCCTCGAGCGCGTTCAGATAGACCGCGAGAGTCGCGACCAGGGTCTTGCCCTCGCCGGTCTTCATCTCGGCGATCTCGCCGCGGTGAAGCGCGATTCCGCCGATCAGCTGGACATCGTAATGCCGCTGGCCGAGCGTCCGGATTGCCGCCTCGCGGACCGTCGCGAACGCCTCGGGAAGCAAACTGTCGAGCTTTTCGCCATTGGCGAGCCGTTGCCGGAACAGGTCGGTCTGGCCCTTCAGCTCATCGTCGGACAGCGCGTGGATGTTGGTCTCGAGCGCGTTGATCGCGTCGACATATTTGCCAAGACTGCGGACATAGCGGTCGTTGGCCGATCCGAAGATGCTCTTTGCCACTGCGGCGAACATGAAATTCCCTTAAAAACCCGCGCGTTCAAGAAAGGGCGAAATGCTCCCGCCGACGCTGGGGAAATAGCCGCCGGCGATGTAAGAAGCGCGCCCCTTATAGTCAATTAATGGAGAAGCCATGCGATTGACCGGCGGATGCATGTGCGGCGCGATCCGCTACGAGCTGGCGAGCGATCCGTTCGACTGCGGCTGGTGCCATTGCCGTACCTGCCAACTCAGCAGCGGCGCTCCGGCAATGGTGTTCGCAACCGTCCCGGAGGGCGATCTCGTCTGGACCCAAGGTGCCGACGAGGTGAAGTCCGTGACCTCCTCGAGCTTCGGTCACCGCGAAATTTGCGGGCAGTGCGGGACACCGTTGCTGATGAAGGTCGATCACCAGCCGGACACCGTCGATTTCAGCGTAACGACTCTCGACAA